>DATJYZ010000253.1:0-7458 GCA_035499355.1 Burkholderiaceae bacterium | reverse complement strand
CGGCCTCAGCACTCCTGTCGTCTTCTGGCGAGTTTCGGATCCTGTGGGTCTCGGACTCGTCGTCACGTTGGCGCGGCCGGGCGGCAACCTGACTGGGTTCTCTCGCGCTACTGAGAAGCTCGCAGCCAAGCGGCTCGAACTGCTGCACGAGATGCTTCCAAGCGCACGAGGCGTTGGGTTCGCTTTTGTCGAGGCCAGGCCGCGCGCTCCTGGGGTCAGTGATTTCGAAGACCGGGTGAAGCTCCGGCTGCGGCGCGGCCGGCTCGGCGAATGTTGCCCACCCATCCGCAGTAGTGTGCGCACTGATATCGCCGAATCGGCGTGAACAGACTGACGATCCGATCGACCGGGCGTCGACGAATGCGATTCACCGGGCCCTGACAACGCGGACACCGCAAGTCTCGTGCAGGCGGTTGGTACTCCACCGAGAACTCCGGCTTCCGACAACGTGACAGGGTACTCCCAGGCGAGTGCCGCGGTCAGACATCTGCAGGGGCTGCGGAGTTCCGCGAAGCTCAAGGCGGCCCGGACCAAGGCCCAGCGGTGGCCCGAGCACGAGTGGGCCGCCCGCGCTTGGACCGGGCGCGATGCCAGTCGCTGCAGAGACGAGCGCGGCGCGCTATGCGCGCGTGACGAGCATCGCGATCGCCGCCACTCCGACCGCCGCCAACAGTGACACCAGCACTGCCACGCGCGACTTCAGGCGCCGTTGCTCGCGGCGCTCGCGTACGCGATCGATCGAGTGGCTCGGTGCATCGAACGTCGAACGCTGGCTTGCATGCCACGGCGCGGGAGCCGTGTACAGCGACGCCATGCCCGATGCACCGAAGCTCGTGGTCCGGTAGTCGGTCGGGCGTTCGTCAGCGGGTTCCGCCTCGTAGCCGAAGACGTAGTCACTTCGTGCCATGCGGCGATCTTGCGCCGGCACGCGGGTGCGCAGTAATCCACCGCATCGGGGACGTGACCCGTCGCGATCGTGACCGATTTCTCGCCGCGAAGGCCGTTCGCGACGTCGTCCCGGTGCCGCCCGCGTCGTTAGGCTCCGGCCTGCTTCTCAGCCATCGAGGGTGCCAGGCCCACCCGCTACCGCGCCGCCCCTCATCTCAGGGGCGCCCCTTTGGCGCGCGCGGGCATACAGTGGGTTCGCCTGCTGCTGTCCATGGCCTGAGTCTCCTTCCTCTGGCAACAGGCTTGGCCCGGTCTGTCACCGGGCCTTCTTCTTGGGCGCGACCGTGGCCTGCGCATCGCGCAGTCCCCTGTCGTACGCGCGCGCGAGGTCGCGCGGGTGTTGCTTGAGGTCGAACTTCTGCAGCGCCAGCGTGTGCGCCAGCCGATCGCCGACGTGCGGCCGCAGCTTCTTCAGTTCATCCTCGAACTGGCCGAGCCACTCGTCGCGCGTCATGGTGCCTAAGACTTGGCCTCGGGCAGCGTCGTCACGATCTGGCCGTCCTTCACCGGCAGCGTGGCGCCGGGCTTGAACGACATGCGCACGACACCGTCCTTGCCGTCGAGACGATAGGTGACGTCGTAGCCGAGCAGCTTCTCCGACTTGTCGTGCACGGTCGTGCAGCGGCGTTCGGTGCTGGTGACCACGTCCTTCTGCTGCATGTTCTTCTGCACCTGGTTGCCGGCATATCCGCCGGCCGCGGCGCCGGCCACGGTGGCCAGGGTCTTGCCCTTGCCGCCACCGATCGTGCTGCCGAGCAGGCCGCCGGCCACGCCACCGATCACGGAGCCGGCCACGCGATGCTCGTCCTGCACCGGGGCTTGCCGCTGCACCTGCACGTCGTGGCACTCCTCGCGCGGCGTCACCACGGTCTGCGTGACCTCCTTCACCGCCACGACGTCGGCGAACTTGGGCCTGTTCAGCGCCTTGTAGCCGCCCACCGCACCGGCCCCCAGCACCACCATGGCGATGCCGCCGACCAAGACGCCCTGCATCATCGATTTGTCCATCAACAACCTCCGAACGACTGCCTGTCCGAGCGATGATAGCCAGCGCGATGTGACGAAATGTGCGGGGCCGGCGGCGGCGCGCTTGCGGCGCGCGAGCAGCGCTGCGGCGTGAGCGGGCAAGCGGCGACAGTCATCTTCCATTCAGGCGACTGCATTCCACTTGTCGATCGCTTTACGCAAGTTTACGGGCGGACCGTCCGCCGCCAACGCGATCACCGCGTTGGCCTCGGCAAGCCAATGATCCGGGAGGTGGACATGGGAGCGGAGCCGATCGCTTTGGCCGCTGTGGCGTCACCACCGCGCGCCGCCGGGCGCAGTGAGCACGACACCGCCGCGGGTCCGCTGGCGGCCGCGATCGCGGCGGTCACGACAGCGCAGCTGATCAGCGCGTGCGGTGGCGGATCAAGCGGGAGCGGCGGCACGTCGCCCACGATGCCGGATGCCGAAGCGTCGCGCTTTCTGGCGCAGGCCTCGATGGGCGCGAGCCGCGCACAGATCGACCACGTCAAAGCCATCGGCCTTGCCGCCTGGCTCGACGAGCAGTTCGCAATGCCGCAGCAGGGCACGCGGTGGGACTGGCTGGTGGCCAACGGCTTCAACGACCCGGCCAATGTCAACAGCCAGGCCGGCTTCGACGCCACCGCGTGGCGCAAGCTGCTGTCGTCGCCCGACACGCTGCGCCAGCGGGTGACGCTGGCGTTGTCGGAGATCCTGGTGGTCGGCATCGACGGCCTGGTCAACGGCGGCGGCTGGCGCGCCTTCTCGGCGGCGGCCTACCTCGACCTGCTCGAGGCCAACGCGTTTGGCACGCTGCGCAACCTGCTCGACCAGGTGTCGCGCAGCGTGCCGATGGGGCTGTACCTCACCTACCGCAACAACCCGAAGGCCAACGCGGCCAAGGGCACCTCGCCCGACGAGAACTATGCGCGCGAGCTGATGCAGCTGTTCACGATCGGCCTGCTGCAGCTCAACGACGACGGCACGCCGCAGGCGCCGGCGGTCGAAACCTACGGCCAGAGCGACATCACCGGCCTGGCGCGCGTGTTCACCGGCTGGAATTGGGATCTCGCCGGCGGCGATACCTCGACACCGGAGTATCAGCGCCGCCCGATGATCCAGATGCCGGCGAATCACGAGTTAGGCACCAAGACCTTCCTCGGCGTCACGATTCCGGCCGGCACGGCCGGCGAAGACAGTTTGCGGCTCGCGCTCGACGCGATCTACGCGCACCCCAACGTGGGGCCGTTCTGGAGCCGCCAGCTGATCCAGCGCCTGGTCACCAGCAACCCGAGCCCGGCCTACGTGAAGCGCGTGGCCACGGTGTTCGCCGACGACGGCGCCGGCGTGCGCGGCAACCTGCAGGCGGTGATCCGCGCGATCCTGCTCGACGACGAGGCGCGCAACGCGGCGGGTCTGGCCTCCACCACCGCGGGCAAGCTGCGCGAGCCGATCGTGCGGCTGGCTGGCTGGGCGCGCGCGTTCGGCGCGTCGTCGGCCAGCGGTGCCTGGGCCGTGCCCAACACCAGCGACCCTGGCACGCGGCTGGCGCAGAGCCCTCTGCGCTCGGCCTCGGTGTTCAACTTCTTCCGCCCCGGCTACGTGCCGCCCAACAGCGCGATCGGCAACGCGGGACTGGAAGCACCGGAGTTCCAGATCACCAACGAATCGTCGACGGTCGCCTACGTCAACTTCATGCAGCGGGTGGTGGCCAACGGCGCCGCGCTCGGCGACGTCAAGGCCGACTACACGAGCCTGCTGCCGCTGGCCGACGATGCCAACGCGCTGCTGACCGAGCTCAACGTGGTGCTGGCCGCCGGGCAGATCTCGGACGCTAGCCTGTCGGCGATGCGCGCGGCTGTCGCCTCGATGCCGTCGGGTACCGACAGCGCGCGCAACAGCCGCATCTACGCGGCGCTGACACTGGTGTTCGCCGCGCCCGAATACCTGGTGCTGAAGTGAAGGAGCCGGCGATGACATACCTTCACGCCAATGCGTCTCGGCGCGCCTTCCTGCAGCGGCTGTCGCAGCTGTCGATCGCCGGCGCCGCGGCGCCGTGGGCGCTCAACCTGGCGGCGATCGGCGAGGCCGCGGCGAGCACGGCGGCCGACTATCGCGCGCTGGTGTGCGTGTTTCTGTACGGCGGCAACGACTACGGCAACACGCTGATCCCGTACGACGCCACGCACTACGCGCAGTACCAGGCGCAGCGGCCGACACTGGCCTACGCGCAGAGCGCGCTCGCCGCCACCGCGCTGACGCCGCTGACGGCGCCGCTCGACCGCAACGGCGCGACCTATCAGTACGCGCTGGCGCCCGAGCTCGCGCCGCTGCTGCCGCTGTTCAACAGCGGACGCCTGGCGACGCTGCTCAACATCGGCACGCTGATGCAGCCGACCGACAAGACGCAGTACGCGAATCGCTCGGTGCCGCTGCCGCCAAAGCTGTTCTCGCACAACGACCAGCAGTCGTTCTGGCAGTCGTCGTCGCCCGAGGGGGCCACGTCGGGCTGGGGCGGTCGCATCGGCGACCTCTTCATGGCCGGCAACGGCAACGCCACCTTCACCTGCGTCAACGTGTCGGGCAACGCGGTGTTCATGTCGGGGCACACGGCGGTGCAGTACCAGGTCACCCCCAACGGCTCGGTGGCGCTCAACGCGCTGAAGAGTCCGCTCTTCGGCTCGAGCGCGTGCTCCGACGCGCTGCACTCGCTGATCGTGGCGCCGCGCGCGCACCTGTTCGAGGCCGAGCACACGCGTGTCGTCATGCGTGCGCTCGAGGCCAACGACGCGTTGACCGCCGCGCTGGCCGGCGCACCGGCGATCGCCACGGTGTTCCCCGCCGGCAACGCGCTCGGCGACCAGCTGAAAATGGTGGCGCGCATGATTTCCGTGGCCGATGCGCTGGCGGCCAAGCGCCAGGTGTTCTTCGTCTCGCTCGGCGGCTTCGACACCCACGACGGCCTGCTCAGCACGCACCCCGGGCTGCTGACCACGGTGGCCAACGCGCTGGCGGCGTTCCAGGCGGCGCTCGCCGAGCTGAATGTCGAGCCGCAGGTGACCACCTTCACCGCGTCGGACTTCGGCCGCACGCTGGCCGGCAACAACGACGGCTCCGACCATGGCTGGGGCAGCATGCATTTCGTGCTCGGCGGCGCGGTGCACGGGCAACGCTTCTACGGCACCGCGCCGGTGATCGCCAACAACGGCGTCGACGACGTCGGGCAGGGCCGCTTGCTGCCCACGATGTCGGTGGACCAGCTTGCGGCCACGCTGGGCCGCTGGTTTGGTGCCAGCGACAGCGATCTGCTGACCGTGCTGCCGAACCTGCACAACTGGGACGTCGGTGCGCGCGACCTCGGCCTGCTGGCCTGAGGCGCGCGCCGGCTAGCGCGGCTGGCGTCCGTAGACGATCGACTGCACGCGGCCGGAGCGAAAGCGCACGGTCGCCATCAGGTTGCCCTGGCCACGGTCGTAGAGCCACTCCTCGACCGGCAGGCACGGCACCGCCACGCTGGCGAACGGCTCGGGCACCGGATTGAGCGATTGCGCGTAGTACACCGGGGCACAGTAGTTGTCGGCCAGCAGCGGCGGCCCGCACTTGTAGGCCACCGCGATGCGCGAATCGCCCTCGTCGGCGGTGCCGTTGCTACAGCGCAGCGATTCCGCCCGGGCGCCACCGCACACGGCCAGCAACGCTGCGATCGACCAGGCCGCCGCGTGCAACTTCATGGCCGCATGCTGACCGAGCGCTATCGGCGGGTCAAGCAGTCACGCAATCCGCAGCGACGATCAAGAGGACCATCCATTTGCAACCGGTGCAGCGTTGCCAGGCCCTCAAGCGGGTGCCGGCCACCGTTTCGCGGCGGGCCGTGCGCTGCATCGACACGGGGCTTGGCGTTAGAGTGTGGACATGCCTGATCCGATCGCGCTGGCCATCGTCGACGAGTCGCTGTCGCTGCGCCGCTCGCATGCGCATGCGTCGGCGGCCGACGTGCTCGACCTGGTGATGCAGGGGCGCCAGTACCGGCTGGTGGATTTCGGCGATCACATGCTGCCGCCGGCGCCGTTCGCGCTGCTGGTGGCCGAGGCGGTGGGCGACCACATGTCGGCCGCCGAGTGGGAGTCGTTCACCGGTCCGAAGGCCGATGCCAGCCTGCGCGCGACCCTGCAGTTGCAGTACGCGCTCAACGTGTGGCCGAAGTTCCTCGAGCGCTACTGCATCTCGTAGCCGCGCGAGTCAGTCACTGAGGTCGCCGGCGACGTGTCGCGCAGCGTCGAGCGGCACCGGGATGCCGTGCGCGTCGAGCATCGAGCAGAGCTTGAACGGCGTCGCCGTGTCCGGCGTCACCTTGCCCTGCAGCGTCGGGTCGTCGCTGGCGCGCAGCGCGGCCAGGCCATGTGCGAGCAATGCCTGCACGGCCTCCGGCCGCCGGATCGCGCCGACGTACAGATCCTTCCAGTTCATGCGCGCCTCGCCAAGACGACCGCTGTGACCCGGCCAGCGTATGCACCGCGGACGCGCCGGCAATAGGGGATGGGTGCAATCGAGGCACTCATGCGCGGGGGTCTGTGTCGGGAAGCATCGGAGGCGCTCGATCGTAGCGATGCCTAACCCGGCACTGCATGTGGCGACCGCGCGTGCTCGACATGGCCGCCCGCATGGCGGGCGTGTGCCATCATGGGTCGCTTGTGCACCCGCTACATCAGCCCCGACGCCGCGGCGATCGAGCGTCATTGGCACGTCGGTCGTGACGACGCCTGGCGTGGCGACGAGCTGTTCCCGCGCGCCGTCGGGCCCTTCATCCGCGCGGCGCGCGAGGTCACCGAGCCCGAGCGCGAACTGGTGCTCGGGCAATGGGGCCTGGTGCCCTGGTTCGCCAGGTCTCCCAAGCTGACCTTCGCCACCGTCAACGCCCGCTTCGAAGACGTGGCCAGCAAGCCGTCGTTCAAGGCCTCGTGGCGCTACGGCAAGCGCTGCGTCATCCCTGCCTGGTCGTTCGACGAGCCCAACTGGGAGAGCGGGCGCAACGTCTGGTGGCGCTTTCGCCGCGTCGACGGCACGCCGTGGGGGCTGGCGGGCCTCTGGAACACCTGGGTCGACCCGGCCAGCGGCGAGGCGCTGGAAAGCTACACGATGCTGACGGTCAACGCCGACCACCATCCGCTGATGCGGCGCATGCACCGGCCCGACCCGCGGTTGCCGCCCGATCGGCAGGACAAGCGCAGTGTGGTCGCGATCGAGCCCGAAGACGTCGATCGCTGGCTGTATGCGCCCGCGGCCGAAGCGACACCGCTCGTGAAGCCCCCGGCCGTCGAGCGCATCGTCGACGAACCGGCCCCGCCACCGGCATGACGGCGCGCGCCCGCTGGCCAGCCGCTACGATCCGGCCGTGCGCGGATGCACGGCGCGCCGCCTGCCGTCGCGGCATTCCCCCGAGGAGCGACCGATGAACACCGAACAGTTGCGCGCGCTGCAGGCGCCTTTGAAACAGCAGTACCGCGA
>DATJYZ010000252.1:0-26317 GCA_035499355.1 Burkholderiaceae bacterium | reverse complement strand
GCGCCCATGCGGCCCCACGGGATGCCGGCGAGCACGCGGTCGTACAGCGGATCGCGGGCTTTCTTGCGCTGGTCCCACACGCCGCCGTCGAATTCGATCGAGCCCGGCGCGATGCAGTTCACGCGGATGCGCTTCGGGGCCAGCATCGCGGCCTGGCTGGCGGTGTAGCTGATCATCGCTGCCTTCACCGCGGCATACGCCGGCGAACGCGTCGAGGCGCGAAAGCCGGAGATCGACGAGATGTGCACGATCGACGCGCCCTCGCCGCTGCGCTCGAGCAACGGCAGCGCCGCGTGCGACGCGCGCACCATCGCCATCACGTCGACCGCCAATCCGGCCGACCAGCCCGCCTCGTCGTCGCCCATGCCGAAGCCCGACGCGTTGTTCACCAGCACGTCGATGCCGCCGAGCGCCTGGCCGGCCTGCACCACGTAGCCGGCCACCGACTGCGCGTCGGCGAGGTCGCACACCGCGGCATGCGCGCGCCGCCCGTGGCGCTCGAGCTCGCCGCGCGCGCGCTCGAGCGTGTCGCGGCCGCGCGCGCAGATCGACACGTCGGCGCCGGCCTCGGCGAATGCCAGCGCGATGGCGCGGCCGATGCCGCGGCTGCCGCCGCACACCACGACGCGCCGCTCGTTGAACGCGAATCCCATGGCTGTCTCCACGAAAAGTTCCTGCTGGAAAGTGTGGAGCGAATGGCGCGGGGCTGCATGCCAGAATGAATTCGCCCCTGCGGTGCGCACCGCGGGCTTTCCCTGACATGCAGGAGACGAGATGACCCGCACGAGCGCATTCATCGCCGCAGTGCTGACCGGCACGCTGCTGTCCTTCGGTGCTGCCGCGCAGAACCTGTCGATCGCCACCGGCGGCACCGGTGGCGTGTACTACCCGATGGGAGGCGGCATCGCCGCCGTGCTGTCCAAGCACGTACCGGGCATGCAGGCCACCGCCGAGGTGACCGGCGGCTCGGTGGACAACCTCAAGCTGATCGGCAGCGGCAAGCCCTACATCGGGCTTTCGATGGCCGATGCCGCACAGGACGCGGCGCGCGGCGAGGACAAGTTCAAGGGCCACAAGGTCGACCTGCGCACGTTGATGGTGCTGTACCCCAATCGCATGCACGTGGTCAGCGTCGAAGGCCGCGGCGTCACCAAGTTCGCCGACCTCAAAGGCAAGCGCGTGTCGACCGGCTCGCCGGGCAGCGCCACCGAGGTGATGGCGTTCCGCCTGCTCGAAGCCGAAGGCATCGACAAGGACAAGGACGTCAAGCGCGAGCGCCTCGGCGTCGCCGAATCGGTCAATGCGATCAAGGACGGCAAGATCGACGCCTTCTTCTGGGTCGGCGGCCTGCCGACCGCCGCGGTGACCGACCTGGCCAACACCCCGGGCACCAAGATCAGGATGATCGACCACGCCGACGCGGTGGCGGCGATGAACAGGAAGTACGGCAACCTGTACGTCGAAGACGTGATTCCGAAGGACGTCTACAAGGGCATGGACGCCGACAACAAGCAGGCCACGGTCATGAACATCCTGGTGGCCGCCGCGAGCATGGACGACAAGACCGCCTACGACATCGTCAAGACGATCTTCGAACGCCGCGACGATCTGATCGCGGTGCACAAGGAGGCGATGAACTTCAAGCTCGAGAACCAGAAGGCCTCGGCCTCGCCGGTGCCGTTCCACCCGGGCGCGGCCAAGTATTTCGCCGAGAAGGGCATCAAGGTCAATTGAGCGCAGCGCCCGAGGGCGGGCCCTCGTCAGGCGCGGCGCCGGCCGCGACGCCTGCCGGGACATCCGTCGCGGTCAGCGACGAGGCGCTGCACAAGGCCGAGGAGTTCGTCGAGGCCGAGGAAGGCGCGGCCAACAAGCTCAAGGGCTGGCTCGGCGGCCTGGTGGTGGCGCTGGCCGTCGCGATGTCGGCGTTCCACCTGTACGCCGCCTACGAGATCGTGCCGACGCAGCTGCTGCGGCCGCTGCACGTGGCGTTCGTGCTGTTCCTGTGCTTCCTGCTGTTCCCCGTGACGCCGCGCTTTCGCCATCGCGTGATGTGGTGGGACTGGATCGCGGCGGCACTGGCGATCGCGGTGGTGGCGTACCTGATCGCCGGCGGCGACGACTTCACCGACCGCAACACCTCGCCCGAGCCGTGGGACATCGCCTTCGGGGTCGCGCTGATCGTGCTGGTGCTCGAGGCGATGCGCCGCGTCGGCGGCTGGGTGATGCCGGCCATCACGCTGGCGTTCATCGCCTACGCGCTAGCCGGCCCGCTGCTGCCGCCGCCGTGGACCCACAAGGGCTACGACATCGGGCGGCTGGTGGGCGTGATGTACATGACGCTGGAGGGCATCTACGGCGTCGCGATCGACGTGTCGTCGTCGCTGATCATCCTGTTCACGATCTTCGGCGCCTTCCTGCAGTACTCGGGCGCGGGCAAGTTCTACATCGACTTCTCGTTCTCGGCGATGGGCGGCAAGCCCACCGGCGCCGGCCGCACCGTGGTGCTGGCGTCGTTCCTGCTCGGCGGCCCTTCGGGCTCGGGCGTGGCCACCACCGTCACGCTGGGCTCGGTGGCGTACCCGATGCTGGCCAAGGTCGGCTACGAGAAGAACGCCGCCGGCGGGCTGCTCGCCGCCGGCGGCCTGGGCGCGATCATCTCGCCGCCGGTGCTCGGCGCCGCGGCCTTCCTCATCGCCGAGTTCCTGAAGATCTCCTACCTCGACGTGCTGCTGATGGCGGTGGTGCCGACGTTGCTGTACTACCTGGCGCTGTTCCTGATGGTGGAGATCGACGCGCGCAAGTTCGGCATGCGCGATGTCGACTTCGGCAAGCTCGAATCGGTGTGGACGCTGTCGCGGCGTTACTGGTTCCACTTCCTGTCGCTGGTGTCGATCGTCGTCTTCATGCTGCTGGGCTACTCGCCGGTACTCAGCGTGTTCTGGGCCACCGTGGTGTCGTTCGTCACCAGCTTCCTGCGCCGCGACACCGCGATGTTCTCGTACGACCTGTTCCGGGGCAAAGGATCCTGGCAGGAGCACGTCTTCCGCTCGCCGTTCGTCAAGGCGATGGAGACCGGCTCCACCGGCGTGCTCAACGTCGCGGCCACCTGCGCCGGCGCGGGCATCATCGTGGGCGTCGTCACGCTCACCGGGCTCGGCCTGAAGTTCAGCTCGATCGTGATCGACTACGCCGGCGGCTCGCTGCTGCTCACCGCGATCTTCACGTCGCTGGTGGTGTGGATCGTCGGCCTGGCGGTGCCGGTGACGGCGAGTTACATCATCTGCGCCGTGATCGCCGCGCCGGCGCTGATCAAGCTCGGTGTGCCCGACTTCGCCGCCCACATGTTCATCTTCTACTACGCGGTGCTGTCCGAGGTGTCGCCGCCGACTGCGCTGTCGCCGTTCGCCGCCGCTGCCATCACCGGTGGCGACCCGTACAAGACCACGCTGCAGTGCTGGAAGTACACGGTGCCGGCGTTCCTGGTGCCCTTCATGTTCGTGCTCGACAAGAGCGGCCAGGGCCTGCTGCTGATGGGCTCCGGCAAGGCGTTGGCGAACGCCGACTGGTGGTCGATCGCCGAGGTCACGCTGACCGCGGCGGTGGGCATCGCGGCGCTGGCCGGCGGCTTCCAGGGCTGGGCCTTGAAGAAGGCGACGCAGCTCGAGCGCTGGATGCTGTTGATCGCCGGAGTCGCGCTGGTGTATCCGGGCTGGCAGGCCGACTTGGTGGGCTTCGGGCTGGTGGTGGTCGCGCTCGCGCTGCAGGTGTCGCGCCGCTAGCGGTGACGTTCCGATAGGTTGTTCATCCGTCCCTGCTCCGGGACGCTGGTGTTGTGCAGACGCCCGCAACTCAGCCGCGCCGTCCGCTGCTGTCGACCCATCCGGCTCCGCAGGCGTGACTGGCGCGGCCGCGCGCCGCATTGCCGCTGGCGCGGCGGCTGCTGCCGAACGAGCCGCGCTGAATTCGCCCGCCGCCGGCCATGCCCGCGGCACTGGCCGACAATGTCGGGCCACGCGGGTGCGGCCGGCGGAGCGATCACGCGCCGCTGTCCGGAAAGCAAGCCGCCTTGCGTGGATGCCTGTTTGAGGCCGAGCGCCGCCCACGATGATTGACAACCCCGGAGCCGACCCCGAGCGGCTGCGCCGCATCAATGCCTTGCTCGAAGCCGCGCTGGCGCTGCCGGCGCACGAGCGCGACGACTGGCTGCGCACGCTGCCGCCGGAGCAGCAGTCGTTCGTGCCGGTGCTCAGTGCCCTGCTGGCGCGCGCGTCGGTGGAGACCGACACCTTCATGCAGCGGCCCATTGCGGTGGCGCTCGACGACCTGCCCGAGCACGACGTTCGCCCCGACCAGCCGGGCGACGAAGTCGGTCCGTATCGCCTGATCCGCGAGCTCGGCGCCGGCGGAATGGCCACCGTGTGGCTGGCCGAACGTGCCGACGGCGTGCTGCAGCGGCAGGTCGCGCTGAAGCTGCCGCGCACGGCCTGGGCGATGGGCCTGGCGCAGCGCATGGCGCGCGAGCGCGACATCCTCGGCGCACTGCAGCACCCGCGCATCGCCCGTCTCTATGACGCCGGCGTCACCACCGGCGGGCGGCCGTGGATGGCGATGGAGTGCGTCACCGGCCAGGCGGTCGACGTCTATTGCCGCGAGCACCGGCTCGACGTGCCGCAGCGCCTGCGACTCTTCCTGCAGATCGCCGACGCGGTGGCGCACGCGCACGCACGACTGATCGTGCACCGTGACCTCAAGCCCAACAACATCCTGGTCACGCCGGAGGGCGAGGTGCGGCTGCTCGACTTCGGCGTCGCCAAGCTGCTCGAGGACGATTCACCGGCGCCCAACCTCACGCAGATGATGGGCCGCGCGGTGACGCCGGACTACGCGTCGCCCGAGCAGGTGGCGTGCAAGCCGGTCACGGTGGCCACCGACGTGTACTCGCTCGGCGTTGTCCTGTACGAGCTGCTGACCGGCCAGCGCCCATACCAGCTCGGACGGCCTTCGATGGCCGCCCTCGAAGAGGCCATCCTGGCGGCCGACGTGCCGCTGGCCAGCAGCCGCGTCGGTGCCGACCCGAAGCTGGCGCGGCAACTGCGCGGCGACCTCGATACCGTGCTGGCCAAAGCGCTGAAGAAGGACCCCGAGGCGCGCTACCCGAGCGTCGAATCGTTCGCCGCCGATGTGCAGCGGCACCTCGATGGCCTGCCGGTGCTGGCGCGACCCGACAGCGCCTGGTACCGCGCGCGCAAGTTCGCGCACCGCCACGCGCTGCCGCTGGGCGCCGCCACGGCGGTGGTGCTGGCGCTGGCCATCGGCCTCAGCGCTGCGGTATGGCAGGCCAGCGAGGCTCTGCGCCAGAGCGCCATCGCGCGCACGCGCGCGCAACAGGCGCAGGCCGCCACCGACTTCACGCTGATGGTGCTGACCGAGGGCCTGCGCGCCGACGAAGCACTGACGCTCGACCAGCTGATGCGCCGCAGCGAGGACCTGGCCGAGCGCGAGTTCAACGGCAACCCCACCGAACGCGCGGTGGCCGCCGACACGGTGGCCGACTGGCTGATCACCAACGACCAGTTCGACCGCGCGCAGCAGCTGCTCACGCGTACCCTCGAAAGACTGGGTAGCGGCATGCACCCCACCGTGCGCCACAGCCTGCGCTGCCAGCGCGCGGTGGCGCGGCTCGACCTCGGGCAGACCGAGGCCGCGGTGGCCGAGCTCGACGAGGTGATCGCGGCATCGCGCGGCGACCCGGAGTCGTCGTGGTACTGCCTGCAGCGGCGCACCACGGTCGCGCTGCGGCTCAACGACGCGACCGGCGCGCTGCGCTATGCGCGCGCGGCGCTGCAGCAGTTCGACGCCTCGGGCAACGACTCGGGACTGCGCCGTGCGTACCTGGTGGCCAACGAAGCGTATGCCCAGGTGCTCAACGGCGCGCCGGCGCAGGCAAGCGCCAAGTACCGCGCCGCCGCCGAGCTGCTGGCCAGCGTCGGCCGCGCCGAGAGCACGCTCGGTGCCAGCATCTACAACGACTGGGCGATCGCACTGTGGAGCGCGGGCGATCCGCGCGCCGCGCTCGAACAGCTCGACCGCGGCATGGCGATCATCGAGCGGCGCTCGCCCACCGGCGATGCCAGCGCCACCTGGTACGCCAACCGCGCGCAGACGCTGCGCGCGCTCGGGCGCTTCGACGAATCGCTGGCCGCGTTCGAACGCATGCAGCGCCTGGCCAGCCAGGACCACAACCCGAGCTTCACGGTCTATGCGCTGGCTGGCCAGGCGGTGGTCGCAGCGCGCCTCGGCCGCGTGGACCAGGCGCGCCAACGCGCCGACGCCGCTGCCGAGCTGATGCACCGGGCGGTCCTGCCCGCCGAGGGCGCGCCCGCGCTGTGGCTGCGCATCGCGCAGGCCGCGGTCGCGCGCGGCGCCGGGCAGCTCGCGGAGGCCGACCGGGCGTTGGCCGACGTGCAGGCGCAGTACGCCAAGCAGAAAGCGCGCACCGGCGTGGTGGCCGAGGTCGGCATCGCGCGCAGCGAGATCGCGCTCGCCATGGGGCAAGCCGCGGCCGCTCGGGTGCAGGCCGAGCAGGCGCTGGCGATGGCGCGCGCCGGCCAGGGCGACCTGCCGTCATCGTTCCTCACCGGGCGCGCGTGGCTCGCGCTGGCCGCTGCGCGGCGTGCCGCCGGCGAGCTGGCGCCGGCGCGCGAGGCCTGCCAGCAGGCCATCGATCAGCTGCTGCCGACGCTCGGCGCCGAGCACCCGATGACCCGGCAGGCGCAACAGCTGGCGCGCGAGCTGAGCGGCTGACGCTATTTGGTGGTGCGCGCCGGCGCGGCCGGCGGCGCGCTGGCCTTGACCAGCGTCAGCGCGCTGTCGTTGGCGCCATCGCCGGCGTGGGCCAGCGGGCCACCGCTGGCGGCACCGAAGTCGAACGCCAACCGCGGGCTGCGCCACGGACCTTGCACGTGCAGGGGCACGCTGACGCCGGCCATGTTCGACAACTCGTGCGCGCCGCGGCCCACGGTGGCCAGCAATCGGAGGTCGACCACGCCGGAGTCGAGCTGCAGCTCGCCCTCGCCGGCGGCGCGCACCGCGGCGGCGTTCAATTCCAGCATCTGCCCGTTGGCGCGCTGCTCGCGCAGCTCGAAGCGTGCCTTCATCTCGTTGAAGGGCGTGGTCGCGGCACTGTTGAACTCGCGCTGCTGTGCCGGCATGCGCTTGCCGAGGTCGGCCCGGCCGTCGAGCAACGCCGCGCGCAGATCGACCCCGGCCAGCGCGCCGCCGCGCAGCGAGAGGTTGAGCGATCCGGCCAGCGCCTGGCGCAGGCTGCCGACGCTGGCGCCGTCGGCCGCGAGGTCCCAGGTGATCGCGCCGCGGCCTTCGAGGCGCGGCGCCTGTGCGAGGTCGGCCACGAGGCTGCGCAGGTCGACCTCGTTGAGACTGCCCTTGCTGCCCAGGCGCGGCGCAGCGCCGTCGGCGTCGATGCGCAACGCGGCCTCGAGTTGCGCGCCGTAGCCTTGCGCAGCGATCGGGTCGACAGCGAGCGCCGCCTTGTCGAGTTCGAAGCGCGCCGACACCGACGCCAGCTGCAGGCCGGCGAACCTGAGCTGTCCGACGCGCAGCTGGCCTTGCGCCGCGGCATCGCGCAGCAGCGACAGATCCAGTGGCGTCGCATCGTCGCGCCAACGCGCCAGCCAGGCGCTCGACAGCAGCGCATCGAGATCGAGGCGCAACAGCTCGGCATCGATCTTCCAGCGCGGGCGCGTCGCGGCGTCGGCCAGCGCCAGATCGGCCTTCAGGTCGGAGCCAGCCAGTTGACCGGCCAGGCTTGCCGACGCACCGCGCTGCTGCAGGTCGATGTCGACGCGGCCCTTGAGCTGCGCGGTCGCGTCCGCGGCGAGCGCCGGATGACTCAGCTGGACCATGGCGTCGAGCGACGGCAGCTCGATGCGCGCCCCGCCGTCGAGCGTGACGACCAATGGGCTGCTGCCCTGCGCGCGCAGTTGCGCGTCGCCGCGCTTGAGCGTCAGCTGCGCTTGTGCTGCGGTGTCGCGCAGCCCACGGTCGGCCCACTCGAAGCGCGGCACCTTCACCGCGAGCGTCGTGGTGCGGTCGGGGTGGGCAACGCTGGCGTCGAAGCTCGCCGCGCTGCCGCTCAGGCGGTACTCGCTCCATTTCAGTTCGGGCGCCGACAGCACCGTGTTGAACACGGTCAGCCCGGACTTGTGCTGTGACGACACGACGACGTTGTCGGCGCTCAACGTGCGCTCGCGCGGCAGCGCCGTCAGGTCGCCCTTCAGGTGCAGCGCGAGGTTGTCGATGCCGAGCGCCTGGCCGTCGAGCACGGCGTCGATGCGCGCCAGCTCGATGCGGCTGCTCGCGATGTCGAACAGCAGTCGGCCCTTCATCTGCAGCCGCGCGTCGATGCCGGCGGCCGATGCATCGAGGCGCGCGCTCGCGCTCACCGGGCTGGCCACGCCGTCGGCCAGGCGCCCGAGCTCGACGTTGAGCTCGCTCAGGCTTCCGCGCTGCCACGCCACCTCGTCGTTCCACTGCAGCGACGCGCGCGTGAGCTGCAAGCTGTCGAGGTCGATGCTGGCCGACTCGATCGCCGCCAGGTCGTGCGCCAGGTCGTCGACGTTGGTGCTGCCGTCTTTCAGCCGCAGCAGTTGCGCACGCAGGCCTTCGACCTCGGCACTGTCGATGTGCAGGCGGCCGCGCAGCAGCGGCAGCCAGGCGATGGTGACGCGCGCCTTGTCGATTGACGCAAATTCGCGCGCGCTGCGACGTTGGCTCAACGACGCCTTCCCGCTCTCCAGCGCCAGCTTGGGGAAGTAGCTGACGTGCAGCTCGCCGTCGAGCACCAGGTCGCGCTGCGTGCGCTCCTGCACCCAGCGCACCAGCTGGTCCTTGAACTGATTGGGGTCGAACAGCTTGACCACCGCGGTGACGAGGCCGGCGATCACCGTCACCATCACCAGCAGGCCGATCACCGCCTGGCGGTAGTACGTCTTGGCCAGCGTTTCCGCGAACGGCACCTTGAACGGCCCGATCGCCGACACCAGCAGGCCGGCCATGCCGAAGATGCCCAGCAGCGCGCACTTGAAGGTGCTCAGCGAGGCGAGCTTCTCGGCGGCGGCGGCTTTGCGCATGGGTGGCCCGGGCAGAACCCACATCATCGGACGCGCACCCGCGTGCCAGCATGGCGACGATCGACAAGTACCGCCCGATGCGGTCGAATTCACGCCGCGCCGCGGCGCGCGCGCGGCGCCCGAGCGCGCGCTGGTGCGGCACGCGTGAACGGTTACTACAAATGCGGCAGCTTGTTTCCGCGTCAGCGCGCGGCGACGGTGGCCACGTCGCGCTCACGCACGGCGTATGTCACCACCGGCTCGGCGATGCCCTTCACGCTCTCGGCCGCCATGGCGTCGAGGCGAAAGCTGGCATCGAGCTCGGCACGCACGGCATCGGTCACCAGGATGTCGACGCCGTGCGTGCGCGTCAGCGACTGCACGCGCGCCGCCAGGTTGACGGTGCGGCCGACGAAGCCGTACTCCATGCGCTCGCGCGATCCGATCAGGCCGACCAGGCCGCTGCCGCGGTGGATGCCGATGCCCACGCCGAGCGCAGGCAGGCCCTCGCGCGCCAGCTCGCGGTTGTAGTCGGCGAGCGCAGCGCGCATCGCCAGCGCGGCTCGCACCGCGTCGGCGCTCTGCCACGGGTTGGGCTGCAGCGCACCGAAGTAGGCGAGGATGCCGTCGCCGAGAAAGGTCGAGACGTGGCCGCGATGCTCGTGGATGGCATCGCTCATGCGCTGAAAGTAGCCGTTGAGCACGCGTGCCAGCACGGCGGCGTCGAGCTTCTCGCTCATCGCGGTGTAGCCCACGATGTCGGCGAACAGCGCCGTCACCACCTTGCGCTGCGGCGGCAGCTCGGTGAGCTCGTTCACGCGGTCGGCCACCAGGCGGTCGACCACGCCGGCCGGCGCCAGCCGCGCGCACGCCTGCTGCAGGCGCTGCAGTTCCTCGGAGGCCGCGTCGAGCAGGCGTTGCTGCCGCGTCGCGCCCTGCCGTTCGCGCCACCACAGCACCAGCGCCACCAGCGCCAACACCAGCGCGACGACGAACGCCGCGGTCATCAGGCCGGCTCGTCCATCACGACGGCAGCCATGCGGCACAGGCCGTTGGCCAGGGCCACCACGCCGACCGCCTCGACCAGCTGTTCGGCACTCAGGCGGTCGCGCAGCGTTCGCGTGTGCCGCTGCAGCATCGCCGGCTGGTACCACAGGGTCTCGCGCGCATACGACATCAGCAGCTGCTCGATGGGTTCGAGCTCCGGACCGTCGAGGTGCGTGAGCAGTCGCGCCACCGCGGCCGCGTCGAGCCCTTCGCGCGCCAGCGCGTGCGTGATCTCGAGCTCGCACACCTGGCACGGCAGGCCGCGCGACACCACCGCGAACATCAGCAGCTTGCAGCGCCGCGACAACTGCCGCGAGGCCCACATGTCGTCGAGCGTCTGCGCCAGCGCCGGCGCGATCGGCGAGTCGCCGAACGCGGCGATCAGGGGCGCGTACGGCAGTTCGGGGGCGTGCGGCGTGGCGGCCACCGGGTTGCCATGCCGCCGCCGTCGCCCGGTGACGCGCTCCAGCAGCGGCCGCAGCAGGCGCATCACCAGCGTCTCCGGCGTGCGCTCGAACGGCACCGGCGGGATCGCCAGCGCGGTGTGCAGCCGGTTGCTGCAGTCGGTCACCGACACCGAGAACGCGATCTCGCGCGCCTCCGCCGCGCTGACGCCCGACGCCCGCAAGACGGCCCATGCCGCATGCGCACCGACCGGTCCGCTGCGCGACTGCGCACGCGCATAGTCGAGCGCGGCGCGCACCGGCGCCGGCAAGTCCGTGCGTGCGATCTCCTGCTCGACGCGCAGCACGCGCTGGCGGTCCATGCCCTGGAACCACAACACAGCCCGGACCGCGGCAAAGCAGAAGCGGCACGAATTCTCCTGGCTGACCACCAGGCCGATCAGGTCGCAGGTGTGCAGGTCCAGGTGCATCAGCAGGCCCTGCTCGGGATGGACGTCGATCGCCAGCCGCGCCACCCAGGGCGCGGCGGCGAAGTAGCGCACGGCCGGGTTGGGCAGGCCCATGCGTCGGCGCGCGCGCGTTTCGAGCTCGCGGTCGTGGCGGGCTTCGGCGAAGCACGGTTCCCACGCAACGTGGGCCAGCGCACTGGTCATGACCGTGACTGTAGGGCCTGTCGACGCTCGGCGGGACACGCGACCCGGCCACGGCCGAGCGCGGCCCGGCGATGCGCTTCAGGGTCTTCACGAGGTCCGCCGTCATCCCGGACCGCGAAGATGCGGCCCAGCTCCTGGAGGAATCGATGGTCTGCCGCCTTCGCAATGCCATGCGTCTCTGCCTTGGCGCGACGCTGGTCCTGACGGTCGTCACCGCGACGGCACAACAAGGCCCGATCCGCATCGTGGTCGGCTACCCCGCGGGTGCGACTTCCGATTCGCTGACGCGCATCGTCGGCGAGCAGATGGCGCGCACGCTGCAGCAGACCGTGATCGTCGACAACAAGGCCGGCGCCGGCGGGCGCATCGGCAACGAAACGGTCAAGGCCGCCGCGCCGGACGGCACCACGCTGCTGATGACGCCGGTGGCGACGATGTCGATCTTCCCCCACTCGTACGCCGGGCAACTGCGCTACGACCCGTTCAAGGACTTCGTGCCGGTGGCGCACCTGACCAACTTCCAGATCGGCCTGGCGGTCAACGCGCAGGTGCCGGTCAAGACGCTGGGTGACTACGTGGCCTTCGTCAAGGCCGACCCGGCCAAGAACGGCTTCTACGCGTCGGCTGCCGCCGGCAGCCTGCCGCACTTTTTCGGCGTGATGTTCGCCAGGAGCGCCGGCATCCAGATGACCCACGTGCCGTACAAGGGCACGGCGCCCGCGATGCAGGCGCTGGCCAGCGGCGAGGTGACGGCGCTGTCGACGGTGGTCGCCGACATCAAGAGCGTGGTCGATGCCGGCAAGGCGCGCATCCTGGCAGTGGCCGGCGAGCAGCGCGATGCCGCACTGCCCGACGTGCCGACGTTTCGCGAGCTGGGCTACACCGACCTCGTGGCGCAGCCGTGGTACGCGCTGTTCGCGCCGGCCGGCACGCCGAGCGCGACGGTCGAGCGGCTGTCCAGGGCCGCGATCGCCGCCGTCAACGACCCGGCGACGCGCAAGCGCTTGGTCGACATGAACCTCGAACCCACCGGCTACGGGCCCGAGCGCCTCGGCAAGATCATGAAGGACGACTACGACCGCTGGGGTCCGGTGATCCGCGCGTCGGGGTTCAAGCCCGAGCAATGAGCACAGTCAGGGCTCGGGTGGTCCCAGTGAGCCGCGCGGCGCGCCGTTCCACAGCTGGCGCATCCGATCGAGCAAGCGATCGAACTTGTCGTTGATGCGCTTGACCTCGGACTGCGCGCGCCGGGTCAGGTCGCGTTGCGCGGCCATCGCTGCCTCGTTGTCGTCGAGCTGCTGCTTCAATGAGCCTGGCACGCGCCGGCCGCGATAGAACTCGGCCTCGTCGAGCAGTGGCTTGCGTTCGGCCTGCAATTCGCTCAGCCGAGCCTCCGCCCGCTGAATCGCCAGTTGTCCATCGCGAAGCGCCAACTCGCGATCGCGGTCGAGCGCTGTCGTGTTCGGGTAGCGCTTGAGCAGCAATTCGTCGTACTTGATCGCGTCGCGTCGTTGCTGCTCCTCGTCGCGCTTGCGGCGAGAATCCTCCTCGCGTCGCGCTGCCTCGTCGGGTGTCAAGGTCGGCGGGATCACGGCCCGCAACGAGCCGTCGCGGTTCAGGATGCGTTGCTCCTTGTGGCTGCACTCGGCGATGTAGCGGTCGCGCGTGATCGGACGACCCTGATCGTCGGTGCAGATGTAGATGCCGCCGGCTGGCGCCTGCGCCAGCGCGGCCACCCACCAAACCGCGGCCGCCAGCGCTCTGGCGGCCGCGAGCCATCGCTTGAACGCCAGCCGCATCAAGCCATCGTAGCGCGCCTGCACGGATAATCGGGCGAGCGCGCCGCGCACCGCATGGGCAGCCCCGTGAACATCCTCTTCATCATGGCCGACCAGCTGCGCTGGGATCACCTCGGCTGCAGCGGCCATCCGTACCTGAAGACGCCGAACATCGACGCGCTCGCGCGGCGCGGCGTGCGTTTCGCCAACGCCTACGTCACCAGCGGTGTCTGCGGCCCCAGCCGCATGAGCTACTACACCGGGCGCTACGCGATCTCGCACGGCGCCACCTGGAACCGCGTGCCGCTGTCGGTGGGCGAGATCACGCTGGGCGAGATGCTGCGCGGCGCCGGCCTGACGCTGGCGCTGACCGGCAAGACCCACGTCATGCCCGATCAGGCCGGCCTGCAGCGCCTGCAGCTCGACGGTGCCAGCGAGCTCGGCACGCTGCTGCGACATGGCGGCTTCGACGAGATCGACCGCTACGACGGCCACCACGCGCCGGGCGACGAGTCGGGCTATCCGGCGTTCCTGCGCGCGCACGGCTACGACAGCGCCGACCCGTGGAGCGACTACGTGATCGCCGGCGTCGACACCCACGGCGAGCTGCGCAGCGGCTGGCACATGCGCAACGTGCACCTGCCCGCGCGCGTGAAGGAGGAACACTCCGAAACGGCGTACATGACCGATCAGGCGATCGCCTTCATGAAGCACGTGGGCAGCCGGCCGTGGGTGCTGCACCTGAGCTACGTTAAGCCGCACTGGCCCTACATGGCGCCCGCGCCGTACCACGCGATGTACTCCGTCGACGACTGCCTGCCCGTGGTGCGTCGCGACGCCGAGCTGCAGGGCGCGCATCCGGTGCTGGCCGCCTACCGCCAGCAGGAAGAGTGCGTCAGCTTCCAGCGCGACGACTGCATCCGCACCGTGCGCCCGGCCTACCAGGGTCTGATCGCGCAGCTCGACCACCACCTCGGCCGCTTGTTCGACGCCATGGCCTCGAACGGTCGCCTCGACGACACCTTGATCATCTTCTGTGCCGACCACGGCGACTTTCTCGGTGACCACTGGCTCGGCGAGAAGGAGCTCTTCTACGACACCGTGCAGCGCGTGCCGCTGATCGTGGCCGATCCGCGCCGCGAGGCCGACGCCACGCGGGGCCGCAGCGAGCAGCGCTTCGTCGAGTGCGTCGACATCGTGCCGACGATTCTGGACGCGCTCGGGGTCGAGGGCCCACGCCACCGCATCGAGGGCCGAAGCCTGCAGCCGCTGCTGCACGGCCAGGCTCCTACGCAGTGGCGCGACTTCGTGTTCAGCGAGCTCGACTACTGCTACCGCCAGGCGCGCCTGATCCTGCGCAAGGACGTGCACCGCTGCCGCGCGTTCAGCATCCGCACCGACGCCTGGCGCTACGTCTATTGGCTCGACGAGCCCGAGCAGCTGTTCGACCTCCAGGCCGACCCGCAGGAGTTCGACGACCTCGGCCGCGATGCATCCAGCGCGGCGACACGCAGCGAGCTGCGCGACCGGCTGCTCGACTTCCTGGCGCGGCGGCGCCATCGCGTCACGCTGACCGACACGCAGATCGAAGGCGGCACTGCGCAGCACAAGCGCGCCGGGGTGTTCTTCGGCCAGTGGTAGCCCGCGGGCCTGGCCCGCGGGTGGCGCCAACGGGCCACGCCCGCTTCATCGGTCGTGCCGCGCTGCCGCGCCGACCCCTCCGCACGGGGCAGCAGGCGCAAGCGATGCAGCAGCAGGCCGGCCTCGCCGAGGGCATGGCCAGCGTCGGCATCGACATGCAGCGCATGCAAAGCGACCCCGCCTACGCCAAGGAGGTGCAGGCGCGCATGCGGGCGATGCCGCCCGACCAGATCATGGCAATGTCCAAGGCGATGTCGCAGCCGATGAACCAGAACCCGAATCGCCACAACGAGGCGCAGGCGATGGCCGACGAGGCCGCGCCGATCAAGGCCGGCGCCGAAGCCGGCTTCGAGTACAGCACGCAGCAGGTTGGCCGCATCGTCGGCTACGACGAAGGCATGCTCGGCGAGATCGAGCTGCTGGTCACCACGACCGAGGAGATCGCGCGCTCGGCCTCGCGCACCGTGCACTGCAGGTCGCAGGCGGTGACGGTGCCGCAGGCGGTGTGCCAGTGAGACACTAGGGGTCTGTCTTCCACAGACCCCATGGCATGAGCAGCGAGCGCTGGGTGCACGATGCGGTGCTGCGCATCGAAGCGGACTTTCGTCGCAGCGCCGACACGCACCTGGTGCCGCTGAACCTGCCGTCGTTCGCGGCGCACGGCATCGATCTGTATCTGAAGGACGAGTCGACCCACCCCACCGGCAGCCTGAAGCACCGCCTCGCACGCTCGCTGTTCCTCTACGCGCTGTGCAACGGCTGGCTGCACGAGGGCACCACGGTGGTCGAGGCCTCGAGCGGCTCCACCGCGGTCAGCGAGGCGTACTTCGCGCGCCTGCTCGGGCTGCCGTTCATCGCGGTGATGCCGCGCAGCACGTCGAGCGAAAAGGTGGCGCAGATCGCGTTCCACGGCGGGCGCTCGTATTTCGTCGACCACGCGGGCGAGGTCTACGCCGCCGCGCAGCGCCTGGCCGGCGAGACGCGCGGCCACTACATGGACCAGTTCACCTACGCCGAGCGCGCCACCGACTGGCGCGGCAACAACAACATCGCGCAGAGCATCTTCGAGCAGATGACGCGCGAGCGACATCCGGTGCCGGCCTGGATCGTGGTGGGCGCCGGCACCGGCGGCACCAGTGCCACCATCGGGCGCTACGTTCGCTACGAATGCCACGCCACGCGGCTGTGCGTCGCCGACCCGGAAGGCTCGGTGTTCGCCGCCTACTACAAGAGCGGCGAAGCGTCGCTCAGCTCGCCGGGCTCGCGCATCGAAGGTATCGGGCGCCCGCGCGTCGAGCCGAGCTTCATCCCGACGCTGATCGACCGCCTGGTGGAGGTGCCCAACACCGACTCGGTGGCGGCGATGCGGCTGCTGTCGCAGATCCTCGGTCGCAAGGTGGGGCCGTCGACCGGCACTAACTTCGTCGCCATGCTGCAGCTCGCGCACGAGTTGCGCCGCCAGGGCACGGCGGGTGCCGTGCTCTCGCTGCTGTGCGACAACGGCGACCGCTACCTCAACACCTATCACGACCCGGCTTGGGTTGCCACCGAGTTCGGCGACTGCGGCGCCGCGCAGGCGCGCCTGGCCACCCTGCTCGACCCCTGAGCCCCGCGCGCCGCATGTGATGCAATGACGGCGTCTGACAACGAGGGGCAGCGCATGGCGGGCATGGTCGCGGACAAGGTGGTGGTGGTCACCGGCGCCGGCGGCGGCATCGGCCGCGACATCGCGCTGGCGCTGGCGGCCGAGGGCGCACGGGTCGTGGTCAACGACATCGGCACTTCCACCACCGGCGAGGGCAGCGACAGCGGGCCGGCGCAGCAGGTGGTGGCCGAGATCCGCGCGGCCGGCGGCCAGGCAGTGGCCAACACCGACAGCGTCAGCGAGGCCGCGCCGGCCAACCGCATCGTCGGCTGCGCGCTCGATCACTTCGGTCGCATCGACGGCGTCGTCAACAACGCCGGCATCCTGCGCGACCGCTTCTTCCACAAGATGAGCGACGTCGAATGGGACGGCGTGATCAAGGTGCACCTGTACGGCAGCTGGTACGTCAGCCGCGCCGCGGCCAACCACTTCAAGGAGCAAGGCAGCGGCGCCTACGTGCACATGACCAGCACCTCGGGCCTGATCGGCAACTTCGGCCAGGCCAACTACAGCGCAGCCAAGCTGGGCCTGGTGGCGTTGAGCAAGAGCATCGCGCTCGACATGCAGAAGTTCGGCGTGCGCTCCAACTGCATCGCCCCCTTCGCCTGGAGCCGCATGACCGGCTCGATCCCGACCGACACGCCCGAGCAGCAGGCGCGCGTCGAGAAGATCAAGCGCATGACGCCGGCCAAGATCGCGCCGCTGGCGGTGTACCTGCTGAGCGACGCGGCGCGCGACGTCAACGCGCAGGTCTTCGCGGTGCGCAACAACGAGATCTTCCTGATGAGCCAGCCGCGGCCGCTGCGTTCGGTGCACAGCGGCGATGGCTGGACGCCGCAGGCGATCGCCGAGCACGCGATGCCGGCACTGCGCGCGTCGTTCGTCGGCATGGAACGCTCGGGCGACGTGTTCAGCTGGGATCCGGTGTAGGTCGCACGTCGCCGCAGGGCCGGGCGGGCGCACCGGTCGGTGCCACCTAGAATCGGCCGCAATGAAGCGCTTTGCATCGGGCCTGCGGGCGATCGTGTCGATCGCGCTGATCGTGTTTGGGGCCGCAGGGGCGGTGGGCGTCGGCACATCTGCACGCGCCGACACGGTGGCGGCCAAGCCCGACACCGCCTCCCCGGTGTCGGCGCAGGGCCAGCGCATCGTCGACGCCACGCGCGCACAACTGCTGCAGGTGCGCACGCTGCTGAAGGACCAGGACAGCCAGGCTTCGGTCGGCTCCGGTTTCGTGGTCGACGCCTCGGGGCTGGCGATCACCAACTACCACGTGGTCAGCCAGTTCGCGCTGCGCCCCGACCGCTACCGCCTCGCGTTCACGATGGCCCAGGGCCGCACCGGCCATGCCGAGCTGCTGGCGATCGACGTCATCCACGACCTCGCGCTGGTGCGCCTGCGCAGCGCCGATGCGGCGCAGCCGATCGACGTCGCCCCGCTGGCCTTTCGCAGCGACGCGATGCCGCTGGCCAAGGGCGAGCGGCTGTATTCGCTGGGCAATCCGCTGGACGTCGGGTTCGCGGTCGTCGAGGGCGTCTACAACGGCCTGGTCGAGCGCAGCTTCTTGCCACAGGTGTTCTTCGGCGGCTCGCTCAGCCCCGGCATGAGCGGCGGCCCGGCGGTCGACGACAACGGCCGCGTGATCGGCGTCAACGTCGCCACCCGGCGCGATGGCGAGCAGGTCAGTTTCCTGGTGCCGGGCACGCTCGCGCACGAGCTGCTGCAGCGCGGCCGCGAGGCCAAGCCGCAGACGCAGCCGATGTATGCCGAGGTGACGCGCCAACTCAAGGCGCATCAGGCGGCCCTGGTGGATGCCTTCGTCGCGCAGCCGTGGCGCAGCGCCAACCATCCGCGCTACCGCGTGCCGGTGCCGCAGGAGAGCTTCATGCGCTGCTGGGGCAGCGCCTCGCCCGAAACGCAGAAGTACATGCGCTTCGAGCGCAGCGACTGCGTGATGAACCACTCGGTCTACGCATCGCCGCAGCTGCGCGCCGGCATGATCAACGTGCGCCACGAGAGCTACGACGGCGACCGCCTCGGCACGCTGCGCTTCGCGCAGGAGTACAGCGCGAGCTTTGCCAACGAGCATTTCGGCAGCGGCTTCTCGGCCACCGCGCCACGCTGCAAGGAGGCCTTCACCGACCGCGACGGTCTGGTGCTGCGCACGGTGGCCTGCCTGTCGGCGCTCAAGCGATTCGAGGGGTTGTACAACCTGTCGGTGCTGACCACCACGGTCGACCATCCGACGCAGGGCGTGCAGGGTCGGCTCGACGCGGTGGCGATCGATTTCGCCAACGCGCTGCGGCTGACCGAGCACTACCTGCAGGGCTTCGGCTGGAACCCGAAGGCCGATCCGCGATGAGCAGCACGCCCTCGCCCGCCGCGCGGCTGGCGCAGGCCGAAGTGGTCGACGCCGTCGGCCACGGCGTGCGCCTGCTCGACGTGCAGGCGTGGCCGCTGACGATCGGCCGCGCGCTCGACAACGACATCGTGCTGCCCGACCCGCACGTCGCGCCGCACCACGCGACGCTGGAGCCCGACGCCACGGGTCGCCTGCGCGTCACCGTGGGCGACAGCAGGAACGGCGTGCGCATCGAGCACGGACGCACGGCAGCGCAGGTGCGCGCCGGCGAGGCCGCGAGCCTGCCGCCGCAGGCACGCCTGCTGCTCGGCCACAGCCAGCTGCTGCTGCGCCTGCCGGGCGAGGCGCTGGCTGCCGAGTTGCCGCTGGTGCCGACCTTCGCCGGTCCGCGTTGGCTGCTGCCGGGGCTGGCACTGGCAGCGGCGCTGTGGCTGCTGGCGACGCGCTGGGTCGGCAGCGACGCCGACACCAAGTGGAACGACTACCTCGCACCGGTGCTCGCCGGCGGCGCGCTGCTGTTCCTCTGGTGCCTCATCTGGGGCCTGGCATCCAAGCTGTTCACCGGCCGCTTCACGATCACGCCGCACCTGCGCCTGGCGCTGGTGTTCGGCCTGGCGATGCAGGCGATCGACCTCCTGCTGATGGTGCTGGCCTTCAGCTTCGACTGGCCGCTGCTGAGCCACCTGCGTCCGGCGGCCAGCTTCGTGGTCGGCGCGGTGTGGTTGGCGCAGCACCTGAGCCTGGTGCTGCCGAAGCACACGCGTGCACTCGCCGGCTGGGTGACGGCCTGCACGGTGCTGGGCCTCGCGGTGGCGATGGTCTCGAGCTGGCGCCGCAACGATCGGCTGCTCGACGAGTTGTACGCGCCCAACCTGATGCCTCCGTCGTGGCGCCTGGCACGCGGCGAGCCGGTGAAGGCGCTGGTCGACGACCTGCGCGCGCTCGAGCAGCCGCTGCGCGAACGCGCCATCAAGGCACAGGCGGAGGACTACGAGCCCTGATCGGCTAGTCGAGTGAACCAATGAGATTGCACCTGATCGAAGGTGCATGGAACAGATGAACGTGACGATGGCCGAGCGAGACGAACTGATGTTGCTGCAGCGCAGCCGCACGGCGGCGGTTGCGCAGGTTCGTCGTGCTCGATTGATCTTGCTGCTCGATGAGGGCGCGTCGTGGTCGGCGATCAAGCGCGAGTTGCGGTGCGACTCGCGCTTCATTGCCACCTGGGGCGCACGCTTTGTTGAAGCTCGCCTCGGCGGGTTGTTCGCGCGTCACCCTGGTCGCTCGCCCACGCGCGATCCGGCCAAGCTCGAAGCGCGGGTGCTCAAGCACACGCTCACGCGCAAGCCGCGCGATGGGTCCACGCACTGGAGCAGCCGCAAGCTGGCTGCGGAGTTGAAGTTGCCGTTCATGACCGTGCAGCGCGTCTGGCGCAAGCACAACGTGCAGCCGCACCGCATCGGGCGGCACATGATCTCCAACGATCCGGACTTCGAGGCCAAGGCGGCCGACGTGATCGGGCTGTACCTGAACCCGCCGGCGCACGCGGCGGTGTTCTGCGTGGATGAGAAGACCGCGATCCAGGCGCTCGACAGGAAGGACCGGATGCTGCCGCTGTCGCCCGGGCGCGCCCAGAGCCACGGCTTCGAATACAAGCGCAACGGCACCCTGAGCCTGTTTGCGGCATTGAACACCACCACCGGCGAGGTGCTGGGCATGACCGCGCCCAGACACACCAGCGCTCAGTTCGTCGCCTTCCTTGGCGACGTGGTGGCCAGCCAGGCCAAGGGCAAGGCGATCCATGTGATCTGCGACAACGTCAGCGCGCACAAGACCGACGCAGTCGATGGCTTCCTGGCCCAGCACCCCAACGTCGCGATTCACCACACGCCCACCTATTCCTCGTGGCTCAACCAGGTCGAGAACTGGTTCAGCCGCATCCAGCGCCAGGTGATCGCCCGCGGCGTCTTCACCAACGTCAAAGACCTCGACAAGAAACTCATGCGCTACATCCGCCAGTACAACAAGAACCCAAAGCCGCTGAAGTGGAAGTACGACAACCCGGCCAATCGAATCAGGTGCAATTCATCTGGTTCAGTGGACTAGTGTCCGGCGTACACCAGGCTGGGCAGCCACAACACGATCTGCGGAAACACGATGCACAGCCCAAGACCCAATGCCTGCAGGCACAGGAACGGGACCGCCGAGCGGAAGATCATCGCCATGCTGATCTGCGGCGGCGCCACGCTCTTCAAGTAGAACAGCGAGTAACCAAAGGGCGGACTGAGGAACGCCATCTGCATGTTGACCATGAAGATGACGCCGTACCACAGCGGAATGCTCTCGGCTGGCACGCCGGCCAACGCCGCGACACCGGTGAACGGAAGGCTCTTCATGATCGGCAGGAAGATCGGCACGGTCAGCAGCAGGATGCCGACCCAGTCGAGGAACATGCCGAGGATGAAGAGCACCACCATCATCAGGAGCAAGATGCCGTAGGCAGGCAGCCCGGTGCCCAGGATCATCTCGGACACGAAGGTCTGCCCGCCCTTGATGATGAAGAAGCCGACGAACATCGTCGCACCGAAGAAGATCCACATCACCATCGCTGTCGCCTTGAGCGTGGCCAGGCCCGCCTCGTAGAGCGCGACCCATGTCAGCCTGCGGTGCAGCGCACACACGACGAGGGCGCCGAAGGTGCCGATGCCAGCCGCCTCGACGGGAGTCGCGATGCCGAAGAAGATGACTCCCAGCACCAGCAGGATCACCAGGATCGGCGCGATCGTGTTGCGCAGCAGGCGCAGCTTCTCGGCGAAGTCGACGCGCTCCTCTTTGGGCAGGGCCGGCCCCAGGCTCGGATTGACGTAGCAGCGAATCGTGACGTAGGCGATGTAGATCCCCGACAGGAGCAGGCCCGGAAACACCGATCCGATCAACAGTTCCCCCAGCGATTGCTGCGCCACGACCGCATACACGATCGCCATCACCGACGGCGGGATCAGGATGCCCAGCGTGCCACCGGCCAGCAGCGAGCCGCACGCCAGCTTGGGTTCGTAGCCGCGCCGCAGCATCGCTGGCAGCGCGATCATCCCCATCGTCACCTCGGTCGCACCGACCACCCCGACCATCGCGGCCAGCACGGTGCAGGCCAGCACCGTGGCCGACGCGAGCCCGCCCTTGAGAGAACCGAGCCACTTGTAGATGACGTCGAACAGCTCTTCGATGATGCCCGCCTTCTCGAGCACGGCGGCCATGAAGATGAACAGCGGCACCGCCGACAGCTGGTAGTCGGTCATGAACGGAAACACACGCGACGGCAGCATGTTGAGGATGCCGCCGTTGCCGAACACGTAGAGGAAGATGACCGCCAGGCTGCCGGTGCAGAACGCCATCGGCAGGCCGTGCATCAGCAGCAGGGCCAGCGACCCGAACAGCAGCAGGCACAGCCAGCCGATTCCGATCTCAATGCCCATGTCAGTGCCGTCCGGCCGCCCGAAGGCGCTGATGCGCCCCGGAAGCCACGAAGTGGCTTCTGCGAAGCCCTGGGGGCAGCGAACGAAGTGAGCGTGGGGGCCTTCCCATCTCAGGCCGCCCGCTTGGTGACGATCATGATGTCCTTGACCAGCTTGGAGATCCCCTGCAGCAGCAGCAGCGCGGCGCCGATCGGCATGGTCAGCTTGACCGGCCAGTACTGCACCCCCCACTCGGTGAACGAGTGCTCGCCGACCTGCACCGCATCGAGCGCGAAGCGCGCGCTGGTCCACAGCATGGTGCCGACGAAGATGAAGAAGAACAGCGAGCTCACGATGTCGGCGATCGCCTTGCCGCGCGTCGAGAAGTGCGTGTAGACGACGTCGACGCGCACATGCTGGTCCTGGAAGTACGCGAATGCACCGCACAGCATGTACTGCATCCCGAACATCAGGAACATGCTCTCGTGCACCCAGTTGGTGGGCGAGTTGAAGACGAAGCGCGCCATCACCTCGTAGTAGTAGACGAACACCGCGATGACGGCCCACCAGGCGACGAACTCGCCGATCTTGACGTTGATCGCATCGATCCGGTCGGTGAGCGGCGAGTGCACGGCGATCGTCGGGTCCTCGCCGACGCCGCCCTCGTGGATCTCCGGCACCACGGGCTGGGCGTGCTGCGGCTCGGCGGTGGCCTGCTCCAGGGCGCGGCGGCGCCGCACCGCGCCGGGCAGCAGGGCCGCGTCGACCAGCAGCATCAGGCCAAGCGCCCCGGCCACCCACCGCACCAGGCTGATCCAGTGGTCGGTGACCGCCTTGGCGGCCGCGTACTCGCGCTCGCGCGCAGCCAGCTCCGCCCTGGCCTTGTCGAGCGCAGCGGCGTCGCCGCCGGCTGCGGGCTGCGCCTGGGCCAGCGCGGTCTGCGCGCTTTCCATGGCCGCAAACGTGCGCGATGTGTCGTCGCGCACGTCGCGAACCTGCGCATTGCAGTAGACGATGCCGAGAAAGAAGGGAATGAAGACGAACCCCCACGCGCTGCGCAGGTAGAAGCGATGGATGCCGAGATAGCCCGCCAGGAGCCAGAACAGGTAGGCGATGGCCAACGACGGACGGCCGTCCTGCGGCTTCTTCAGCTGACGCGAGGCGAGATACGCGGCGATCAACGGGAACAGCAGCAGCCCCGACCAATACAGCCAGTGCGGAAGGACAAAACCTAGGCTGGGCATCTGCGCATGCGGCGGCGGGTCGGGACAAATAGCAGGCGCCACCTGGGCGCCTGCGTGCGAGCGTGCCGGTCAGCCGCCGACGGCGGCGCCCGACGGGTTGGGCGGATCAGATGTCGATCTTCAGACCCTTGTACATGTCGGGTGTGACGTAGCCCACCGTGTGCGACTCCATCACCTCGAGTTGCAGCTTGAACAGCCGTGCCGCATCCTTGTCCTTGTTCGCCCACTTGAACCAGATCGGCACCGCGAGGCGCTGGAACTTGGGCAGGTCCTCGGCGGGCAGACGATTGATCTGAACGCCGGCCTTCTCGAACTTGCCCCAGGCTTCGAGGTCGGCCCTCTGGATCGCCGCATGGTGAATGTTCGAGTAGACCTGGATCTGATCGTCGAGCCACACCTTCATCTTCGGCGAGAGCTTGTTCCACACGTCCATGCGCACGCAGAAGTCCATCAGGTCGACCGGCTGATAGATCGACTCCAGCCCGGGTGGCCCAGTCCAGATGTACTTGGAGACCTGCTGGAAGCCGAGGTCCCAGTTGACGGCGGGGCCGGTGTAGTCGGCCGCTTCGATCGTGCCCTTCTCCAGGGCCGAGAACACCTCGCCGCCCGGCAGCAGCGTGGTCTTGGCTCCGGCCGCGGCGAACCCTTCGGCGATCATGCCGCCGGGGACGCGCAGTTTGAGATCCTTGAAGTCCTCGATCGTGCGGATCGGCTTCTTCGAGTGAATGATGTTGGGCCCGTGGTGGATGCGATTGACGTAGTAGAGGCCCTGCTTGGCGAAGATCTCGCGCGCAGCCTTGAGGCCATCCTTGCTGTAGAAGAAGATGTCCCACTCGTGCGGGTAGCGCAATCCCATCAGGTACGACGACAGGAACGCTGTCGCCGGCAGCTTGCCGGCCCAGTACAGCGTGAACGAGTTCATCGCTTCGAGCACGCCGTTCTTGACGCCATCGAGCAGTTCGAAGTCGCCCACGACCTCCTTGGCCGCAAAGGGCTTTAGCTCGAGTTCGCCGCCGGTCTGCTCCTTGATCGACGCACACCAGTTCTTGAAGGTCTGCAGCCCGACCCCCGCCGGCCATGAAGTCTGCACCTTCCAGGTCGTGGTTTCGGCAGCCTGCGCATTGCGGACGAACGGCGCCGACATCATCGCCGCGGCGCCGGCGGCCACCGCGCCGCCCGTCTTGAGGAGGCCTCGACGCGTAGCCTGCTTGTCACCCGGGCGTCCGCGCGGGTCCTGAAAGTCGGTCATGTCGTCTCCTTTGCCACACGGAAGGGAACACCACTGGCCGTGCGCGGCTGGCAACGCGAATGCTGCGCCTCTGTCCACACTCGGGCAACCCATACAAACGCGGAGCCGTCCGGTGTGTTGGCGATCCTCCGGCTGTGCGGGTGACCCGGTATCGCCTCATGGCTGCCGAAGACGCTCTACAAGGGGCCCGGCCCTGGTGTCCGGCCCGCGATGCGGCTTGCTTGCCGGCCGTTCATTCTTGAACACCGAACCTGTCGCAGGTTGTCTCGCCTCGCGACGACGGTTCCGGTGCAATCCTCCTGCGCCACTGTCCGGGGCGAGCCCAGGAGGTCCCGATGTCTGTCCAGTCAGTTCGCTCGGTAAAGCACAGGGAGCAGATCCGCACGCGCTGGCAACCGGGAGCGGTGCCCGCCTTCCCGATCGAGCCGGCGAACGACCCCGTGCGCCGCTTGGCCGAGGACGACCGGGCCTCGATGACGCTGCTGGCGCTGGTGCTGTGCGTCACCGTCACCGTCGCGCTGCTGGGGTTCGGACTGCAAGTCCTGCACTGAATCCGCCGCCGGGCTTCGCTCGCCCGGCCGCCGTACGAACGCCGCTGCGTCCCGTCGCCCCTGGCAGCACTTGGGCCCACCGGCGGTGCACTGCGTCGTGCTGCAGGAGCGCGGGCAGCACCGCTTGCATATATTGCGCGGCAACGCCAACGCCCAGCGCCCGACTCTCCGATGTCCAGCCCCGCCGCCGTCCCGACCCCCGACTCGCGCTGGCAGCGCTTGGCCGCCGCCAGCGTGCGCGCATTCCACGCCTACGCCGGCTGGCTGGTCGGAATCAGCTGGTGGCGCTTTGCGTTGCTGTCGCTGCTGCTGCTGATCGTGTCGGCCATCCTGCAGCACTTGCCGCCGTTCAGCTGGAAGATCAGCCAGACGGTGGTGGCCGACGAGGCACCCAAGCCGACACGGACGAAGTCGGCGACCGTCACGATCGACACCGACAAGCCCGGCAGCAGCAGCAAGCACAACGAGGCCTACGAGATCACGATCGACAAGTCCGGTGTGCGCATCACGCCCAGGACGCCGTCGGCCAGCGCAGCGGCCAGTGCAGGCGAGGCGCCCCCGGTGCCACCCGCGATTCCAGCGCCCCCCGTGCCGCCGGTGCCGCCGGTCGCCCCCTCGGTCGACATCCGCCTGCCGCCAGGCGCCACCAGCGAGGCCGTGCGCGAGGCGGTCGAGGAGGCCCGACGCTCGATCGTCGAAGCCATCGAGGACGCGCGGGAAGAGGCACGCGCCGAGGCCGATGCGGCCCGCGAGGCGGCACAGGCGGCGGCCGAGGCCGGCGGCAAGCGCACCCGCTTGCAGACCACGCACCTGGGCGACTTCCTGCCCGAGCTGGCGTTCCTGTGGATCATCATGTCGGGCGTCATCAAGATCACCTACAAGCGCCAGATCCAGGCCGAAGCGCAGGCCGCGCAGGCCACCGAGACGGCGGAAGCCGAGTCGCTGAAGCGGCAGGTGGTCGAGGCGCGCATGGCGGCGATGCAGGCGCAGGTCGAGCCGCACTTCCTGTTCAACACGCTGGCGTCGATCGACCACCTGATCGAGACCGACCCGGCGCGCGCGAGCACGATGCAGAAGAACCTGATCGCGCTGCTGCGTGCGTCGATGCCCACGCTGCGCGAGGCCGGCGACGGCGGACCGCGCGACCTCAGGCGCGAGCTCGA
>DATJYZ010000251.1:0-5608 GCA_035499355.1 Burkholderiaceae bacterium | reverse complement strand
ATCAGCGCCGGGTCGAGGCCGAGCGAGGCCAGCTTGGCGTTGGAGGCCTCGACGTAGATGCGCTCGTCCTGCGCGCCGTGCAGCTCGACCTTGTTGACGTCGGGCACGCGCAGGAACTCGTTGCGCGCCGCGTCGGCGATGTCGCGCAACTCGGCGAGGCCGAAGCCATCGCCGGTGATCGCGTACAGGTTGCCGAAGGTGTCGCCGAACTCGTCGTTGAAGAACGGGCCCTTCACGCCTTGCGGCAGCGTGTGCTGGATGTCGCCGAGCTTCTTGCGCACCTGGTACCACACCTGCGGCACGGCCGCGGGCGCGGTGGCCTCGCGCAGGTTGACCTTGATCTGCGTCTCGCCCGGCTTGGCGTAGCTCAACAGGTAGTCCACCTCGGCCACCTCCTGCAGCTTCTTCTCCAGCTTGTCGGTCACCTGCTCGGCCATCGCCTGCGCCGAGGCGCCCGGCCAATCGGCCTGCACCACCATCGTCTTGACGGTGAACTCCGGGTCTTCCTTCTGCCCCAGCGAGGCGTAGGCGAGCATGCCGCCGACCCCGAGCAGCGCCAGCAGGAAGACGATCATCGGCCGGTGCGTCAGCGCCCAGGCCGACAGGTTGAGCTTGGTCGACATGTCAGGGCTCCCTCATCGCAACGTCGGTGGCGCCGGCGGGCTTGACCTTCTGCCCCGCCACCAGCATGTGCACGCCGGCGGTGACCACGCGCTCGCCGCCGACCAGGCCTTTGACCACCAGCACCTGGTCGTCGTGCGCGCTGCCGAGCTGCACCGCCCGTGGGCTGACCTGCGCGGTGCGCTCGTCGACCAGCCACACCAGCGACTGACCGTCCTTGCTCAGGATCGCGGTCAACGGCAGCCGGATCGCGCGCGCGCCGTCGACGTCGGCGGCGAACACCGAAGCCGTCATGCCCAGGCGCAGCGCGGCGTCGGGGTTCTTGACCGCGATGCGCGCCGAGTAGGTGCGCGTCACGCTGTCGGTGTCGGGAGCGAGTTCGCGCAACGTGCCGGCGTAGCGCTTGCCCGGCTGCGCCCACACCGACACCTGCAGCGACTTGGCGCGCCTGATCTCGTCGACGCGCGACTCGGCGACGCTCACCACCACCTCGCGCTCACCGTCGGCGGCCAGCGTGACGACGGCCTGACCGGGCGCCACCACCTGGCCGGCCTCGGCGTGCAGCGCGCTGACCACGCCGTCGCGGTCGGCGACCAGCACCGTGTAGCCGCGTTGGTTGACCTTGATCTGCTGCTGCGCCAGCGCGGCCTGCAGTTGCGACTCGCTCTGCGCCAGCGCGAGCCGCTGCTGGTCGACCTCGGCCTGCGACGCGAAGCTGCGCTGCAACAGCGCCTCGGTGCGTTGCAGGTCGGTCTTGTTCTGCGCCACACGGCTGCGCGCGGCGTCGACATCGGCGGTCGCGGCGGCGACCTGCAGCGTCTCCTGCGCGGGGTCGAGCCGCATGAGCGGCTGGCCGCGCTTGACCGCGCTGCCGACCTCGACCAGCCGCGCGACGATGCGCCCCGAAGTCTGGAAGCCGAGCTTGCTCTCGTAGCGCGCCTCGACTTCGCCGGACCAGGCGGCGCCGACGCTGCCGTCGCTGGCACCGACGACGGTGCTGCGCACCGGCCGCACGTCATCGTGCACGGGCTCGTCGTGGCGGGTGCAGCCGGCAGCGAGCGCGGCCAGCGTCAGCACGCTGCAGGCGAAAGGGTGATGCATGGTGACTCCACGTCGACCGCGGTTCAGTTGAACGAGGGGCGCACGCGCAGGCCCTGGCCTTGCGCGGCGGTGCTGACATCGTTGCCGTCGGCATCCGGCGCGCTGCAGCCCTGCAGCGCCGCCTGCTGGCGCAGGTCGTCCAGGCGCTGCTGCGACTGCGTGACCTCCACCATGCCGTGGCCGAAGCGGGCCGCGGCGGCCACCGGCAACGGCGTCTTCCAGGCGTCGTTGCGCTTGCGTTCGGCGGCGCGCTGTGCGTCGGCCGCGCGCGCGATCTCGGCGCTCAGCGCCGGACAGTCGGGTGTGGTGGCCGCGGCGCTCGGTGTCAGCGGGGTGCTGGCGCAGGCGGCCAGCAGGCTCAGGGCGGCGGTGGTCAGCGTGCCGGCCACGGCGACGGTGAAACGGGTCATGGCAATCCTTTGAAGGCTCGGTGTCGATGGCGCGCATCGTAGAAATCGGCCCTCCACGGATCGCCTACGGATTCGCCGACGCGCCAGGCGGCGCGCATTACAGATGACATCGAGCGCGCGCTGCCCAGGGGCGTGCGGTGGTGCTCAGGCCAGGCGCAGCGACTGGTACAGCGTCTCGGTCGCCGGCGACGGCGGCAGGTTCGCCGTGGCGGCCAGCACCTGCTTGCTGCGTCGATAGGCGCCCAGCGCCTCGGGCAGGCGGTCGAGCCGGTGATAGCAGCGCATCAAGCCTTGATAGAACGGCTCGGCCAGGTTGTCGGCATCGAGGCCTCTTTGGTACCAGGCGATCGCCTCGTCGGGGCGCTGCGCGGCCTCGAGGCGCGACGCCTCGCGGGTCACCGCGTGCACGAACTTGCCGCGCAGCCGCTCGCGCGCGGCCACCGCCCAGCCCTCGCTGTCGTCTTCGGCCAGGAATGCACCGCGGTACAGCGCCAGCGCATCGAGCGCGGGCCGCTCCGCGGCGAGACCGCGCTCGAACGCCCAGGCGTCGACCCAGACCAGCTCGCGGTCGAGCGACACCTGACCGCCGTGCTGCACCACCGCCTCCGGCACCCCGAGCAACGTGCGCAGCCGATGCAGCGCAGCGCCGAGCGACTTGGCGGCGGCGTCGCCCGGCTCATCGGGCCAGAACAGATCGGTCAGCACGCTGTCGGGCGCACTGCCGCCGCGCGCGATCACCGCCTTCAGCAGGGCGAGCGTCTTCTTCGGCGCCTTGCGGCCGAAGGCGAGCGGCTGGTCGTCGACCCGCAGCTCGAAGGCGCCGAACGTGCGCACGCGGATGGCCCACGGCCACTGCGGCACGTCGGCGTCCGGCGGCGCGACCCGCCAGCGGCGAATCAGCGCCCGCACCAGCTCGACCTCGAGGCCTGCGTGCAAGGCCTCCACCAGCAGCCGGGGCCGCCGCGCCGCGATGCGGTGAACGTACGCGGCGTGCTGACGGTCGGCCGCCGCCAGCGCCAGGCCGCGGCGCAGGGGATCGCGCGCACCCGCGGCGTCGCCTTGCGTGAGCGCGACGTACGCCTCCTCCAGCAGCAGCTGGCCCTCCATCGGCGCGAGGTAGGTGCCGCGCGCGAGCGCGCGCACGCCGTCGATCAGCTGGCGGGCTCGCTCGGGCTGGCCGGCATCGGCAAACACGCTCACCAGTTGCAGCTTGAACACCGCCTGGAAGTAGGCCGCGCCGACGCGCTCGATCGCCTCGAGCGCGCGCAGCGCGTGCGCCAGCGCGTCCGCGGGGCGCCCCTGCAGCTGCGCCAGCATCGCGAGTGCGTTGTGGAGGTTCATCTCGGCGTCGGCGTGGCCCCGGGCCGGATGCACCGCCATCCGCTCCAGCCTGTCACGGGCGTCGTCGACGCGCCGGAACAGGATGTCGAGGTAGGTGCGGAACTGCAGCGCTGCGTACTCCGCGTGCACCAGGCCGTCGTCGCGCGCCAGGTCTTCGGCGCGCTGGTAGAGCCGCGCCGCGTCGTCGTCGCGGCCCTGGCGCATGTCGTGGATGGCGCGGAAGGTGAACCAGAACGAGCGGTTCAGCGCGCTCGCGCCCAGCGTGTCGACCAGCGGGTCAACCTTGGCGATCAGCTGGTGCGCAAGGTCCAGCTCGGCCGCGTTGTGGAACCAGGTCATCAGGTGCGTCGCGGTCGACAGGCGCTGGTTCCAATCGATGCGCGCGTCGTCGATCATCGCCAGCAGCCGCTGGCCCATCGGCAGCACGTCGGGGTGCGCGAGGCGGCAGAACGACAGCGCGGCATGCAGCGCCGACCACGTCAGCAGCTCGACCGCCGGCGACGGAAAGCGCAGCGGCTGCCGGCGCATCAGCGGCTCGAGCCGGTCGACCCACGGCGTGATCTCCGACCAGCCGAGGCGCGCGTACCACAGTGTCTGCACGATCGCTGCGCTCGCCGCCAGTTGCCCGGCGGCATCGTCGCTGCCCGCGAAGCCCCGATGGCTCGCCTGCAGGATCTGCAGCGCGCGCTCGGCGTCGGCGTGCATCGACGCGCGGCCTTGCCAGTAGGCGAGCCAGGGGTCGCGCTGCAGTTGCTCGGTCGGCAGCCGCGCCAGCCAATCGGCCAGCGATTGCTGGCGCCCTTGATCGAGCAACGTCTGCGCGTGCGCCTGCAGGCTGGCAGAGTACGCGTCCCACGCGCCGGCTTCGACGAAAAGCGCGAGGGCGCTCTCCCACTGGCCGTCGCCGTCGAGCGCCTGCGCGGCGCGGCCGATCAGCTCGCGCCAGGCGTCGCCGGCGAAGCGCTGCCGCGCCTGGTGCAGCAGGAAACTGCGAAACAGCGCGTGGAACTGGTAGACGTGGGTTGCTTCGCCCGTGGCACCGGCGACGCGGCGGCGGTCGGTGAACAGGTGGCGCCTGTGGTAGCCCTCGAGCAGGCGGCCCGCGTCGGGCAGCCCGGTCAGCCGTTGCGCGAGGTCGGCACTGAAGCGCGGCAGCAGGGCCAGCTGCATCAGCGCGCCCTGGTGCCCCGACGGCGCATCGTCGAACACGCGCTGCGCGAAGTAGCCGAAGACGTGCTGCAGCGACTCGCCGTCGTCGCCCTCGTCGGCCTGCGATCGGCGCGTGCGCGCCAGCAGCAGCGTCAGGCCGGCGGCCCAGCCGTGCGAGCGTTCGTGCAAGGCCGGCGCATGCGCCGCCGCATCGGCACCGCGCTTTTGCGCGATGGCCTGCGTCTCGTCGAGCGTCAGGCGCAGGGCCTCGCCATCGACCAGCGCGATCGCATCGGACGCCAGCAGCGACGCATAGGCGCCGTCGGGCTCGGCGCGGCTGACCACGATCAGACGCACATGCGGTGGCAGCTGCGCAATGGCCTCGGCGATCACACGGTGCAGCGCCGACTCGGCGTCGACTTCCTGCAGGTTGTCGAGCACCAGCACCGCGCCATCGGCCAGCGACGCGTACAACTCGCGGAAGAAGCGGCGCGCGAACGCGCGCAAGTCGTGCCGGTACTCCGGCGTCAGCAAGGGGAGCGCGGCGCCGGCGGCCAGGCGCAGGTGATAGATGAACGAGGCGGGGTCGTCATCGCCGTCGTCGACCTGGTACCAGATGCCGTCGCGCTTGCGCGCCTGCAGGTAGCTGGCCACCAGCGTGGTCTTGCCGGCACCCGGCTGCGCACTCAGCCAGGCCACCGGACGACGCAACGCGGCGTCGAGCAGCTCGAACAGCCGCGTGCGCGCCAGCACGTCGTGCAGGCGGGGCCGCGACAGTTTGGCAAGGGCACCGTGCTGGTTGGACATGCCTGCACCCGACGCGCCGATTATTGCGGGCCACCGCACCGGCCTCGCGCCGTCGGTGGTACGGTGCGCACCAGGAGGTGGTGCCCATGCTGCTCGAAGGATCCTGCCACTGCCGTGCCGTGCGCTTCTCGGTGCAGGCGCACGCGCCGGTGCCGTTCATGCGCTGCTACTGCTCGATC
>DATJYZ010000250.1:0-2358 GCA_035499355.1 Burkholderiaceae bacterium | reverse complement strand
CAATCCAGCCAGCCTCGCCAACGGTAGCGTCGCCGCGCTGATGGCCTACAAGTCCAACGAACCGCGCATCCTGGCGGCGCAGGGCACCGCGGTTACCGAGTGGGATCCGGAGGCCTACGGAATTCATTCGACCTTCAACGTCCTGGTCGTCAACCGCAAATTCGCCGCGGCGCATCCGACCGCGGTGCAGGACTTTCTGCGCGCAACTCTGCATGCCTTCGCCTGGATCAACCAGTCCGACGCCAACCTCGATCGCGCACTCACATTTGCGCAGGCTCTATCGACCGCGGGTTTCGACCTGGCCGGCAGCCGGGAGCGCTGGAAGATCGAAGCCAGGCTGATCTCCAGCAGCCAGCCCGCCGACGCCCCGTTCGGCCACATCGCCGATGCACAGTGGCAACCCGAGGCCGACATGCTGGTGCGCGCCAGGCTCGTCAGCCGGCCACCGGTGGTGGCGAGCGCCCACGACAATGCCTATCTGGACGCCATCTACGACGGCAGGAGCCTGGTGTGGCCGGCACCATGAAGGCCTGGGTACAGACCGGATTCGGCGGCCCCGAGGTCCGGGTGCTGCAGGAGGTGCCGCGGCCGGTCGCCGCTGCCGACGAAGTCGTCGTCAAGGTGATCGCCTGCGCGCTCAACCGCCTCGACGTCCTGCAGCGGCGCGCACCGCTGGTGGCCACCTTCCGCTTGCCCCACATCGCCGGGATGGACATCGTCGGCGAGGTGGTCCAGTCGGGCTCGGCGCAGGGCGAATCCCTGCTCGGCAATCGCGTCGTCATCGATCCGGTCGTGACCTGCGGTCACTGCGACATGTGCCGCGCTGAGCTGCCGATGTACTGCCGCAATTTCCGCACCATCGGTTCGAGCCGCGACGGCGGGCTGGCGGAGTTCGTCGCCGTACCGGCGCGCAATTGCATCGCGGCTGACTCGTCCCATACCACCCTTGAGCAGCTTGCCTGCGTGCCGGTGGCATCGGTCACGGCCTGGCATGGGCTGATTGCGGTGGGGCGCATCCAGGCGGGAGAGACCATCGTCGTGCCGGGTGCAGGCTCCGGCCTAGGTGTGGCCGGCGTGCAGATCAGCAAGCAGCGCGGCTGCCGCGTCATCACCACGGTGGGCGGTGCAGGTAAGGTCGAAGCGGCTCGCGCGCTCGGGGCCGACCTCGTCATCGATCGATCGCGCACCGACTGGGTGGCCGAAGCGCGACGGATCACCGGCGACGTCGGCGTCGACATGGTTTGGGATCATGTCGGCGGCCCGTTCCTGCAGCAAGCCATCGATGCCCTGAGGATCGGTGGGCGGGTGGTGCTGTCGGGCAGCACCGCCGGCAACCAGTCCTGCTTCAAGAACACGAGCCTGTTTCAATGGGGCAAGTCGCTGCTCGGACACGGCGGCTATACGCCGCAGGAGATGCGCGCAGTGGTCGCGGCCTATGACCGCGGCGAGCTGCGCGTGGTCGTCGACAGTCGCTGGCCATTCAGCAAACTGCCGCAGGCCGAGCAACGGCTCGAGTCCGACGACTTCTTCGGCAAAATCGTGGTATGGATGTAGCCGGCGCGTCAGCAGCCGCCCCGCGCACCGGCGCCATCCGTCTCGAGCGGATCAGCAAGCGCTATCGCCGCGGCGAAGCCGAGGTCGAGGCGCTCAGCGACATCGATATCACGATCGAGCAGGGCCACTTCGTCACGCTGTTCGGACCGTCGGGCTGCGGCAAGTCCACGCTGCTGCGCATCGTCGCCGGGCTCGAGTCGCAGACCGCCGGGGTGATCTCGCTGTTCGGAAAGACACCAGCCGAAGCCTCCCGCCGCAAGCACGTCAGCTGGGTGCCGCAGTCACCGGCGCTGCTGCCGTGGCTGAGCGTGCTCGACAACGTGACCCTGTCACAGCGCATCAATCGCGATGCCGATCGCGAGCCGGACCCGGACCGCGCGCCGCAGGACGCCCGCGAGGTGCTCTCCGAGATGGGACTGGCGGAGTTCGCCGACGCGCGGCCGACACAGCTCTCCGGCGGCATGCGCCAGCGCGCCGCGCTGGCACGCGGCTTCGTGCTCGGCGCACCGCTGATGCTGATGGACGAGCCGTTCTCGGCGCTCGATGAACTCACGCGCGATGCGCTCGGCTGGCACCTGCTCGACGTCTGGGAGCGGCACCGCAAGACCGTGCTGTTCGTAACGCACTCGGCCGGCGAGGCGGTATTACTTTCAGACCGCGTCGTCGTCATGACGCCGCGCCCCGGCCGCGTCCAGGACGTCATCGACATCACGCTGCCCCGGCCGCGCCCCCGCGACATCGCCGAGCGCCACGAGTTCGTCGAGCTGGTGCTCGAAGTCAAGAAGCGGCTCCGCGGTCAACGCG
>DATJYZ010000249.1:0-9482 GCA_035499355.1 Burkholderiaceae bacterium | reverse complement strand
TGGCGTGCTGCACGCGCTGCAGCAGGCGTTCCATGAAGAGCATGGCCTGCAGTGCGGCTACTGCACGCCCGGGATGATCACCCGCGCGTACCGCCTGCTGAAGGAGAACCCCAACCCGAGCGAGCAGGAGATCCGCTACGGACTGGCGGGCAACCTGTGCCGCTGCACGGGCTATCAGAACATCGTCAAGGCGGTGCAGTCGGCGGCCAAGAAGCTCGCCACCGCGACCGCCTGACCCCGAACAGAACCCCCAGGAGACACGCCATGGGCGACATGTCCGACCTCAAGGATCGCGAAGACAAGCTGCAAGGCATCGGCACCTCGATGCTGCGCAAGGAAGATGCCAAGTTCATCCGCGGCCAGGGCACCTACATCGACGACATCAAGCTGCCGGGCATGCTGTTCGGCGCCATCGTCCGCAGCCCATTCGCGCACGCGCGCATCAAGGGCATCGACAAGAGCAAGGCGCTGGCCGTGCCCGGCGTCGCGGCCGTGCTGACCGCTGACGACCTGAAGCCCGTGAAGCTGCACTGGATGCCCACCGTCGGCGGCGACGTGCAGGCGGTGCTGGCCGACCAGAAGGTGCACTTCCAGTACCAGGAGGTGGCGATGGTGCTGGCCACCGATCGCGCCGCCGCCTACGACGGCGCCGCGCTGGTCGAGGTTGACTACGACGAGCTGCCGGCCATCGTCGACCCCAAGAAGGCGCTGCTGCCCGACGCGCCGATCCTGCGCGAGGATATCGTCGACAAGAAAGACCTCACGCACGGCCCGCGCACACACCCCAACCACATCTTCACCTGGGAGGCCGGCAACAAGGCGGCCGCCGACGCGGCGTTCAAGAGCGCCGAGGTCACGGTGCGCGAGGAGATCCTCAACCCGCGCGTGCACCCGTGCCCGCTCGAGACCTGCGGCTGCGTGGCCACGTTCAGCAAGCCAACCGGCAATCTCACGGTGTACGTGACGACGCAGATCCCGCACCTGTTCCGCACCGTGCTGGCGATGCTGTCGGGCATCGCCGAAAGCAAGATCCGCGTGGTCGGCGGCGACATCGGCGGCGGCTTCGGCAACAAGGTGCCGATCTACCCCGGCTACGTGGTCGCCACCGTGGCGTCGATCGTCACCGGCGTGCCGGTGAAGTGGATCGAATCGCGCATCGACAACCTCTCGACCACCGGCTTCGCGCGCGACTACCACGGCGTGGGCGAGCTCGCCGCCGACAAAGACGGCCGCATCAAGGGCCTGCGCTTCACCGCGCTGGCCGACCACGGCGCGTTCAACTCGCACGTGTCGGCCACCAAGCTGCCGGCCGGGCTGTTCTCGATCTGCACCGGCTCGTATGCGATCCCCAACACCTATTGCCGGGTCGACGCCGTGTTCACCAACAAGGCGCCGGGCGGCGTGGCCTACCGCTGCTCGCTGCGGGTGACCGAGGCGATCTACCTGATCGAACGGATGATGGACGTGCTGGCGCAGAAGGTCGGCGTTGACAAGGCCGAGATCCGCAAGCGCAACTTCGTGCAGGCCGAGCAGTTCCCGTACACCACCGGCTTCGGCTGGACGCTCGACTCGGGCAACTACCACGCCGCGCTCGACAAGGTGCTGAAGGCAGTCGACTACGAGGGGCTGCGCAAGGAGCAGGCCGCCAAGCGCGCCGACCCCAACAGCGCCACGCTGATGGGCATCGGCCTGTCCACCTTCACCGAGATCGTCGGCGCCGGGCCGACCAAGGTGTGCGACATCCTCGGCATCGGCCTGTTCGACAGCTGCGAGATCCGCGTGCACCCGACCGGCGCCGTGATCGCGCGGCTCGGCACGATGACACAGGGCCAGGGCCACTCGACCACCTACGCCCAGATCATCGCCACCGAGCTCGGGCTGCCGGCCTCCGACATCGTGGTCGAGGAGGGCGACACCGACAAGGCGCCGTACGGCGCCGGCACCTGGGGCTCGCGCTCAACGCCGGTGTCCGGCGCCGCGACCGCGGTGGCAGCACGCAAGATCAAGGACAAGGCCAAGAAGATCGCGGCGCACCTGCTCGAGGTGGGCGAAGGCGACCTCGAGTGGGAGATCGATCGTTTCAAGGTCAAGGGCAACCCGTCGCAGGCCAAGACCATGAAGGAGATCTGCCTGGTCTCGCACACCGGCAACCTGCCGCCGGGCATGGAGCAGGGCCTGAACGCGGTGGCCTACTACGACCCGCCGAACCTGACCTTCCCGTTCGGCGCCTACCTGTGCGTGGTCGACATCGACAAGTTCACCGGCGTGACGTCGGTGCGCCGCTTCTACGCGCTCGACGACTGCGGCACGCGCATCAACCCGATGGTGATCGAGGGCCAGATCCACGGTGGGCTGACCGAGGCGTTCGCGGTCGCGATGGGGCAGCAGATCCCGTTCGACGACAACGGCAACCACCTCGGCAACAGCCTGGTCGACTACTTCCTGCCGACGTCGGTCGAAACGCCGCACTGGGAGACCGACCACACCGTGACGCCGTGCCCGCACCACCCGCTGGGCGCCAAGGGCGTGGCCGAGTCGCCGCACGTCGGCGGCATTCCCTGCTTCAGCAACGCCGTGATCGACGCCTTCGCGCACCTGGGTGTGACCCACCTGGACATGCCGCACAGCGCCTTCCGCGTCTGGCAGACGCTCGACCGGCTGGGTGTCAACAAACGCCCCGGCGCGTGACAATGCCGGCATGAAAGTTCAGCTCGAGAAGTCCTACCCGATGCCGGCGTCGGCCGACACCGGGTGGGCGCTGCTGCAGGACATCGAGGGCGTGGCCTCGTGCATGCCGGGCGCCAAGATCACGGAGCGCGTCGACGCCCAGCACTACAAGGGCACGGTGTCGGTCAAGCTCGGCCCCGCCAACCTGTCGTTCCGCGGCGAGATCGAGGTCAAGGGCATCGACGCAGTGGCGCGGAGCCTGCACCTGTTCGCCAAAGGCACCGACACCACCGGCGGCTCGGCGGCGTCGATGGACCTGACCGCGCGCGTCGAGGCTGTCGATGCCGCCAGCTGCACCCTGGTGGGGACCAGCGAGGTGTCGATGAGCGGCAAGGCTGCCACCTTCGGCGGCCGCGTGATGGGCCCGGTGTCGGATCAGATCCTCGGCCAGTTCGCCGCCAACTTCGCGGCCCGGGTGCAGGCCATGCAGGCCGCCGCGGCACCGGCCGCGCCGGGTGCAGCCGCCGCGCCCCCGAGCGTGCCGCCGGCCGAGCCCGCGCCGCTCAACGGACTGGCGCTGATGTGGGCGGTGATCAAAGGCTGGTTCCGTTCGCTTTTCGCGGCGAAACGATCATGAGCGCCGCGCGGCCGCTCCGGAGGCGCTCGCTCCCCCCTGGGGCGACGGCCGGCACGGCCAAGGGGGCCGGTTGACCTCGGCTCGGGCGCGCGAGCTGGCCGCGCTGCAGCAGGACTTGGCGCGTGCCGGCTACATCGCCGAGCCGCCGTTGGCCGCCGCCTTGTTGCTGATGCAGGACCTGCAGCGCCCGCTGCTGCTCGAAGGCGATGCCGGCGTCGGCAAGACCGAGGTCGCCAAGGTGCTGGCGATCCTTCGCCGCACGCGCTTGATCCGGCTGCAGTGCTACGAAGGCCTCGACGCGCACACGGCGATGTACGAGTGGAACTACCAGCGCCAGTTGCTGGCGATCAAGCTGCTCGAGCACGACGAGCGCGGGCTGCAGCAGAAGGAGCAGGACATCTTCTCCGAGCGCTACCTGCTGAAGCGCCCGCTGCTCGAGGCCATCACCGGCGACATCGCGCCGGTGCTGCTGATCGACGAGATCGACCGCGCCGACGAAGCGTTCGAGGCCTACCTGCTGGAGTTGCTGTCGGATTTCCAGATGTCGATCCCGGAGCTCGGCACGGTGCACGCCACGCAGCGGCCGTGGGTGGTGATCACCTCCAACGGCACGCGCGAGCTGTCCGATGCGCTGCGGCGGCGCTGCCTGTACCAGTACATCGACTATCCCGACTACGAAAAGGAACTGGCGATCGTGCGCAAGAAGGCGCCCGAGGTCGCGCTGGCGCTGGCGCAGCAGATCGTGGCGTTCGTGCAGGGCGTGCGCGGCATGGAATTGCAGAAGCGCCCCGGCATCGCCGAGACGCTCGACTGGACGGCCGCGCTGCTGCGGCTGGGCGTGTCGACGCTCGACGCCGACGGCGCCGAGCGCATCATCGACACGCTGAGTGCGCTCATCAAGACCCGTGACGACCGCGCCGCATTCCCGCGCGAGGTGGTCGCGCGGCTCGCCGCCGCCTGCTGATGAGCCCACCCCCGATGCGTCTTCGGCGCCTCCCCCTCGAGGGGGCGCAGCCAGCGGCCCGGCAAAGCCGGTTCCGCGCTTGCCGCCTGGCCCACGGGCGGCTCGCGTGAAGACGGCCCCGGGCCTCGAGGCACGCGCGGCCGATCGTCTGGCCGGCTTCCCGACCTTTCTGCGCGCCAACGGCTTCGCGGTCGGCGGCGGCGACGCGGTGCAGGTGCTGCGCACCGCCGAGCGCGTCGGCGTGCTCGATGGCGACGTGCTGCGCCTGAGCCTGCAGGCGCTGCTGTGCGGCCGCGCCGACGAGTGGCGGCGCTTCGACGATCTGTTCGACGCTTGGTTCCTACCGGCCAACCGTTGGCAACGCCCGGAGAAACGCGAGCTCGCTGCCGGCGGCATGGAGTCCGGCTACGGGCGGGCGGCGACGCAGGAGGACAAGCTCGAGTCCAGCGCCGACGATATCAGTCCCCGCGATGCCGCCAGCCGGCAGGAGTCGCTGCACTCGGCCGACTTTCGCAGCCTGGCCGAGCGCGAACACTTGGCGGACATCGAGGCCCTGATGCGTCGACTCGCACGGCACATGCGGCGCATCCGCATGCGCCGCGAGGCCAGCGCACGACGCGGCCGGCGGCTCGACCTGCCGCGAACCATCCGCCACAGCGTGTCCAGTGGCGGCACGCCGTTGCACCTGGCCTGGAATGACCGCCGCCGCGTCCGACCGCGGCTGGTGCTGCTGATCGACGTCAGCCGCTCGATGGCGCAGGTCAGCTATTTCTACCTGCGGCTGGCGCGCGCCCTCGCTGCCGAGTTGATCGACGTGCACAGCTTCATCTTTCACACCCGCGTCACTGCGGTGACCCAGGCGCTGAGCGACCCCGACCCGTGGCGCTCCCAGGAGCGCCTGCACTTCATCGCGCAGGGCTTCGGCGGCGGCACGCGCATCGGCGAATGCCTCGCCAGCTTCAACCGCGAGCACGCGCCGCGGCTGGTGCACTCGCGCACCGCAATCGTCGTGATGAGCGACGGCTACGACACCGGCGAGCCGAGGCTGCTGTCGGAGGCGCTCGCGCAGCTCAAGCGGCGCGCGCGGCGCATCGTCTGGCTCAATCCGCTGGCCGACCAACCCGGCTACGCGCCGCTGAGTCATGGCATGCAGGCCGCGCTGCCGCACCTGGACATGCTGGCGCCAGGCGGCAACCTGGCGAGCCTGCGCGCCGTGCTGCCGCAATTGATCGGCGCGCTGCACTAAGAGACTGAAAGGAATCCCCACCATGGGTTGCCTGCTCAAGGCCAACGGCCTGTACAGCCGCACGACGGTCGGCGCGGTGCTGCTCGCTGCCGGTGCCGGCGCACGCCTCGGCGGGCGGCCGAAGTCACTGCTCGAGCTCGGTGGCGTGCCGCTGGTGATGCGCCAGCTGGTGGCGCTCTCGGGCGCCGGCGTCGACGAGGTGGTGGTGGTGCTCGGCCACCACGCCGACGCGGTGGAAGCGGCGATCGGCCAGTTCCCGATCACGATCGTGCGCAACCCGAACCCCGACGACGGCCAGGCGTCGTCGGTGCGCGTCGGCTTGCGGGCGCTGTCGCCGCGCCTCGACGCGGTAGTCGTGGCGCTGGCCGATCAACCGCTGATCGATGCGCAGGACATCGTGGCCTTGATCGGTGCTTTCAAGAAGCGCGGCGAAGCGTCGATGGTGGTGCCGCGCGTGCGCATCATCGGCGACGGTGGCGGCGGCGAGGCACTGCCCGGCAACCCGGTGATCTTCGACGCCGGGCTGCGCGACGAGTGGCTCGCGGGCGAGGCCGACGCGGCCTGCCGCAAGTGGCGCCTGGCGCATCCCGGGCGGGTGCACTGGCTCGACACCGACAACCGCCGCTACCGGCTCGACATCGACACGCCGGAAGATCTCGCGCGCTTCACCGCGCTCACCGGTCACACGCTGCAGTGGCCGGCCTCGCTGGCGGCGACGACTGCATGAGCGAAAACGCGGCGCACACGCCCACGCTGCGGTTGACCGCGGCGCGCGCCTGTGCGTGGGGCCTGCTGGTCGCCGGTTGGGTCGGCATCGGCAGCATCGCCAGCGTGTTCGCGCCGGACGTGGCCAGCGGCTTCGCGCTGGTGGCACTGTGGCTGCTGGCGCTCGGCGCCACCGCCAGCATCGCCACTGGTGGCAACCTGCAACCGCGCGCACGCACGCTGGCGCTGGGTGCAACGGCCGCCGTCACCGCCATCTCGTTGTGGTCGACCGCGCACAGCGGCGGCGTCGCGGCCCTGCTCGTGGCCCTGCTGGGCTGGGCAGCGCTGACCGCGTTGGCGTCGGGCGTGGTGCGCAGCCTGCGGCTGGTGCAACGCGTCGCGCCAGCGCCCCCGGTGGCCGCGGCGGCGATCGGTGCGTTGAGTGCCGCACTGGTGCTGGGCGACATCGGCGACGTCGGCGCGCTGGCCTGGCGACTCGGCGCCTTCACGGTGGCGGTGGCGTTGCTGCTGGTCGCGCTGCAGCGCGGCGTGCCGCTGCGGCCTCGGGCGCCGGGCTGCCGGGCCGGGTTGTTCGATTGCTCGCTACCGGCTTGGCCCGTCGGTGCGTGGCGCGAGCTGGCGCAGTGGCCGACCTTGCTGGCCGGCCTGGCCATGCTGCCGATGATGGCGGCACTGCCTTGGATGGCGGCGTGGTGCCGCGCGCAGTCGGTGCCGTCGCAGGCGATGGTGCTGCTGCACCTGGCGGCGATGTTCCTGCCCGTGCTGCTGTTGCGCGCGACCATCGCGTCGTGGTCATTGCGGCGCTTGTCGGCGCTGTGCGCGACGCTGCTTGCGCTCGGCGCCGCCGTCGTGGCCTGGGCGCCGGCACCATACGACCTGCTCGGCCTCGCGCTCACGCACGGCGCCGCCTGGGGCATCGCGTGGGGCGGCCAGCTGTGGGCGCCAGCACGCCGCGGCCAGCAAGGCGCCTCGCCGCTGCGTGCCGCGGCCGGCTACGCAGTGCTGACGCTGGTGTTCGGTGTGATCGTCGAGCGCTTCGGCGCGCACGGCGTTGCCGCAACCCACGCCACACTTGGCATCGCGGCGGCGGCGGCGTGGCTGGTTAACTCAGCGGCCAGGGCCGCTGCGCCGGACGCAGCTGCTCGTACGCCCGCGACACCTGCAGCACACCCAGATCATCGTGCCGGTGGCCGATGATCTGTAGCCCGATCGGCAGGCCCGTCGACGTATAGCCGCAGTTGATCGACGCCGCCGGCTGCTCGCTCATGTTGTAGGGCAGCGTGAAGGCGATGTGCTCGAACGGCTGCTCCGGGTCGTTGAGCGGGCTTGCCCACTGCGCCGCGTAGCTCGGCACCGGGCTCACCGGCGACAGCACGAAGTCGTAGGGCTGGCAGGCCGCGACGGCGGCGTCGCGGAAGGCCGCCATCTGGCTGTAGCCGCGGAACACCTCGGCGGCGCCGAGCCGCGCGCCGCTGGCCACCCACTGTCGGATGTAGGGCAGCACCTTCTCGCGCCGCTCGGGTGGCAGCGCGGAGATGTCGAGCCAGCTGCGCATGCGCCAGAACCTGTCCATGCCCTCGGCCATCGCGCGCGTGGAGAACGGCGGGATCGGCTCGACGATCGCGCCTGCGCGCTCGAACGCGCGCGCGGCAGCGGCGACCGCGGCGCGCACCTCGGGCTCGACCGGCAGACCCCAGCCGGCGTCCATCTGGAGACCGAGCTTGAGGCCTTTGACGTCGCGCTCCAGGCCTGTCCACTCGATCGACTGGTAAGGCAGGCTCATCGCGTCGCGCCAGTCGGGCCTGGACAGCTCGACCATCAGCAACGCCGCGTCCGCCACCGTGCGCGTCATCGGGCCCGCGACGCGGCCGGCGTACGGCGGTTTGATCGGGATCCGGCCGAGGCTCGGCTTCAGCCCGAACACGCCGCACCAGCCGGCGGGCAGCCGGACCGAGCCGCCGATGTCGGTGCCGACGTGCAGCGGGCCGTAGCCGGCGGCTGCCGCTGCGCCGGCGCCGGCGCTGGAGCCGCCCGGGTTCTTGCTCAGGTCCCACGGGTTGCGCGTCAATGGATGGAAGCTCGACAACCCCGACGACAGCATGCCGTAGTCGGGCATCGTGGTCTTGGCCAGCAGCACCGCGCCGGCCTCGCGCCAGCGCGCCGCCGGCGGTGCGTCTTCCGCGGCTGGGGTCAGCAGCGACGCTGCGGTGCCCACCGGCATCGGCGTGCCGCGCGTGGCGATGTTCTCCTTCAGCGTGCCCGGCACGCCGTCGATCGCCGACAACGGTGCTCCCTTGAGCCAGCGCGCCTCGCTGTCGCGCGCGTCGGCCATGGCGCGCTCGGGGTCGTAGGCGTACAGCGCCTGCAGCCGCGGCTCGCAGCGCGCGATGTGCGCGATCACCGCGCGCACCGTCTCGACCGGCGACGCTTGCCGGCCGCGGTACAGCGCCGCCAGCTCGGCCGCGCCGAGCTGATGCAGTTCGGCCATCGTGTCAGCCCTGCGCCGGTCTTACTGCCACGACATCGCCGCGATGTCGTTGGCGAAGATCGGCGAGCTCGACCACACGCCCTTCAGGCCCTTCCTGGCAACCGATGGCTGCGACGGATTGAAGATGAAGGCGTTCACGCAGTCGGTGGCCAGCATCTTCTGCAGTTCGCCGAACAGCCGCGTGCGCTCCTTCGGGTTGGTCTCGGCCGCGTGCCTGGCCGCCAGGTCGCGGAACGCCTTGCTGTCGTAGCCCCAGTAGTAGGACGGGTTGGTGTACTGCATGTAGTCCAGCGGCTCGGCGTGATTGACGATCGTGAGGTCGAAATTGCCCTTGAAGGTGCCGCCCAGCCACTGAGCCCACTCGACGTTTTCGATCTTGGCGATCACGCCAACCTTGGCCAGCATCGCGGCCACCACCTCGCCGCCCTTGCGCGCGTACTGCGGCGGCGGCAGTGTCAGGGTGACGTTGAGCGGCGTGGGCACGCCGGCCTCTTTCAGCAGCGCCTTGGCCTTCTCGGGGTCGTACGGGTACATGCCGGTGAGGTCGACATAGCCGGCGTCGGTGGGCGCGAAGTGGCTGCCGATCGGCTTGGCGAAGCCTTCGAGCACACCCTCGATGAACGCCTTGCGGTCGATCGCGTGCATCAGCGCGCGGCGCACGCGCACGTCGTCGAACGGCTTGCGCTTGTTGTTGATCGTCATGATGCCTTTGCCGGCGGTCGACCCGATGTCGACGACGAAGCGCTTGTCGGCC
>DATJYZ010000248.1:0-8710 GCA_035499355.1 Burkholderiaceae bacterium | reverse complement strand
GCCAGCGCCTTGCCGCGCCAGCGTTTGCGCCAGTCGAGCTCGTAGGCCGAGAGGTCGCCGTCGGTCAGCACCTGCGCGGCGCCGACCGCGGCGCGCAGCGCCTCGAGCAACGTGCCACTCATGTCGGGCGCGGCATGCGCGCGCGGCTGCGCACGTGCACCACGCAGGCCGTGAACAGCAGCGCGCACAGCAGCAGCTCCAGCCACGCGAGCTGCCGCGAAACGCCCTGGTCGCTGGCGGCGCGCAACGCGCCTTCGGCGACATACAGCCACACCAGCAGGCTCAGCGCGCGCGCGCTCGACAGGCGCCAGCGCCACACGCCGGCCAATGGCCACGCCAGCGGCAACACCTTGAACGCCAACGAACGCGCCCCGGTGGGCGCGAGCCACAGTTCCCATGCCACGCCGAGCGCGATCAGCGCCACCAGCAGCACGAGCAGCGCGGCGCGTGACAGACTCGCCATCGACTCGTCGGCATGCAGGGCCGGCGCAGGGTTCGCGGACATGGGCTGGCATGATAGTCGGCATGCCATCGGCCACTGCACCGACCGCAAGGCCGGCTCACCTCGGCGACGTCTGGCGCACGCTGCGCACCTGGCCCTGGGCCGATACCTGGCACACGATGCGCCAGCGCTTTCGCGAGGATCGCCTGGGCCTCACCGCGGGCAGCCTGACCTTCACGACGATGGTCGGGCTGGTGCCGTTGATGACGGTGATGCTGGCGCTGTTCACCGCGTTTCCGATGTTCGCGAGCTTCCAGGTCGCTCTCGAGCGGTACCTGCTGCAGAGCCTGGTGCCCGACACCATCGCACGGCCGGTGCTGGCGACGCTGACCCAGTTCGCCGCCAAGGCGAGCCAGGTCGGCGCGGTCGGCCTGGTGGTGCTGCTGGTGGCGGCGCTCGCGCTGGTGTTCACGATCGACCGCACGCTCAACGCCATCTGGCGGGTGCGCAAGCGCCGGCCGCTGGCGCAGCGCGTGCTGGTCTACTGGGCCGCGCTCACGCTGGGGCCGCTGCTGCTCGGGGTGAGCCTGAGCCTGACCTCGTACGCGATCTCGGCGTCGCGCGGGCTGGTCAACGCGATGCCCGGTGGCGTCGGCATGATGCTGTCGACGATCGAGTTCGGCCTGCTCACCGCGGGCCTCGCGGGCCTGTACCGCTTCGTGCCTAACACGTATGTCAGCTGGGCTCACGCCTGGGGCGGTGCCGTGTTCGCGGCGGTCGGCTTCGAGGCAGCCAAACGCGGGCTCGCGTGGTACGTCGGCCTGGTGCCGACGTACTCGGTGATCTATGGTGCCTTCGCGACGCTGCCGATCTTCCTGCTGTGGATCTACCTGAGCTGGGTGGTGGTGCTGCTCGGCGCGGTGATCGCCGCGTATGCGCCGAGCCTGGCCATGCGCGTGGCCCGCGTGCCCGACACGCCGGGTTACCGCTTCGCGCTGGCGGTGGCGCTGCTGCGCGAGCTGGCGCGCGTGCGCGGCGGCGGCCAGAAAGGCCTCACGCTGGCGGCGCTGGCCGGGGCGGTGCGCGTCGACCCCCTGCAGGTGGAGCCTGTGCTCGAAGCGCTGATGAGCCTGGACTGGGTGGCGCGCCTCGACGAGGACGGTGCGCGCCGGCACGTGTTGCTGGCCGACCCGCAGGCCACGCTGGCCGCACCTTTGGTGGACACGTTGCTGCTGGAGCCGACTCCGTCGACGCAGTCGTTTCGCGCGCGTGCCGCGTTCGCATCGATGAGGCTGGCCGAACTGTTCTGAACTCCAGCCGGCGGTGTGCAGGAAGGCGCGCTGTGTAGGCTCAAGGGCGCGCCGGGACGGCCGAAAACCGAGGCAGGACTCGTCTCGGGCCGGCCCATGCACGTCGATGTGCTCAGCGCTTACCTGATCTGCGGCGTCGGCTCGCTGGTCGGCGCCGCGCTGCTGCGCATCGCCGACAGCAGCGACGAGCGCACGCATCGTGCCGTGCGCCTGTGCGTCTGGGGTTTTGTCGTGCTCGGGCTCGGGCTGCTGCCGGCCGGCCTGGGCCAAGCCGTGGCGCATCCGGCAGGGCAGTTCTCGCTCGCCTTCGGCACCTGGTGCGGCGTGGTGCTGATCGGCAGCGGCCTCGGCATTGTTCAAGGCAGGGGGTTGGCGCCGCGCTGGATCGCTTTGCTGGTGCTGGCCAGCGCCGCCGTGCTGGCGTGGGCGCTGACGGCGGGCGCGCGCGCGTTCGGCACCTGCTTCGTCGCCGGCCTGACCGCGCTGGCACTGCTCAACATCTGGCTGACGCGCGCCATGGTGCTGCGGCCGCGCGACATCACCGAGCGCGCGCTGGGCGCTTCGCTGGTCGCGCTGGGCGCGTCGTGCGTGCTGCGGCTGGGCTACACGCTCGCCGACAGCGGGCCGGCACGCATCGACCTGATGTACGTGCCCGAACCGTTGCGCTCGCTGCTGGCCGCGCTCTACGGCGTGCTGCCGATGATCGTCTCGACGTTGTTGCTGACGCTGGTCAATGCGCGGCTGCGTCACCAGCTGCGCCTGCGGGCGATCACCGATGAGCTCACCGGCACGATGACGCGCCGCGCGTTGCGGGAACTGGCGCCGGCGCTGATCGAGCAGCAGCATCGCCAGCAGCGCGAGGTGGCGGTGCTGATGCTCGACCTCGACCGCTTCAAGCACGTCAACGACACCCACGGCCACCAGGCGGGCGACAACGTGCTGCGGGTCGCGGCGCGGGTGCTGCAGGCCCACACGCGCGTCGACACGCTGCTGGCGCGTTACGGTGGCGAGGAGTTCGTCGTGGTGGTGCCCGTCGAAGGGCTGCCCAGCGCGCGCCGTGTCGCCGAGCGCCTGCGCGCCGCGGTCGAGACGGCGCCGTGGCGCGACGAGCTGCGGCTGACCGAAGGCGTCACCGCCAGCGTCGGCGTGGCGATCGTCGGCCCCGACGAATCGCTCGACGCGGCGCTCACGCGCGCCGACGAGGCGCTGTACCGCGCCAAGCGCGAGGGCCGCAACCAGTGTCAGGTGGCGCTGGCCCGGGCTTGAGGCGCAGCCGGCGCCGCCATCGCGGCACAATGCCTGACGAGCACGAACCGCAGGCGAATCCGATGGCCACCGACTTCATCGCCGACGTGCAGCGGCAGCTGCAGGAACTCAACGACGCCGGCTTGTTCAAGCGCGAGCGCGTCATCACCACCCGGCAGGGCGCCGTGGTGCGCACGGCCGACGGCCGTGAGGTGATCAACCTGTGCGCCAACAACTACCTCGGTCTGTCGTCGCACCCGCAGGTTATCGCCGCGGCGCACCGGGCGCTCGACGACCACGGCTACGGCATGAGCTCGGTGCGCTTCATCTGCGGTACACAGGACCTGCACAAGACACTCGAAGGCCGGCTGGCACGCTTTCTCGGCACCGAGGACGCGATCCTCTACGCCGCCGCGTTCGACGCCAACGGTGGCCTCTTCGAGCCGTTGTTCGGCGAGGCCGACGCCATCATCTCCGACGAGCTGAACCACGCGTCGATCATCGACGGCATCCGCCTCGCCAAGGCGCAGCGCTGGCGCTACAAGCACAACGACATGGCCGATCTCGAGCGCTGCCTGAAGGAGGCGTCCGCGACGCGCTTCAAGATCGTGTTCAGCGACGGCGTGTTCTCGATGGACGGCACGATCGCGCAGCTCGACCGCATGCGCGCGCTGTGCGACCAGCACGGCGCGCTGCTCGGCATCGACGAGTGCCATGCCAGCGGCTTCATGGGCGAGCGCGGCCGCGGCACGCACGAGCACCGCGGCATCTTCGGCAAGGTCGACATCATCACCGGCACGCTCGGCAAGGCGCTCGGTGGCGCGTCGGGCGGCTTCACGGCGGCGCGCCGCGAGGTGGTGGAGCTGCTGCGCCAGCGTTCACGGCCCTACCTCTTCAGCAACACGCTGATGCCGGCGATTGCCGGCGCCAGCATCGCGGTGCTCGACCTGCTGGAGGGCAGCACGGCGCTGCGTGACAAGCTGGAGGCCAATACGCACTGGTTCCGCCGGGCGATCGTCGAGGCCGGCTTCGACATCAAGCCCGGCACGCACCCGATCGTGCCGATCATGGTGTACGACGCGGTGAAGGCGCAGGCGCTGTCGGCGCGCCTGCTCGAGCTCGGGGTCTACGCGGTGGGCTTCTTCTTCCCGGTGGTGGCCAAGGGCCAGGCGCGCATCCGCGTGCAGATGAGCGCGGTGCATGACCGGCAGCACCTGGAGCGCGCGGTCGCCGCGTTCGCGCAGGCCGGGCGCGAACTCGGGTTGGTCAAGGCGTGATCGACGCATGACCTCGCCGAAGATCCTCATCGTCGGCGCCAATGGCCAGATCGGCACCGAGTTGGCCGAGGCGCTGGCCGAGCAGCATGGGGACGATGCGGTGGTCACCAGCGACCTTGCGCCCACCGGGCGCGTGGAGCGGCTGGCGCACGAGGCGCTCGACGTCACCGACGCCGCCGCGCTGGCCGCTGTGGTGTCGCGCCACCGCATCGATCGCATCGTGCTGCTGGCCGCCGCGCTGTCGGCCAACGGCGAGAAGCATCCGCAGTGGGCCTGGAACCTCAACATGGGCGGCCTGCTCAACGTGCTCGAGCTGGCGCGCACGGCGAAATTGCAGCAGGTGTTCTGGCCGAGCAGCATCGCCGCGTTCGGGCCCACCACGCCGGCCACCGCGACGCAGGCGACGGTGATGGACCCGACCACGGTGTACGGCATCAGCAAGCTGGCCGGCGAGCGCTGGTGCGCGTGGTATCACGCCAACCACGGTGTCGACGTGCGCAGCCTGCGCTACCCGGGCCTCATCAGCTGGAAGACACCACCGGGCGGCGGCACCACCGACTACGCGGTGGAGATCTTCCATGCCGCGCTGCAGGATGCGCGCTACACCGCCTTCCTGCGTGCGGACACGCGGCTGCCGATGATGTACATGCCCGACGCGATTCGCGCCACGATCGAGCTGATGGACGCGCCGTCGGCACGCATTCGGGAGCGCGGCTCGTACAACCTGGCCGGCGTCAGCTTCACGCCGCGCGAGATCGCCGACGAGATCGGCCGTCACGTCGCCGGCTTCGCGCTGCACTGCGAGCCCGACTTCCGGCAGGCCATCGCCGACAGCTGGCCGCAGGTCATCGACGATGCCAAGGCACGCGCCGACTGGGGATGGCGCGCGCAATTCGACCTGCCGGCGATGGTGCGCGACATGCTGCACCATCTCGGCCGTGCGCGCGCGGCAGCGGTCGCCGCACGGGCTCGCTAGTCGAGCACCACGCGCGGGAAGTAGAACGACACCACCCAGTTCGGCACGTCGACGATCGAGCTGATGCGCAGGTCGGCGCACACGCTGCACAGCATGTAGGCGTCGATCGGCGAGTAGTTGTAGCGCTTGGCCAGCAGTTCGACCATCTCGGACACCGCGGCCTTGGCGCCGGTCATCAGGTCGGGGCCGATGCCGGTGGTGACCTCATAGCCGCGCGTATCGAGGTGGCGCGACACCGGCCCCGGAGTCAGGTAACGCGGGCCGCGCAGCCGCGCGTCCTTGACCAGCTCGATCTTCAGGCTGACGTCGATCGCGCTCTCGATCGCGGTGCCGCAGACCTCGCCGTCGCCCTGCGCGGCGTGCGTGTCGCCGACCGAGAACAGGGCGCCCGCCACTTCGACCGGCAGCCACAGCTCGGTGCCCTCGGCGATGTCGCGCACGTCCATGTTGCCACCCACCTGGCGCGGCGGGATCACGCTGTGCAGCCCAGGCTCGGCGAGCGCGGTGCCGATGGTGCCGCACATCGGCTTGAGCGGCACGCGGCCGCCGGGCCCGTACATCGCGGGCTTCAGGCCGGGGTCGTAGTGCCAGTGGTGCAGGTGCGCGTCGGGAAATTGCTCGGTGAGCAGGCCGAAGCCGGGGATGTTGCCGGTCCAGCCCCAGCCCGACGGCTTGAACGACAGCACGGTGACCTTCAGCGCGTCGCCGGGTTTCGCGCCGTCCACGTACACCGGCCCGGTGACCGGGTTGACGCGCGCGAGATCCAGCTTGACCAGCTCGGCGGCCTTCGACTCTCGGTTCAGCTGTCCCGACGACGCATCGACGGTCTCGAAATGCACGGTCTGCCCCGGCTCGATGCGCAGCACCGGCTCGAATGCGTTGTTCCAACCGTGGTGGATGTGCCGGCGGTGGATGGTGTGGTGCGAATGGTCGTGGCCCAAGGCGTGCTCCTCACACGGCGACGGTCAGCGCGCCGTCGATCACCAGGTTGGTCCCCGAGATGCGGCTGGCCATGGGGCTCGAGATGAACACCACGCCGTTGGCCACCTCCTGCGCGGTGCCGAAGCGGCCGGTGGGGTTGACCTTCAGCGTCGACGCGAACAAGTCGGGCATGTTCTTCTCGATCGTCTGCCAGATGCCGCCGTCGAAATAGGTGTTGCCGGGCGAGACGCAGTTGACGCGTATGCCCTTGCCGACGAGCTGCCGGCTCAGGCCCTTGGCGTAGTGGATCAGCGCGGCCTTGATCGCGCCGTACGAGCCGGCGGCGAAATCGACCTCGAAGCCCGACACGCTGGAGATCAGCACGATCGACGGGCTGGCCGACTTCTCCAGGTGCGGCACCGCCGCCTGCACCGCGTTGACGCTGTGCATCATGTCGACGCGGAACGACTTTTCCCAGGTGTCGGCGTTGTCGCCCACCGCCAGGCCGCTGACGTTGCACACCAGGGCGTCGATGCCGCCCAGCTCCTTGGCACTGGCGTTGACCCAGCCGGCGAGCGCGGCGCCGTCGGCGACATCGAACGCCTTGCCGAACGCGTTGACGCCCTTGGCCTTCAGCGCCGACACGGCGATGCCCACCTCGTCGGCGTTGCGCGCGCAGATCGACACATGCGCGCCTTCAGCGGCGAAGCCCTCCGCGATGGCGCGGCCGATGCCCTTGCTGCCGCCGGTGACGAGCACGCGCTTGCCCTTGAGTCCGAGGTCCATGGAGTTCTCCTTCGCAGCGAAATGGTTCGAAGCGTCGCAGTATCGGTCTGGTCGCCGCGCGCGCCAGCATCGACCCTGACCGGCGCGAGGTGGACGGCCGATGCAATCGTGGCCCGGGCGCACTACAGTGCCAACGTGGTCCCGATGCGCACGCACCGCACGCCTGCCAACGCCGCGCGACGCCGGCTGCGGCCAGGCCGGTGGCTGTCGCTGCGTTGGCTGCTGGCGCTGTGCCAGCTCGCCGGCGCGGCCGCGATCGCCGAGCCGGCCCTGACGCGCGACGAGGCGCATCGCGTCGTCGCTCTGGGGCCGTGGCCACCCGCAGCGGCACACGACCCGGGCAATCGCGTTTCCGGCCAGCCACGGGCCATCGAGCTCGGCCGCCAGCTGTTTCGCGACCCGCGCATGTCGCCGGTGGGGTACATCGCCTGCGTCACCTGCCACCAGCCCGATCGCGCGTTCACCGACATCAAGGCGCGTGCCCACGGTCTGGCCGACCTGCCGCGCAACACGCCGGCGCTGGCCAACTTGGCGCAGCAGCGCTGGTACGGCTGGGGCGGCGGCGCCGACAGCCTGTGGATGGCCAGCGTCAAGCCGATCCTCGACGCACGCGAGTTCGACGGCAACGGTGCGCTGGTGGTACGCCTGTTCGTGCGCGAGCCCGAGCTGGCGGCGTGCTACCGCCGCGTGTTCGGCGTCTCGCCGCAGATCAACCCCGAGCGCACGGTCGTCAACGTCGGCAAGGCGTTGGCCGCGTATGTCGAGACGCTCGTCACCGGGCGCACGCCGTTCGACGACTTTCGCGATGCGTTGGCGCGCGCCGACGCGCAGCGCATGGCGGCGTACCCCGTCGCCGCGCTGCGCGGGCTCAAGCTGTTCGTCGGCCGCGCGGGTTGCGTGCGGTGCCACGGCGGCGCCAACTTCTCCGATGGCGACTTTCACGCCGGCGTGGCGCCGGCCGACGACGCCGCGGCCGCGGTGGCGCGCGCGCTCGAGGACAACGGTCGCCTGCGCGACGCGCGCGATCTGAAAGCCAGCCGCTTCAACCTGCAGGGCGCCTACAACGACGATGCCACCCGCCGCAACGCGCGCGCCACGCGGCACTTGGTGGTGGATGCGTCGCTCGCCGGGCGGTTCCGCACGCCGTCGCTGCGCAACGTGGCCGTGACCGGACCGTACTTCCACAACGGCCAGACCGAGCGCCTGCGCGACACGCTGGACCATGCCGGACCGCCGGCCGACGGGCCACTGCGCGCCGACGAACTCGACGACCTGGCGACGTTCCTCGCCACGCTGACCGATGCGTATGGCGCACGCCGCCCCTGGAACGCATCGGGGCTGACGCGCTGCCCCTGACGCGCGCCACCGTGGCGGCGTTGCGGCGCGGCCATTGCCGACCACGACGGTTTGCGGGCACAGTGTGCGCCTGAGGGAATACCGCACGGCGGAGGAAGGATCGCGAATGGCACTCGACCCCAGCATGACCAAGAGAGGCCTGCCGCCGGCGGCCTCGATCCTGATCGCGATGGTGATCGGGATCATCCTCGGCTACATGGTGTTCATCAATTTCCCCGACAAGAAGTCGGCCGGGCAGATCGCCGGCTACATCTCGCTGTTTTCCGATGTGTTCCTGCGGCTGATCAAGATGCTGATCGGGCCGCTGGTGTTCTCCACGCTGGTGGTCGGCATCGCGCACATGGGCGACGCGGCCTCTGTGGGCCGCGTGTTTGGCAAGGCGCTGGGCTGGTTCATC
>DATJYZ010000247.1:0-3445 GCA_035499355.1 Burkholderiaceae bacterium | reverse complement strand
GGCTTCACCCACCTGCAGGTGGCGCAACCGGTCAGCTTCGCGCACCACCTGCTGGCCTACGTGGAGATGTTTGCGCGCGACGCCGAGCGCCTGGCCGACGTGCGCCGGCGCACCAACCGGCTGCCCCTGGGCGCCGCCGCGTTGGCCGGCACCAGCTACCCGCTCGACCGCGAGATGGTGGCGCGCGAGCTCGGCTTCGACGGGGTGTGCGAGAACAGCCTCGACGCCGTCAGCGACCGCGACTTCGCGATCGAGTTCGCCGCCTTCGCGTCGATCGCGATGGTGCACGTGTCGCGGCTGGCCGAAGAGATCGTGCTGTGGATGAGCCAGAGCTTCGGCTTCGTCGACCTCGCCGATCGCTACTGCACCGGCTCGTCGATCATGCCGCAGAAGCGCAACCCCGACGTCGCCGAGCTGGCGCGCGGCAAGAGCGGCCGCGTGATCGGCCACCTGATGGGCCTGCTCACGCTGATGAAGGGACAGCCGCTGACCTACAACAAGGACAACCAGGAAGACAAGGAGCCGTTGTTCGACAGCGTCGACACGCTGGCCGCGACACTGCGCGTCATGGCCGAGATGGTTGGCGGCTTGCAGGTCAAGCCCGACGCGATGCGGGCCGCGGCCTTGAAGGGCTATGCCACCGCCACCGACCTCGCCGACCACCTGGTGCGGCAGGGCGTGCCGTTCCGCGACGCGCACGAGGTGGTGGCGCGGGCGGTGAAGCTGGCCCTGCAGCGCGGTGTCGACCTGGCGGAGTTGCCAGATGCCGAACTGCGCGCGCTGCACCCCGCGATCGACGACGCCGCGCGTGCGGCGCTCACGCTGCAGGCATCGCTGCAAGCGCGCACCGTGCGCGGCGGCACGGCGCCGCAGCGCGTGCGCGAGCAGATCGAGCGCCACCGGCAGCGCCTGGCCTGAGAGCCCGGCTCTCGCGCGAGCGCCGCGAAGCGGACGCGCTCCGGGCTTGGCGCGATCCGCCGCTTCGCCGCGATCGAGCACCATCCGCCAGCGGCCGTCGGCCTCGCGCCGCCACGCGCCGGGGCTTAGTTGTCGAAGCGGATCTGGGTGGCCTCGACCAGCGTGCCGTCGGCCGACAGCTGTCCGATCGCGCGCACGCGCCTGCCGACGGCCAGGTCGGCGGCCGTGCCGTTCACGAAGCTGCCCGTATTGGCATAGCCGATGCGCTCGCTGCGTCCGGCGAGCGTGAACACCTGCGCCGTGGCGTCGAGGGTGGCGATCGATCCGCGCAGATCGAGCGGTTCGTGCTCGTCTTCGTTCTCGACCTCGACCTGGCTGGCCACGAGCACGCCGCCCACGAGGCGCCCTTCGACCTCGACCCGCAGGCCGGCGGCCAGCGGTCCGCCTTCGATCTTGGCGTTGCTGGCGTCGACCACGACGCCGCCGACGCCGAAGTTGGCGATCGACGTGAACGAGGTGATGATGCCGCGCGCCTTGGCCTCGTCGCGGTCGCCACCGGCCGGCGCCGTGCCACCGACCGCGCTGACCACCCAGCGACCTTGCGCGTCGGGTGCCGTGCCGAGCACGACGCGCACGAACGCCCCGTTGCGCAGCGCGTCGATCCCGCTCGCGCCGGCGCCGAGGACGAAACGTTGATTGCCGATGTCGAACGTGCCGGCCTGCCCCGACTGCAGGTTGAGCGCCGTCACCACGCCGCGCAGTTTGAACGCCGTGGCACCGACCTTGGGCTCGATGCGGGTGGCGACTATCTCGCTGGTCGACACGAAGCCGTAGACCTCGACCACGTCGCCTGGATGGATGTCGGCCACGCCGCCGCTGAAGCTGTCGTCGAGCACCGTGCCCGCGTTGATGCGCACGGTCTGGCCGATGACGACCAGCGATCCGGCGGTGACCGAATCGACACTGCCGACCAGAGCGCTGACGATGCGCACGTGCGTGGCGGCAGCCGCGCCCTCACTGACATCACCGCTGTCGACCTCGACGACCGTGCCCAGCCGCAGGTCACCTGTCGTGCGCGCGGCACCGCTGTCGTCGTCGATGCTGGCGCTGCTCTCGTCGAAGTGAATGTCCTGGACGATGATCGAGCCGAAGCCGGTGATCGGCCCCGACGCGAACGCGCCCGTGCCACCGGAGCCGACACCGCCGCCGCAGGCCACGAGCACCGCCATCCCCACGATCGCCAGCGCGCCAAGCGCGCGCCACCAAGGCGTCTTGCAAACCCGTGCCATCACTGCTTCCTCGTCTTGCGCGGCCGCGCCGCCGCTGCGGCCGGTGCCGCGTTCTCGTCGAACGTGTAGACGCCCAGTCGCAGGCGATGCGTCGCGCCCTCGTGCGGCTTGTCGCGCTCGACCTTGCCTTCCAGCGCGGGTACGAGCGCGGCCAGCAATGCCTTCCACAACTCGCCGATGTGCTGCCAGGCCTCCTGCACCGACGCTTCGCTGAGTCCTTCGGCATAGATCGCCTGTTCGAAGTGGCGGCGGCCGTCCCCGAGCACGTTGGCCACCGCGCCGGACAGGTGGTCGCCGACGTTGTGCCCGAGGAACTGGAGCATGCGCACGCGGTCCCCGCTCGGCACGAACGCGTCGCGCACCAACGCCACGGTGTCGTCCTGCTCGTCGAGGACCGCCAGCTTCAGCCGCAACAGCTCGTCGAGCAGGCTGCGCGGATGCACGTCGCGCGTGATGCCCTGCGCCAGCGACTCGAAGCTCGGCGCGCGCCCCTGGCGCTTGAGCGCCTTGGGCTCGCCGCGCCGGTCGCGGTAGCGCGCGTCGCTCATCCAATGCGAGAACACCTCGCTGGCCAGCGAGCGCCGCGGCAGTTGCTGCGATGCCTTGGCATCGCGCAGCACACCCAACAGCCTCGACACCTCGCGCCGGTTGATGCCGGTGGCGGTGGCCAGGCGGCTCACCTTGCGGTGCGGCAGCATGTCGGGGTGCGCGACGTCGGCGGCGCCGACGAAGGCACGCCGCAGCAGCTCGTCGACCGTGGCGTAGGGCAGGCCGCGCTGCACGGCCAGCGTCGCCAGTGGCTCCAGCACCTTGCGCAAGGCGGCCAAGAGCGCCTCCTGCTCGTCGGACGGGGCTGGTGCGCGCGCGGTCATGCCACAGGATTCTCGGGGCTAGGCACCGATGCTAGCGGCGGTCGCCGCCGTATCGGGCGCCCACCCCGCCGCGCCGGCGTGCGGTCGGTCACTGCTCGAACTTGATCTGCAGGGCCTCCACCGTCACGCCGTCGCCGGCCAGCCGGCCTTTGACCTCGACCGCCACGCCCAGCGCGACGCCCGCCCGCGCCTTCGGGAAACGATGTGCCGGCGTCGGTGGTCACCGGCAGGCCGTTGACGCTGAACGACGTGACTCCCGCAATCGCAACCGGATGCATCAGCCGGGCCCCGGCGGCCGACAATCCGGCCATGCCCCCGCGCCGCTGGATCGCCCACCTCGACATGGACGCCTTTTATGCGTCGGTC
>DATJYZ010000246.1:0-10912 GCA_035499355.1 Burkholderiaceae bacterium | reverse complement strand
ATCGGCGTCGAGCCGCAGGCGATGCTCGAGGGCATCGAGGGCGAACAGGCGCGCACCGACCTGCGCGACGCCGTCGCGGCCTCGCTGGCGCGCGGCGTGTTCGGCTCGCCGTTCTTCTTCGTCGACGGCGAGCCGTTCTGGGGCAGCGACCGGCTCGAGCAGCTCGACGACTGGCTGACCACCGGCGGCTGGTGAAGGAGCAGGGTGTGAACACGCGAGCGCTTCCGCTGGACGGCATCGCCGTCGTCGACATCACGCGCGTGGTCGCGGGCCCCTACTGCGCGCAGATGCTGGCCGACCTGGGCGCAATGGTGATCAAGGTCGAGCACCCGAGCGACGCCGACTACGTGCGCAGCTTCCCGCCGCGCCTGCACGATGCGCAAGGGCGCGATGCCGGCAGCGGCTACTTCGCGCAGTACAACCGCCACAAGCTCGGGGTCAGCCTCGACCTCAAGCACCCCGACGGCAAGCAGCTGCTGCGCGAGCTGGTGGCCAAGGCCGACGTGCTGCTCGAGAACTTCCGGCCCGGCACGATGGACAAGCTCGGTCTCGGCTGGCCGCTGCTGAAGACGCTCAACCCGCGCCTCGTCTACACCTGCATCAGCGGCTATGGCCACGAGGGTCCGCACTCGCTGCGCCCCGCCTATGACAGCACCGCGCAGGCCGCCGGCGGCTTGTGGTCGATGAACGGCGAGCACGGGCAGCCGCCGTTGCGCGTGGGCAGCATCCTCGGCGACCTGGCGGCGTCGTTCTACGCGACCATCGGCACGCTGGCGGCGCTGCGCGACCGCGACCGCAGCGGTCTCGGACAGCGTGTGGACATCGCGCAGCAGGACTCGGTGGTCACGCTCACCGAGAGCGCGATCGTCAACTACACCGTCGCCGGCAAGGTGGCCGAGCCGCTCGGCAACGACCATCCGTTCGCGCGGCCCTATGGCCAGTACCCGTGCAAGGACGGCCACGTGTTCTTCGGCAGCTACACCGACAAGCTCTGGCGCGAGAGCTGCGCGATCTTCGGCGAGCCCGAGCTGGGCGATGACCCCGAGATCGACACCATGGCCAAGCGCTTCGACGAGGCCACCTACCAGCGCCGCGTGAAGCCGATCATCGAGCGCTGGTTTGCCGACCGCACCAAGGCCGAGCTGGAGGCGATGGCGGGCGACCGCATCGCGCTGACGCCGATCAAGCGCATCGACGAGGTGGTGGCCGACGCGCACCTGCGGGCACGGCAGATGTTCGTGCAGGTGCCGTTCGGCGAGGTCGACGTCGAGGTGTTCGGTTCGCCGATCAAGCTGTCGGCCACGCCGCCGCGTGCGGTGGGCGCCGTGCCGCAGCTCGGCCAGCACAACCGCGAGGTCTACGTCGACTGGCTCGGCATCGAGCCCGCGCGCTACGAGGCGTTGCGCGGCGCCGGCGTGATCTGACGACGGCGCATCCGAGCGAGGCCGTCCGCATCGTCCGCGCGCTCCGGCCATGAAGCTCGACGAGGTCGCTGCCCATCTCGACCGCTTCGTGCCCGCGCACTACGGCGCGAGCGCCGCGGTCGAGGGCCTGCAGGTGATGGAGGCTGGGCACGCGGGGCTGACGTTCGGCTTCCGCGTCGTCGAGCGCGGCGATGCGGCACGCGTGCAGGCGAAGCTCGTGCTCAAGCTGTCGCCGCCCGGCGTACGCCGCGCCGGCAACACCGACGTGTTCCGCCAGGCGCCGCTGCTGCGTGCGCTGCACGCGGCGGGGTTGCCGGTGCCCGACGTGCCGTGGGCCGGCGCCGACGAGGCCTGGTTCGGTACGCCGTTCGTGATGATGGCGTTCCTGCCCGGCGTGCCGTTCTTCGTCTGGCAGCCGGATGCGCGCTTCGATCGTTCGCCGCAGGCCGTCGCCCCACTGTGGGAGCAATGCATCGATGTGCTGGTGCGCCTGCATCGCTTCGACTGGCAGCGCGATCTGGCCGCTTGGGAGCGGCCGACCGCGCCGCACGACGAGGTGACACGCTGGGATCGCATCGCCGCCAAGGCGCCCGAGCCGGCGTGGCTCGATGCGGCGCAACGGGTGCGCGAGGCGCTGCTCGACCGGCTGCCGCCGAGCCCCGCACCCGCGCTGGTGCACGGCGACTATCAGCCCGGCAATGCGCTGTACGACGGTGGTCGCCTGGTGGGCATCATCGATTGGGAACTGGCATCGATCGGCAGCCCGCTGCTCGACGTCGGCTGGATGATGATGCTGGCCGACCGCCTCAGCTGGCGGCCCGACTGGCGGCCGCTGTGTCCGCTGACGCCGCGCGCGATCGCGCTGCGCTACGGCGTCGAGCCGGCCGCGATGGCGTGGTGGCAGGCGCTGGCCGGCTATCGGCTCGGTGCCATCTCGTGCCTGAACGTGCATCTGCACCGCAGCGGCCGCCGGCCCGACGCGGTGTGGGAGCGCTTCGCGCTGGCGATCCCCACGCTGTTCGGCCGCGCGGCGGCGCTGCTGCGCGACGCCGGTGCACTGAACCAACCGGAGGCGGTCCGATGATCGACTTTGCGCCGACCGCGCAGCAGGCCGAGCTGCGCGACAAGGTGACGCAGTTCGTGCGCGAGCACGTGATCCCGCGCGAGAGTGATCCGCGGCAGGACGCACACGGCCCGAGCGACGCACTGCGGCGCGAGCTGGTCGCGCTGGCGCGCGCGCAGGGTCTGTTGTCGCCGCACGCACCGCTCGAGTACGGTGGGCTCGGCCTCGACCACCGCGGCATGGCGGTGTTCTTCGAGGCTGCCGGCTACAGCCTGCTCGGGCCGCTGGCGTTCAACATCCAGGCGCCCGACGAAGGCAACACCAACCTGCTGCACCAGGTGGCCAACGCCGAGCAGAAGCAGCGCTGGTTGCACCCGCTGGTGGCCGGCGAGATCCGCACCGTGTTCTCGATGACCGAGCCCGACGACGGCGCCGGTGCCGACCCGTCGCTGATGAAGACCACCGCGCGGGCCGACGGCACCGACTACGTGATCAACGGGCGCAAGTGGCTGATCACCGGCGTGCCGGGCGCGGCGCTGAACATCGTGATGGCGCGCACGCTCGACGCCACGGGCAGCGACATCGGCGCCACGATGTTCCTGGTGCCGATCGACGCGCCGGGCTTCGAGGTGGTGCGGGTGCTCGACACCATCGACGCGGTGTCGCCGGGCGGCCACGCGGTGGTCGACTTCCGCGACGTGCGCGTGCCGGCCAGCGCGTTGCTCGGTGAGGTCGGCCAGGGTTTCCGCAACGCGCAGGTGCGGCTCGGGCCGGCGCGCCTCACCCACTGCATGCGCTGGCTCGGCGCCGCGCGGCGCGCGCACGACGTCGCGGTGGACTACGCGCGGCGGCGCCATGCCTTCGGCCGCCTGATCGGCGAGCACGAGGGCGTCGGCTTCATGCTGGCCGACAACGAGATGGACCTGCTGCATTGCCGGCTCGCGGTGTGGCACGCGGCGTGGCTGCTCGACCAGGGCCGGCACGCGCGCACCGAGACCAGCCAGTGCAAGGTGTTCTGCTCCGAGGCGCTGAGCCGCGTGGTCGACCGCTCGCTGCAGGTGCTCGGTGGCATGGGCATCACCACCGACACGGTGGTGCAGCGCATCTACCGCGAGATCCGGCCGTTCCGCATCTACGACGGTCCGTCGGAGGTGCACCGCTATGCGCTGGCGCGGCGCATCGTCGGCGCCGAGCGCTGAGCCGCCTCGACACCGCCACCCCCGTGGAGTCCTCCGCCATGCTGATCACCCGAGCCAGCACCTACGACGAGATCCACCGCGCGTTCGCCTGGCGCCTGCCCGAGCGCATGAACATCGCCGCGCTGGTGTGCGACCGCCATGCCGCGCGCAGCCCCGACCGCGTGGCGTTGCTGCACGAGCAGGCCGATGGCCGCGTCGCGACCTTCACCTTCGGCGCCGTGCAGCGCCTGGCCAACCAGTGCGCCCACGTGTTCGAGCAACGACTCGGTCTGCAGCGCGGCGACCGCGTGATGATCTACCTCGGGCAGGATCCCGCCACCGCCGTGGCGCACGTGGCGTGCTGGAAGGCGGGGCTGGTGTCGGTACCGACCTCGGTGTTGTTCGGCACCGATGCGCTGGAGTACCGGTTGCGCGACAGCGGCGCCAAGGCGCTGATCACCGATGCCGCGCACTTCGCCACCGTGGCGGCGGTGCGCGAGCGCGCGGCCGACCTGCAGACGGTGCTGCTGACCGACGGCGCGGCCGCTGGGACGCTGCCGTTCTGGGACACCCTGGCGCGCGCCAGCGATGCCTACGAGACGCTGGCGCTGCCGCCCGACACGCCGGCGTTCATCAACTACACCTCGGGCACCACGGGGCTGCCCAAGGGCGCGCTGCAGGGCCACCGCTCGATCCTCGGCCACATGCCGGGCAACGAGATGATGTACGACTTCCTGCCGCAGCCCCACGACGTGATGTGGTCGCCGGCCGACTGGTCGTGGCTGGCCGGCCTGATGGACGTGCTGATGCCGGCCTGGTTCTGCGGGCTGCCGGTGCTCACCTATCGCAACGCGACGTTCGATCCCGAGCAAGCCTTTCGCATGATGGGCAAGCACCGCGTGACGGTGAGCCTGCTCACGCCGACGATGCTGCGCCGCATGGTGCCGGTGCGCGACCCCGTGCAGCGCTTCGACCTGCGCCTGCGCGCCGTGGCCAGCGGCGGCGAATCGGTCGGCCGCGAGACGCTCGAGTGGGCCGACCGCACGCTGCGCGTGCGCGTCAACGAGGTATACGGGCAGACCGAGTGCAACCTCGTGCTCGGCAACTGCTGGCAGGTGCTGGCGCCGAAGCCGGGCTCGCTCGGCCGCGCGATGCCGGGCCACGTGGCGGCGATCGTCGACGACGACGGGCACGAACTGGCCGCGGGCGAGGTGGGGCAGATCGCGTTCAAGCGGCCCGACCCGGTGATGATGCTGGCGTACTGGCGCAACCCGCAGGCCACCGCCAAGAAGTACGCCGGCGACTGGCTGCTCACTGGCGACCTCGGCCAGCGCGACGACGACGGCTACTTCTGGTACCAGAGCCGCGCCGACGACATCATCACCAGCGCCGGCTACCGCATCGGCCCCGGCGAGATCGAAGACGCGCTGAACGGCCACCCCGCGGTCGCGATGTCGGCGGTGGTCGGCGTGCCCGACCCGGTGACCACCGAGTCGATCAAGGCCTACATCGTGCTGCGGCCCGGCGTCGTCGGCGATGCCGCGTTGGTGGAGGCGATTCGCGCATCGGTGCGCACGCGCCTGGCGCGGCACGAGACGCCACGCGCGATCGAGTTCGTCGACGCGCTGCCGATGACGGCCACCGGCAAGATCCTGCGGCGCGAGCTGCGCGAGCGGGCGCGCAAGGCCGGCTGAGCGCCGGCGGCCGTGGGCCTGCGCGCGGCGGCGTCTACGCGGGCACCGCGGTGCGGCGCTTCTTCCTGGCGCCCGGTGCGGCGACCAGCTGCGGCACGATCATGCGCACGTGGGCGCGCAGCGCGGCCACCGCCTTCTTGTCGCCCGACAGGTGCTTCAGCAAGGCCTGCTGGAAGAGCCCGTCGAACATCGCGTAGGCCACGTCGCTCGGCGCTGCCGCCGGATGGCCGGAGAGCTCGGCAAAGCGGCTCAGCACGCGCCAGATCATGCGCTCGAGGCTCTTGTCGATCTCGGCGACGTCGGCGCGGAACGCCGGCTCGAACAGCGACTGCGCGCGCAGGTCGTACCACAGGCGGTGCAGGGGTGCCTCGGTGCGCAGCGTCTCGCCGAGCGCGGTGCAGAAGCCCTCGAGCAACTCGTCGTAGCTCTCCGCGGTGGCGGTCACCTCGTCGTAGCGCTTGACGCAGCGCGCCTTGTACTGGCGCACGCTGCACAGGATGAGGTCGAGCTTGTCGGTGAAGTAGTAGTGCAGCACGCCGTGCGAGAACTCGGAGTTCTGGGCGATCTCGCGCAGGCTGGTGCGGGCATAGCCCAGCTCGGCCAGCGTCTGCAGCGCGGCCTCGCCGAGCTCGGCGCGCCGCTCGTTGAACTTGTGGTCGCGGGTGCGGGGCATCGTCGTCATGGGCAGCGATTGTAAAGAGAGCGCGCCGCGCGTGCCGGCCCGCCGCCGGCCGCATCGAGCGAAGCTTGACGAGTGTCCAGAAAATTCTTGACAGTCGTCAAAACGACTCCTAGCATGCGCGTCCGCATTCCTTGACGAATGTCCAAATCACGACAGGAGACATCCATGAGCAGGTTTGACCTGACCGGCCGCAAGGCCTTGGTCACCGGTGGCGCGCGCGGGCTCGGCGAAGGCATGGCGCAGGCGCTGGCGCAGGCCGGCGCGGCAGTGATGATCGGCGACGTGCTCACCGCGCTCGGCCGCGATACCGCGGGCAAGCTCTCGAGCGGCGGCGCCAAGGTCGGCTTCGTGAAGCTCGACGTCACGCAGGAAGACGACTGGGTGGCGGCGGTCAAGACCACGGTCGACACGCTCGGCGGCCTCGACATCCTCGTCAACAATGCGGGGATCGAGGTCACGGCGCTGGTGACCGAGATCGAGCCCGGCGAGCTGCGCCGCATGCTCGACGTCAACATCGTCGGCACTGCGCTCGGCCTCAAGCACGCGTTTCGCGCCATGCGTCCCGGCGGCGCGGCGGGCAAGGGCGGCGCGGTGGTCAACATCGCATCTGTGGCGGCGACGATCGCGTTCCCGTCGATCGCCGGCTACTCGGCCACCAAGTCGGCGGTCGACCGCCTCACGCGCGTGGCCGCGATGGAAGCCGGCAAGCTCGGCTACGGCGTGCGCGTGAACTGCGTCTACCCCGGACTGGTGCCCACCGAGATGGGCATGAAGCTGGCCGGCGACGTGGTCGCCGCAGGCCTGTTCCCGTCGCCCGAAGCCGCCGTCGGCGCCATCGTCGAGCAGACCCCGGCCGGCCGCCTGGGCGAGGTCGGCGACATGGCCGACGCGGTGGTGTTCCTGTGCTCCGACGCCGCGCGCTTCATCACCGGCGTCGGCCTGCCGGTCGACGGCGGCATGGGCATGTGAACGCAGACCCGGCATCCCACCGAATCAGGAGACAACCATGAGCAGCAAGAAACCCGTCGTCGTGTACGGCGCCTCCGGCTACACCGGACGCCTGGTGTGCGAGTACCTGCGCGAGTACAACATCCCGTTCGTCGCCGCCGGCCGCAGCGCCGACAAGATCCAGGCCGCGATGAAGTCCAACGTCGCCGGCATCGAGACGGCGAGCTTCGACGTCGTCGAGGTGCCGCACACCACCGCCGCGCTGACCGACCTGTTCAAGGGCGCGTCGGTCGTCCTCAACACCGTGGGCCCGTTCGCCAAGTTCGGCCACGAGGTCGTGCAGGCCTGCCTGGCGTCCAAGTGCCACTACACCGACACCACCGGCGAGCAGGACTGGCTGATCACGCTCGACCAGGAGTACGGCGCGCGCTTCGCCAATGCGGGCCTGCTGCTGTCGCCGGGCCTGGCGCAGATGTACACCACCGGCGAGATCGCGGCCCAGCTGTGCCTCGAGACGCCGGGCCTCGACACGCTGGACATCGCGGTGTTCTGGGGCGGCAGCCCGACCATCGCCTCGACGCAGACGATCCTGGTCAACGCGGCGATGGCCAAGGCGTACCACCTCGAGCAGAACCAGTACGTGGAGTGGCAACCCGACGCCGGCCTGTACAACGTGGCGATTCCCGGCCAGCACGAGCTCGCGCTGGCGCTGCCGTGGGGCGGCACCTCGCATCCAGTGTGGTTCAAGAAGGATCCACGCGTGGCCAACGTGAAGGTGCTGGGCGGCGTGTTCAACCGGCCGCTGATGCTCGGCGTGCCGCAGATCGTCGCCGCCGCGATCAAGGCTACCGAAGGCATGAACGCCGACGACCGCTACGCCGCGCTGGCCAAGACGGCCGCCGGCGTGATGAACACGATGCCGCCGCGCGAGAATCCGCGCATCAACAAGTCGCTCGACTCGGTGCACGCCTCGGGGCCGCTGGCGCGCGCGCACTGCGTCATCTACGGCAACTGCAACTACAAGCAGACCGGGCTGCTGCAGGCGTTCGCCGCGGCGTCGCTGCTGCAGCAGGCGCCGAAGCGCGCCGGCTTCGCGTCGGGCTGCCAAGCGTTCGGCCATCGCGAACTGCTCGGCGCCTTGCGCAGCTTCGGCCTGGTGCAGGAGCCGGTGCTGACCGTGCACCGCTAGATGCGCCTCGTCGACTACCTCGACAAGGGGGCCGCGCTCGGCGAGGGTTCGCCGTGCCTGACGATGGGCACGGCGGATCTGTCGTATTCCGACGTGCAGCGCTTCAGCCATCGCGTCGCGCGCGGGCTGCAGCGCTCGGGCATCGCGGCCGGCGACAAGGTGGCCGTGCTGTCGAGCAACGACGCCCACGCGTTCGCCTGCGTGTTCGGGGTGTCGCGCGCCGGTGCCGTGTGGTGCCCGGTGAACCCGCGCAACGAGGTGGCCGAGAACCGCTTCGTGCTCGATGCGTTCGACTGCGCGGCCCTGATCTTCCACAGCGCCTACGCGCCGATGGTCGAGCAGATGCGCGGCGCGCTGCCGAAGCTGCGCCTGCTGGTGTGCCTCGACCGGCCGTGGCTGTTCGCACCGTCGCTGTCGGAGTGGCTCGAGGGCGTGGGCGACGAGTCGGTCGAGATCGCGCCGCTCGACGACCTGGCGATGATCGCCGGCACCGGCGGCACTACCGGCAAGCCCAAGGGCGTGATGCTGTCGGGCCGCAACCTCGAGACGATGTCGGCGCTGACGCTGATGGGCTATCCGTTCGACGGCCGGCCCACCTACCTCGCGCTGGCGCCGCTGACGCACGCGGCCGGCGTGCTGTGCCTGCCGGTGATGGCCCTCGGCGGGCGCATCGTCATCAGCCCCAAGCCCGATCTCGGCGAGTTCCTGGCGCTGATCGAGCGCCACCGCGTCACGCACACCTTCCTGCCGCCGACGCTGATCTACATGCTGCTTGAGCATCCGCTACTGGCGCAGACGCGGCGCGACTCGCTGCAGTGCTTCTGGTACGGCGCGGCGCCGATCGCGGCGGCGCGGCTGGAGGAGGCGCTGACGAAGATCGGCCCGGTGATGGCGCAGTTGTTCGGCCAGACCGAGGCGCCGATGATGATCTCGACCATGGCGCCGCGCGAGCACTTCAACGCCGACGGCTCGGTGGCGCGGCAGCGCCTGTCGTCGGCCGGCCGGCCGGCGCCGCTGGTGCAGGTGGCGATGATGGACAACGAGGGCCGGCTGCTGCCGCGCGGCGAGACCGGCGAGATCGTCGTCCGCAGCTCGCTGGTGATGACGGGCTACTACAAGGACCCGGCGGCCACCGCGGAGGCAGGGCGCCACGGCTGGCACCACACCGGCGACATCGGCCGCATCGACGACGACGGCTTCCTCTACATCGTCGATCGCGCCAAGGACATGATCATCAGCGGCGGCTTCAACGTCTACTCGGTCGAGGTCGAGCAGGCGCTGATGCAGCACCCCGACGTGCAGGACAGTGCGGTGATCGGCCTGCCCGACGACAAGTGGGGCGAGAAGGTGGTGGCCGTGCTGCAGCTGCACGCCGGCCGCAGCGTCGACCCGCAGGAGATCCAGGCCTTCGTGAAGGCGCGCATCGGCAGCGTCAAGGCGCCCAAGCTGGTGGAGATTTGGCCCGACCTGCCGCGCTCCAAGGTGGGCAAGGTGCTGAAGAAGGACATTCGCACCGAGATGCTCCGGCGTACCTCGCCGCAAACGGGCTGATCCGGCTCCTGTGTCTCGGCGCCGCGCGGTCTGCGGCAGCGACGGTGCCTCACCAGCCCTGGCGGCCGTTGCCGGCCTTTGCGCGGTGCCGTCGCGGGCTGCGCGCCCCGTGCGGCTACCATCGGCCGACATGGAGGCTTGCGCATGAACATCGCCATCCTGGGCGGCGGCAATGGCTGCTACGCCGCCGCGGCCGACCTCGCCCAGGCCGGCCATCGGGTGCGCCTGTGGCGGCGCGACGCCGCGGCGCTGCAGCCGGTGATCGACAGCGGTTCGATCGTGTTGAAGGACACCGACGGCAGGCGCGAGGTCGCGATCGAGCGCGCCAGCGCCGACATCGGCGACGCGATGCGCGGCGCGCAGCTGATCGTGATGCCGTCGCCGGCCATCGCGCAGGGCGACATCGCGCGCGCGATGGGCCCTCATCTCGCCGACGGCCAGGTGGTGTTCCTTCCGCCCGGCACCTTCGGCAGCGTGGCGATGGCGCGTGCGGCGCGCGCCGCCGGCAGCCGCGCCAGGGTGGCGTGGGCCGAGACCGGCACGCTGCCGTACCTGACGCGCAAGCACGGCCCGCGCGAGGTCCACATCACGGTGCGCGCGGTGCGCCTGCCCACCGGCGTGTACCCGGCACGCGAAGCCGACCGTGCGCTGGCGGTGATCCGCGAGGCCTTCCCCAGTGTGCACGGCTGTGGCGATGCGTTGTCGGGCGCGCTCATGAATGCCGGGCCCGTGATCCACCCGCCGCTGGTGGTGATGAACGCGGCGCCTCTGCAGCACTTCGAACGCTGGGACATCCACAACGAAGGCACGCAGCCGGCGGTGCGCGCGGTGACCGACCGCCTCGACGCCGAGCGCATCGCGGTGCGCGAGGCGCTCGGCTACGGCGCGCCGCACTATCCGCTGGCCGACCACTACCTCAACGACCGCTGGATGTACGGCGACGCGCACAAGAAGCTCGTCAAGTCGGGCGACTGGCGCGAGCACATCGACCTGCACCACCACCGTTACGTCAGCGAGGACATCGAGCTCGGCCTCGCCTTCCTGGCCTCGGTGGCGCGCTGGATCGGCGTCGATGCGCCGGTGGCCCACGGGCTGCTCGGCGTCGCCGGCGGCTTCCTCGGGCGCGACCTGCGGCGCGGCCCGCGCACGCTCGACGCGATGGGCCTGGCCTCGCATTCGCGCG
>DATJYZ010000245.1:0-2175 GCA_035499355.1 Burkholderiaceae bacterium | reverse complement strand
TGTCGGTGAACCAGAGGGTGCCGTCCTTGGGATCGAAGTCGAAGCCCACCGTGTTGCGCACCCCAGAAGCGAACACTTGATTGTCGGTGCCGTCGAGCTTGATGCTGTACAGCTTGGCCCACTCGCCCGGGTCGCAGATGTTGCACGGCCCGCCGACCTCGTAGTACAGGCGGTCGTTATGGACGCGCAGGTACTTCCAGCTGTGATCGCCGCCGCCGGGCAGCTTGTCGTAGATCACCTTGCCTTCGCCGAGGTTGTCGAGCCGATCGTCGACGTTGTCCCAGCGCAGGATCTTGGTGTTGGTGGCCACGAACAGCGCGCCCTTGTAGTACTCGATGCCGGCGGCCATCTCCATCTTGTCGATGATCACCTTGGCCTCGTGCTTGCCCTTCTCGGGAATGCGGTAGACCTTGTTGCCGACGAACAGGGTGCTGACGAGGATGTTGTCCTTCGGGCCCTGGCGCAGGCTGCGCGCGTCGAGCACGCCGGAGGCCCACACCTCGGCCTTGAAGCCCGGCGGCAGCTTGAACTTCTTCACCGGCAGCTGATCGGCCGGAGTCGGCACCGGGAACGCCGGCACCGGCGCCATCTTCATGGCGACGTCGGTCTTCGGGCGGCCTTTGGCCCAGCCGGGCTCTTCCTGGGCTTGCTGGGCCGAGGCGGTGCCGAGCGCGCACAGCGCCGCCAGCGCGATCAACGAGCGGACTACGGGCTTGCTTCTTGGCATGGTGTTGTCTCCTTCTCTCGGTTGTCGATGTCGACCTGCCGGCGGCGATTGTGGGCTAGGCGCCGCAGCCGATCAATGACATTCCGGTTCCGTTGCAGCGGTCAATCCACGCGAATACAACGCCAATGGCCGCACGCCCGACGTTGTTACCTGACACGTGCGACGAGGCGGTCGCGCAGCAGGCGGTGCTGGATCTTGCCAGTGGCGGTGCGCGGCATCTCCGACTCGGCCAGGAACAGCACCGACTTCGGCCGCTTGTAGCCGGCGATGCGGCCGCGCGTCCACTCCAGCAGCTCGGCCTCGGTGGCGGCGCCGGCGCTGCGCAGCACCACCACCGCCTGCACCGCCTCGCCCCACTTGGCGTCGGGCATGCCGATCACCGCCACGTCCTGCACCTGCGGATGCGCCGCCAGCACGGCCTCGACCTCCGACGGATAGATGTTCTCGCCGCCGCTGATGATCATGTTGCTCTTGCGGTCGACCAGGTGGATGAAGCCGTCGCCGTCGCGCCGCGCCATGTCGCCCACCGAGCACCACGCGCCGCGGAACGCCTCAGCGGTCTTGTCGGGGTTCTTCCAGTAGCCGTCGAACACGTACGCGGTGCGCGAGTACAGCTCGCCGACCTCGCCGTCGGGCACCTCGCGACCGTCGGCGTCGAGGATGCGGATCGCGCCGGAGCCCGCCCATTCGCGGCCCACCGAGCCGAGCCGCTCGATCTGCTCGTCCGGTCGCAGGATCGTCACCCAGCCGGCCTCGGTGGAGCCGTACAGCTCGAACAAGCGGCCGTTGGGGAAGAGCTGCAGGATGGCGAGCTTGGTGTCCTTGCGTGCCGGCGCCGACGAGATCAGCAGCTTGCCCACCGCGCGCACGTCGTGCTGCGCCTTCACCGCGTCGGGCAGGCTGAGCATCATGATGTAGTGCGTCGGCACCAGCGACGTGAAGGTCACCTTTTCGCGCGCCAGCGTGGCCAGCAGCGCCTCGGGGTCGAAGCTCTTGCGGTCGTCGACGACGATGGTGGCGCCGAGCATCGCGAAGGTGACGCTGAAGTACAGCGAGTTGGCGTGGCACAGCGGCATCACCAGCAGGCCGTTGTCCTCGCTGCCGAGGCCGAACTCCAGCGCGGTGGCGAACGCCAGCAGCGCGTTGCCCTCGTGGTTGCGCATCGCGCCCTTGGGCCTGCCGGTGGTGCCCGAGGTGTACATCAGCGCGAACAGGTCCTCGGGCCCGACATCGACGCCGGGCGGGCTTGCCGACGCCACCGCGATCAGCTGTTCGTAGTCGTGCCATTGCGGCCGCGGCGACGTGGCCCCGAACAGCACGTAGCGGCCGGCCTCGATCGCCAGCTCGGCGCGGATGCCCTCGACCACCGCGCGCAGCTCGTCCTGCACGATGAACGCCCGCGCCTCGCAATGCCCGGCGATGTAGGCGATCTCGGGCCCGGCGAGCCG
>DATJYZ010000244.1:0-2799 GCA_035499355.1 Burkholderiaceae bacterium | reverse complement strand
GCCGTCCCACGCCAGGTAGACGATGCCGAAGCCGCCTTCGCCGATCACGCCGCGGACCTCGAACTCCGCCAGCCGCGCGCCGTCGGCCAGCGCGTTGCCGCTGCGCCGGCCGCGCGGCACGGTGGAGCCGTCGTCGGTGGGCTGCGAAGGCGCGGCGGTCATGGCCGGCGCAGGATAGCGCGGCCCGCGTCACGCCGGCGCTGCGCGGTGGTTGCGGTCAGTAAGTCTCGAGGTGCAGGCGGCCTTCGCGCTGCAGCGCGCCGGCCAGCGTGTCCCAGTGCAGGCCGGCCTGCTGCGCGGCGTCGCGCAGCGCCAGCACCACGCCCTCTTCCATCGCCTTCAGGCCGCAGACGTAGACGCAGGTGTTGGCGTCCTTCAGCAGTGCACCCAGGTCGGCGGCGCGCTCGCGCATCAGGTCCTGCACGTAGCGCTTGGGCGCCCCGGCCGTGCGCGAGAACGCCAGGTGGATGTCGATGAAATCCTTCGGCAGGCTCTGCAGCGGGCCGAAGTACGGCAGCTCTTCCTTCGTGCGCGCACCGAAGAACAGCATCAGCTTGCCGCCCTCGAACTTGCCCGACGCGCGCAGCCGGCGCCGCCACTCGGTCATGGCACGCATCGGCGCGCTGCCGGTGCCGGTGCAGATCATCACGATGTTCGAGCGCGGGTGATTGGGCATCAGGAAGCTCAGACCGAACGGCCCGATCACCTGCACCGTGTCGCCGACCTTGAGATCGCACAGGTAGTTGCTCGCCACGCCGCGTACCGGGCGGCCCTGGTGGTCCTCGAGCACGCGCTTCACGGTGAGCGACAGGTTGTTGTAGCCCGGGCGCTCGCCGTTGCGCGGGCTGGCGATCGAATACTGCCGCGCGTGGTGCGGCCGGCCGTTGGCGTCGGTGCCCGGCGGCAGGATGCCGATCGACTGCCCTTCGAGCACCGGGAACGGCATCGTGCCGAAGTCGAGCACGATGTGGTGCGTGTCGTAGTCCTTGCCGACCTCGGTGACGCGGAAGTTGCCGACCACGCTGGCGGTGGTGGGGCTCTTCGGTCCGTACAGGTTGGCGTAGGCGTGCGCCGCCGACCACGGCGGCAGCGTCGCGTTGACCGCGGCGGTCGAGAACGCGGCCTCGCCGGGCTCCACCTGCACCGCCGGCGGCGCGGCCGGAGCGCTCTGCGGCGGCGGCGCGTCGCCGCCGCCGCGCAGCTGATCGGGCGGCAGCTCGGCCGGCAGCACGTCCCAGCTCAGCTGCTCTTCCACCGTGTAGGCACGCGCCTTGAGCACGCGGCGCCAGTTGTCGATCGAGCCGGTGGGGCACGGCGGGATACAGGCCAGGCAGTGGTTGCACTTGGCCGGGTCGACCACGTAGTTGCGCGCGTCGTGCGTCACTGCGCCCACCGGGCAGGTGGCTTCGCAGGTGTTGCAGCGGATGCAGATCTCGGGGTCGATGACGTGCTGGTTCAGCACGTCGTCGGCAACGGGCATGTCCATCTCAATCTCCGATGCGCATCATGCCTCGCCGACTTGCGCCGGTCCGGCGGCGCATCCCCGAGCGAACACCGTGGATCCGGCTCCGCCGGTCCACAGGTGTTGCCCCCTCGAGGGGGAAGCGGCCGCCAGGCCGCTTCGGGGGTGGGCGTTATCCAAAGCGCACGTATTCGAACTCGATCGGTTGCCGGTTGATGCCCATCACCGGCGGCGCGATCCAGTGCGCGAACTGGCCGGGTTCGACCACGCGACCCATCAGGCTGGCGACGAAGGCACGGTCTTCGGCGGTGGGCAGCCACTGCGCCACGTTGGCATTCCACTCGGCATCGCTCACCACGCGGCCGTCGGGCGCCACCTTGATGCCCGACAGCGTGCCGATCCTGCGATTGAACGCCTTGTGCGGCGCGGTCAGGCGAAACGGGATGCCCGCCTTCTCGATCACCTTGTTCCAGCGGCCGATGCCGGCGATGGAGTCCTTGATGAAGTCGTCGCGCAGCACTTCGTTGAGCGCGTTGAGCATCGGCACCTGCTTCTCGACCAGCTGGCCGTTGCTCACTTCGAGCACCGGATAGGTGGCGCCCTTGAGCAGGTGGTCGTCGTTGCGCTTGCCCTCCTCGAAGCGGCCCTTCAGGCCCGAGCTGTAGAAGGTGGCGGCGTTGCTCGACTGGTCGGCGCCGAACAGGTCGATCGTCACGCTGTAGTGGAAGTTGAGGTAGCGCTGGATCGTCGGCAGGTCGATCACGCCGGCGGCGCGCAGGCGGGCGGGGTCGTCGGTCTTCAGCTCGTTCATCACCTGGCAGGTGCGCTGCACGACGCGCGAGACACCGCTCTCGCCGACGAACATGTGGTGCGCTTCCTCGGTCAGCATGAACTTGGTGGTGCGCGCCAGCGGGTCGAAGCTGCTCTCGGCCAGCGCGCACAGCTGGAACTTGCCGTCGCGGTCGGTGAAGTAGGTGAACATGAACAGGCTCAGCCAGTCGGGCGTCTTCTCATTGAAGGCGCCGAGGATGCGCGGGTTGTCCTGGTCGCCCGAACGGCGCTCGAGCAGCGCCTCGGCCTCTTCGCGGCCGTCGCGGCCGAAGTGCTTGTGCAGCAGGTAGACCATCGCCCACAGGTGGCGGCCCTCCTCGACGTTGACCTGGAACAGGTTGCGCAGGTCGTACAGGCTCGGGCAGGTGAGCCCGAGGTGGCGCTGCTGCTCGACGCTGGCCGGCTCGGTGTCGCCCTGCGTGACGATGATGCGGCGCAGGTTGGCGCGGTGCTCGCCGGGCACGTCTTGCCAGGCGGCTTCGCCGAGGTGGTCGCCGAAGTGGATC
>DATJYZ010000243.1:0-6660 GCA_035499355.1 Burkholderiaceae bacterium | reverse complement strand
CGGCGTGCAGCGCGCGCACCAGGTCGAGCCCGAAGCGCAGGAACACGCCGGCCACCATGCCCATCACGATCGGCATCGGCACCGCCTGCATCGCCCGCCGCACCCACCCGGTCGCGCCGAGCACGAGCATCAGCGCGCCGGCCGCATAGTACGCGCCGATCACCTCGGCGAAGCTCAGGTGGCCGAGCGCCGGGCCGACGAGCACCGTGCCGGGGATCGTCCAGAAGAACGCCAGCGGCTGCCGGTAGAGCCAGCAGAACAGCAACGTGATCAGTCCGTTGACGAAGAAGACGCCGAAGATCCACGACGCCAGTTGAGCCTCGCCGAGGCCCCCTTGCGCGCCGACCGACAGGATGACCGCCACCGGCGCGGTCGCCGCGAACATCCAGCCGACGAAGCCGTTGGCGGCGTAGCGCGGGCCGAAGTCGGCCCAGACCCGACCCCAGCCGGGCGGCGGATGGGGCGGGCGTTCGAGGTGCGAGAGCATCGGGTCGGACTCGCGCTCCGGCGCCGCGCCGCTTCAGCGTTTGCGCGCCAGCGTGACGCCGTCGCCGATGGTCAGCAGCGCGACGTCGACGCGCTCGTCGGGGTGCAACTTGTCGTTGAGCGCCTGCAGCGCCAGCGTGTCGGCGTCCTTCGACGGCCTGGCCACCGCGCCGCTCCACAGCATGTTGTCGAGCATGATCAGCCCGCCCGGGCGCAGCAGGCGCAGGCAGCGCTCGTAGTAGCCGTCGTAGTTGGTCTTGTCGGCGTCGATGAAGGCGAAGTCGTAGTGCCCCGCTTCGCCCGCGGCCAGGCGCGCGTCGAGCGTGGCCAGCGCCGGCGCCAGCACCAGCTCGATCTTGTGCGCGACGCCGGCCTGGCTCCAGAAGGGCTTGCCGATGCGCGTGTACTCGTCGCTGACGTCGCACGCCAGAACGCGGCCGTCGTCGGGCAGCGCGAGCGCGACGGCCAGCGCGCTGTAGCCGGTGAAGGTGCCGATCTCGATCGTGCGGCGCGCGCCGATCAGCCTCACCAGCAGCGCCATCAGCTGGCCTTGATCGGCGCCGATCTGCATGCCCGCGTACGGGTGCGTGCGCGTCGCCTCGCGCAGCGCCGCCTGCGCCGGGTGTTCGCGGGCGCGATCGAGCACGTACTGGAACAACCGATCGTCGATCTGCAGCGTGCGCAGGGTCATCGCGGGCTCCGGGGTCGATGGCGCCGTGCCGTCATCGCTGGACGGGGACGTCGGTGATCGTCGGCGAAAGCGGTGAGCGGCAGGTCCTGCACGGCGCGACCCGCTCAATCCGCGCGGAAGCCCGAGGCCTTGACCACCGGCGCCCAGCGCTCGCTGTCGCGCTTCATCACCGCGGCCAGGTCGGCCGGCGTGCCGCCCGTGGGCTCGAGGCCCAGGCGCGTGAAACGCTCGCGCAGCTCGGGCACCGCGAGCGCCTTGTTGATCGCCGCGTTGAGCTGCAGCACCACCGGCTCCGGCGTCTTCGCCGGCGCATACACCGCGAACCAGCTGACGCCCTCGATGCCTGCCAGCCCCGCCTCCGCGAAGGTGGGCACTTCGGGCAGCAACGGGCTGCGCCTGGCGCCGGAGGTGGCGATGATGCGCGTCTTGCCGGCGCGGTGCATCTCGATGCCGTCGACCAGCGTGTCGATCACGAACCCGACCTGGTTGCCGATCAGCGCATTCATCGCCGGCGCGCCGCCGTTGAACGGCACGTGCACGTAGTCGACACCGGTGGCCTTGGCGATCTGCACGCCGAAGAAGTGCGGCAGGCTGCCCGGTGCCGGCGTGCCGTAGCTGGCCAGCGAGGCGTTGAACTTCGACCAGGTGACGAGCTCCGACACGCTGCGGATCGGATTCGCAGCGTTGACCGACAGGCCGAACTGGAAGTCGGCGACTCGCGCCACCGGCGCGAAGTCGGCCGCCGGGTCGTACGACAGCCGGCTGAACACCAGCGGCGCGAGCACCGGCACGACGATCGGCGCCAGCATGATCGTGCTGCCGTCGGGCGCGGCATTCTTCAGCATCTCGGCGGCGATGCGACCGCCCGCCCCGGGCTTGTTGTCGACCACCACCGGCTGCTTGAGCTCGACCTGCAGGCGCTCGGCAATCAGTCGCGCGGCGATGTCGGCCGAGCCGCCGGCGGCAAACCCGACCAGAATCTTGACCGGCCGCTCCACCTGGGCCGCCACCGCGCCGGCGAACAGGCCGCCCACCAGCGCGACGAGCGCGCGCCGCCACCACCACGGCATCGTCATCGCGGAGCCCGTCAACGTCGCAACAGCATCGACGCGCCGACGACGATCAGGATCAGCGGCCACCATTGCGCGAACAGCGGGCCCAGGCGCGGCAACATGCCGAGGTTGGACAGCAGAAACAGCGCACCGAGGACGATCAGGATGATCGCGCCGACGCGGGGTTTGATGGTCATGGTGCTCCGATCGGTGAGCCGACGACAGCGAAGGCTGCGATGGTACTCGCCGCGCCTGCGGCTCCCCGCCTCGGCTAGCGGCCCGACGGCGTGGCGGCTCCGCGCCGCACGACGACGCGGGTGTTCTCCAGCTCGTACACGTAGGCGGCGCGACAGGTGGTGCCGCGCCGCGTGGTGCGCAGCACGTCGTCGGCATCGATGGCGGCGATGCGCCGGCGCAGCTCGCGCGCGGTCTGCGCCGGGCCCCACGACGAGACCGAGCCGCACACGCGCGGCACCTCGGGCAGCGTCGCCATCGCCAGCACGAAGCGGGCACAGCTGCCGCTGGCCGCGCGCAACGCCTCGCCGTGCGCCTGCACCGCCGCGGTGTTGTGGCTGCGGCTCAGGCGCGTGGCCAGGCTCACCGCGTGCAGTTCGCACGACGCGGTCTTGTGGTTCAGCGGCGCCATCGCCGCCGACCACTGCGCCACCAGGTGCGCATTGACGGCATCGGCGCTGCTGCGCGCGAGGCGGTGGTCGAGGTCGGCCAGCAGCTCGTCGGCAGCCGCGGCCGCGCCAGCGCCCGATGCCGCGGCCAGCAACAGAACCCACCGGCACAGCGCGGCGGCGCAGCGCCGCCTCGAGGGTCGGTGGCGCATCAGGCGTCGGGCTCGCGCCAGACCCGCTGGATCAGGCTGTCGATGTCGAGCTGCCGACCTGCCTGCCGGGTGGCCGCCTTCCATTCCGTCGGCGACGGCGCGATGCGGCGCGACTCGCGGCCGTCCCACATCGACACCTTGACCGCGAACACCACCGGGCCGTTGCGCGCCTCGAACGGCTCGACCGCGGTGATGCGCGCGACCAGTTGCCGACTGGTCTCCGGATCGACCAGCGTGTCGAAGTCGAGCCAGACCTTCGACTTCGCGCCGGGCTTGACGGCGATCACGATGAAGCCGCTGGTCGCTTGGCGCACCGCGGCGCTGCGCACGGCCTCGCGTGCCGCCGCCTCGACGGCCTTGATGTAGTCGGCCATCGCGTCGACGGTGGGCACGCGCTGCTCGAGCACGTCGCTCGGCTGCAGCAGCACGACGCCGAGCTTGGCCAGCGGCTCGGCGGCCAGCGCCAAAGCGGCCGCCATCCAGATCAGCACCGACGCGATCAGACTGCGCATGCTGGCACTATAGGGACCACCGAGGTGGAGGAGCGGCCGGGCGCAGCCAGCGGCACCGACAGCGTGAACATGTTGCAGATCATCAACCCGGCCACGGTCGGTGGCGGCATCGCGCTGCTGCTGTTCGCCGGCATCCTGGTGGCGCTGGACGTCGGGCGCCGGCTCGGCCTGCGCGCGCTGGCTCGTCGCGACACCGCCGGCCTGTCGAACGTCGGTTCGCTCGAGACGGCCGTCTTCGCGCTGCTCGGCCTGCTGATCGCGTTCACCTTCTCCGGCGCGCTGACGCGCTTCGACCAGCGGCGCGCGCAGGTGGTCGACGAGGCCAACGCGGTCGGCACGGCGTACCTGCGCATCGACCTGTTGCCCGCGGCGACGCAGCCGCGCCTGCGCGAGACGTTCCGCCGGTACGTCGACGCGCGCCTGGCCACCTACCGCAAGCTGCCCGACCTGGAGGCCTCGCGCGATGAGCTGGCGCGCTCGCAGGCGCTGCAGGCCGATATCTGGGCGCAGACGCTCGCGGCGTTGCGGCTGCCGGAGGCGCGGCCGAGCGCCGAGATGCTGATGGTGCCGGCGCTGAATGCGATGTTCGACATCACCACCGTGCGCGTGATGGCCACGCAGATCCACCCGCCGATCATCATCTACGCCATGCTGATCGGTCTCGCGCTGGCGTCGGCGGTGCTGGCGGGCTACCAGGCGGCCGGGCACCAGCGCCGCTACGACTGGGTGCACGGCGTCGGCTTCGCGGCGATCGTCGCCCTCACCGTCTACGTGATCCTCGACATCGAGTACCCGCGCCTGGGCTTCGTGCGCATCGATGCCATCGACCAGGTGCTGGCCAACGTGCGCGCGGGCATGAACTGAGGCAGCGCGCTCAGGCGCCGAGCAGCTCGACCTCGAACACCAGCGTCGCGTTCGGTGGGATCACGCCGCCGGCGCCGCGCGCGCCGTAGCCGAGCTGCGGCGGGATGATCAGCACCCGCGTGCCGCCGACCTGCATGCCCTGCACGCCCTCGTCCCAGCCGGCGATCACGCGACGCGCGCCGAGGTCGAAGCGGAACGGGTCGTTGCGGTCCTTGCTCGAATCGAACTTGGCGCCGCGCAGCTGCGGTGCCGCCGGGTCGTGCAACCAGCCGGTGTAGTGCACCGTGACCTCGCGCCCGGCGCGCGCGGTGGCACCGCCGCCGACCACGGTGTCTTCGTACTCCAGGCCACTGGCCGTGCGCGTGGTGCCGGGCATCGCGTTCTCCCTGTCGAGTGGGTCGAGGCCGCCATCATGCAACACTGCCCGCATGGCAAACGACGACGCGCCCGCGCCGCCGCGCGACGACGCCGACGACCTGATCGTGCTGCGCCCCGAGGGGCTGTACTGCCCGGCAGGCGACTTCCACATCGACCCCTGGCGCGCGGTGCCGCGCGCGGTCATCACGCATGCGCACGCCGACCACGCGCGGGTCGGCCACGGCGCCTACCACGCCACCGCGGTCAGCGCGGGCGTGCTGCGCGCGCGGCTCGGGTGCGACATCGCGCTGCGGGGGCTGGCCTATGGCGAAGCGGTGCACTGCAACGGCGTGCGCGTCAGCCTGCACCCGGCGGGCCACGTGCTCGGCTCGGCGCAGGTGCGCGTCGAGCACCGCGGCTGCGTGTGGGTGGCCTCGGGCGACTACTTCGCCAGCGGCGTCGAGCACGACGCCAACACCACCTGCGCGCCGTTCGAGCCGGTGCGCTGCGAGTGCTTCATCACCGAGTCGACCTTCGGCCTGCCGATCTACCGCTGGCGCGCGCAGGCCGCGGTGCAGCGCGAGATCAACGCCTGGTGGCAGGCCAACGCCGACGCCGGTCGCGCCAGCCTGCTGATGGGCTACAGCTTCGGCAAGGCGCAGCGCCTGCTGGCGGGGCTCGACCCGACGATCGGCCCGATCGTCGCGCACGGCGCGGTCGAGGTGCTCAACGAGGCGTACCGCGCCGCCGGCGTGGCGCTGCCGCCGACCCGGCGCATCGACGACGTGCCGCGCGCCGAGCTCAAGCGCGCGATCGCGATCGCGCCGCCCGCGGTGCAGGGGAGCAGCTGGGCACGCCGCCTCGGCGACGACGCCAGCGACGCCTTCGCCAGCGGCTGGATGCGGCTGCGCGGCGCACGGCGACGCCAAGGCGTCGACCGCGGCTTCGTGCTCAGCGACCACGCCGACTGGCCCGGCCTGCAGCGCGCGATCGCCGCCACCGGCGCGCAGCGCGTCATCGTCACCCACGGCTACGAGGCGGTGATGGTGCGCTGGCTGCAGCAGCAAGGGCTGCAGGCCGGCAGCTTCGCCACTGCCTACGGCGACGACGCGCTCGAGGCCGACACCGCGGCCGCGGCCCCCACCGACGGCGCCGACGACAACGCCACGGACAGCACCCGCGAGGGCGCTGCGACGTGAGGGCGTTCGCCGCGTTGTTCGCCGAGCTCGACGCCAGCACGTCGACCGCGCACAAGGTCGACGCGATGCAGCGCTACTTCGCGCAGGCGCCGGCGGCCGACGCGGCGTGGGCCGCGTACTTCCTGGCCGGCGGCAAGCCTCGGCAGAGCGTGCCGACCGCGGTGCTGCGCGCCAGCGCGAGCGAGGCCGCCGGCATCGACGACTGGCTGTTCGAGGCCTGCTACCAGGCGGTGGGCGACCTCGCCGAAACGATCGCGCACGTGCTGCCGTTGCGCGACCGTGACGACGAGGGCGACGACGGCGATCGCGCCGGCCTGGCCGAGTGGATCGAGCAGCGCCTGCTGCCGCTGCGCGGCGAGCCGCCGCCGGTGCAGACCGCCGCGCTGCGCGAATGGTGGCGGCAGCTCGGCGCCGACGAGGCCTTCCTGCTGGTCAAGCTGATCGGCGGCGCGTTCCGGGTCGGCGTCAGCAAGCTGCTGGTGCAGCGTGCGCTGGCCCAGGCCGCGGGCATCGACGCCAAGCTGGTGGCGCAGCGCATGATGGGCTACACCGACGCGCGCTCAAGCCCGACGCCGATGCGCTACACCGCGCTGTTGGCGCCGCCCGATGCGCAGCGTGCGAGCGACGGTGGCCAACCGTATCCGTTCTTCCTCGCGCACCAGCT
>DATJYZ010000242.1:0-2083 GCA_035499355.1 Burkholderiaceae bacterium | reverse complement strand
TCGAGGTCGTCGTAGACATCCCGCAGCTCGCGCACGACGCGCCGCACGGCTGGTCGCGGCAACCAGGTCGATCGGTCCAACTGGAAGAGCGGGACGAGGATCGCCCCGCGCCGCTCGACCGTGATCAACTCGCGCTGCACGATGAGCCGCGCGAGCATCGACAGCGCCTGGCCGTGCAGCACGCGCATGCGCTCGGCGAGGTGATCACCATCGCAGATGCCGCCGAGCGCGGCGTACGCTTCGACCGGGACGTCGCAGGCGTCAGCCGCAAGCGCTGCGTCATCGGTGGCGACTGCCCGCAAGGCCGACAGTGGTTCTGCCCGCGACCTGCGCGTGGGCGTAGAAGGAGACGGCTCCGAGGAGCGCGAAGACGGCGGTGGCCGTGGCCAGTCGAAGCGAATTCATGGTGGTGATCCCTTGGGTTGAAGAGCTGCAAACGCAAGCTCATTTCAACCTGAGCCAGGACCCGCTTCATCCGGCCGAGGGTCTGCTTCGATCTCGTTCGAAAGACGGAGTCGAGTCACCCGATCCGCTCTCACCGCGAAGACCGGCTGCGCAACGATGAGGCGACCGTCACCGACCCGGCCCTTCGGGAATCACCGCGGCATCGGATGTCGTGAAGCCGTCCCGCGGCGGCATCTCGTACGTCCGCTGAGCGATCTGCACGGCCGTTTCGCTGCCTCCAACCTCGGATTCGTACCGAAGCGCGTAAAGCCGACCCGTCAACGATCGCCAGCTTCGGCTCCAGGCCTGGCAGCGGGCGGTACGCGCTAGTGCAGTGCGCCGATTTATTCTGCACTTATTGCGAAGTTGCTGCCAGAGCCTTCTTCGCCCGCGTCACCTTGGCGAGGATGTCCCTGGCCTGGGCAGTCCAGATGAACGGCTTGGGATCGATGTTGTGAGCGGCGATGTACAGATCGATGGCCAACTCCAGCTCGGCGACGCTGGTGAAGCTGTCGCGCTTGATGCGCTTGTCCGACAGGTCGCGGAAGAAGCGCTCGACCATGTTCAGCCACGACGCGCCGGTGGGCGTGAAATGCATGACAAAGCGCGGGTGCTTGGCGAGCCAAGCCTGCACGTCGGCGTGGGTGTGCGTGCCGTAGTTGTCCACGATCAGGTGCAAGCTCAGGCGCTTGGGCGTCTTGCGATCGATGAGCTGCAGGAACTTCAGCCACTCCCCGTGGCGGTGCCGTGGCTGGCACATCGAGATGACGCTGCCGTCCAGCGTGTTCAGCGCCGCAAACAGCGTGGTCGTGCCGTGGCGCTTGTAGTCGTGCGTGTAGGTACCCGCGCGGCCGCGCTTCATCGGCAGGCCCGGCTGCGTGCGGTTGAGCGCCTGGATCTGGCTCTTCTCGTCGCAACTGAGCACCAGCGCATGCTCCGGCGGGTTCAGGTACAGGCCCACGACGTCGACGAGCTTGTCTTCGAAGCGAGGATCGCGCGAGAGCTTGAACGTGCGCGCCAAGTGAGGCTTCAGACCGTTGCGGCGCCAGACGCGGCGGATCGTCGTGGCGCTGAACCCCAGCTGCTCGGCCAGCGTGCGCGTGCTCCAGTGCGTGGCTGCCGCTGGCTTGGTGTGCAGCGTGGCGTGCACGATGCGCGACTCCACTTCGCCGGTGATCGTTGGCGTGCGGCCCGGGCGCGGCGCATCCCGCCGCAGCGCATCGATGCCGCCGTTCAGGAAGCGAGTGCGCCACAGGGCGACTTGGCGTCGGTCCAGACCGACCTCCACCGCGATCTCCTTGTTCTGCCGGCCCTGCGCGGCCAGCAGGATGATCTGCGCGCGCTGCCGCAGCCGCGCCTCGATGCGGCCGCGTTTGGCCAGGATGCGAAGCTCCCGGTCCGTCTGAACGTCCAGCTTGATTGCCTCGGCAACTCGCATCGTCCCGCCCTCCTGCGGGTGAATGGAGTGTGCCGGTCGACATAAGTTCCTCTATTTCGGGCGCACTGCCTTCAAGGCGCGTTGCAGTCCGAAGCCTGTCGGGCCAGCCTCGTACACGACGATGTGCAGTTGCTCGGTCGTGCCGATCTTGGCCAGCACCTTCAGCAGTTTGTTCACGTCGTGCGTCACCTTGCCGATCAA
>DATJYZ010000241.1:0-21334 GCA_035499355.1 Burkholderiaceae bacterium | reverse complement strand
CGTACAATGAAATCCATGCTCGACGAGCGCTCCCGATCCCTGCTGAAAACCCTGGTCGAACGCTACATCGCGGACGGCCAGCCGGTGGGCTCGCGCACGCTGTCCAAGGCGTCGGGGCTGGAGCTGTCGCCGGCCACCATCCGCAACGTGATGGCCGACCTGGAGGACCTGGGCCTGATCGCCAGCCCGCACACGTCGGCCGGCCGCGTGCCCACGGCGCGCGGCTATCGCCTCTTCGTCGACACGATGCTGACGGCGCGCCCGGTCGACGTCGAGGCCACGCTGCCGCAACTGCTCGCCGAGATAGGCAGCCCGCGCGAGCTGCAGCCCGACCAGCCGCAGCGCGTGATCGCGCAGGCGGCGCAGCTGCTATCGAACCTGTCGCACTTCGTCGGCGTCATCACGGCGCCGCGGCGGCCCGGCGTGGTGCGTCACATCGAGTTCCTGCGCCTGAGCGAGCGGCGCGTGCTGCTGATCCTGGTCACCGGCGACGGCGACGTGCAGAACCGCGTCATCGTCACCAGCCGCGACTACGCGCAGCCCGAACTGGTCGAGGCGACCAACTACGTCAACGCCCACTACGTGGGGCTCGACATCGAGGGCATGCGCGACCGCCTGCGCGGCGAGATCGTGGCGCTGCGCGACGAGATCGCGCAGCTGATGCAGGCCGCGGTGCAGGCCGGCAGCGAGGCCATCAGCGAGGGCGAGCAAGTGGTGGTGTCGGGCGAGCGCAACCTGCTGGGCGTGCAGGACTTCGGGCACAACATGGACTCGCTGCGCAAGCTGTTCGACATGTTCGAGAAGAAGGCCGATCTGATGCGCCTGCTCGAGGTGTCGAGCCGCGCCGAGGGCGTGCGCATCTACATCGGCGGCGAGAGTGGCGCGGTGCCGTTCGAGGAGTTGTCGGTGGTGTCGGCGCCGTACGAGATCGACGGCCGCGTGGTCGGCACCCTCGGCGTGATCGGCCCCACGCGCATGGCCTACGACCGCATGGTGCAGATCGTCGACATCACGTCGCGCCTGGTCGGCAACGTGCTCTCGCACAAGCAGTGAGCGCCGCCGGCGCGTGCCGGCTCCGTGATCACGCCGGCCGCAGCGCCGCGCCTTGTGGCGCGCCCACGGCGGCAAAGGCCGAGCCGAGGCGGCGCCCCCAGCGTTCGACTTGCGGGCTGCGCGCGGTGCCCGACAGGCACCAGTGAACGAAGTGCTCGCAGTTGTTGGTCCAGACGCGGTAGCGGTCCTCGCCGAGGCGCGAGCGTGCGCGCACCACGGCGTCGACGCCCGCGAACGTCGCTATCGCACCGGGTTGCGCCTGCACGCCGCGGCCGCGCGCGAAATTCTCGACGGTGGTTTCCTGCACCGGGCCACGGCGGAACATGCGGTGGTAGCCGGCGTAGTGGATGACCCGCCCATCGCCCGCGTAGATGCCATGGTGCATGTAGCCCCGCCGCGGTGTGGTGAGGTGGGTGCCCAAAGGCCAATCGGGTTGCATGGTGCGCCTGCGCGGTGATTCGTTGTGGTGTGGCTGCGGTGCGTTCGAGCAGCGCAGCGCAGCATCGACACCGGCCGTGCCGTTCCGATGACGCGCTCGTTGGCTTCGCGTGACACCTGAAACCCTCGCGACGCGGCGCGGACACTGGCGCGGGTCGACGGGGTTTCAGCGGTAACCGGTGGGCGCTACGCCGCAACCGGAGCGCAACAGGGCGCGGATGCAATGACATCGCACATGCATCGCCGGTCCGCCGGCCCCGATCGAGAGGTGCGACATGAACCACGCCATCCTTCATGCCCAGCCCGCGCCGACGTACGCGCTGCACTTTCGATCGCTGTTCGACGAGGGCCGCGGCTTCGCCTTCCCGTGCAACCAGCAAGGCGAGGTCGACCTCCGGGGGTTGAGCCCACGGGCCCGCGCCAACTACTGCGCCGCGCGGCGAGCGGTCGGTCGCGACTTCGGCGTGCCTGCCATCGTGGCGACTTGGCACTGACCCGGTACGCGGCCATCGCGTCCCGCCGGGCACAATGACGGCCGGCGGGCCGGTAGCTCAGGGGTTAGAGCAGACGACTCATAATCGTTTGGTCGCAGGTTCGAAACCTGCCCGGCCTACCACCGGCGGACTGGGATGCGTGGCGGCCGATTCGCGGTCCGTTCCGTGCATGGCGACCGGAGCAGCCTGTGCCCGACATCCAACTGATCTCACCCGGCGATCTCGACGGACACGGACAGGCGGGCGGCTTTCCGATCGAGCAGTACGCCCTGCGGTTCCTCGCGCAGGGGGACTCGTGGTTCTCGATCGGCGCCGTTCCGCCGTGGCTGACCAGCAACCTGTTCGACAAGCTCACGTTGTCCAAGTCTGCGGTGGCCGTGAACTGCGCGCGACCCGGCGCCGAGCTGGTGCACATGACCGACAGCACCAGCAACCGGACGTTCCTGCAGCTGCTCAGCGGTCGCCTGGCAAGGCCATGGACCGCGCTGCTGCTCTCCGGGCTGGGCAACGACGTGATCTCGGCGGCGCAGTCACCGCCCGGGCAGGCGCCGGCGACCCGGCTGCTGGCCACGGCGGCCGAGTGGGCCGCCGCGGGCGACCCCGCGCGCTACGTCAGCGAGCCGGGCTGGGCCACGTTTCGCAACCACGCGAAGGACGTGTTCGGCCTTCTGCTGCAGCGTCGCGACGCCGCGCCGGTCAACCGCGGCCTGCCGATCGTCATGCACACCTACGACTTCGTCACGCCGCGCAACGCGGCCGCGGGGCCGAACCTGGGGCCGTGGCTATACAAGGCCGTCAACGCGTTCGGCGTGCCGCAGCGGGACTGGGCGGCCTTGGGCAGCGAGCTGCTGCGTCGCGTGCGCGCGCTGATGCTGGAGCTTGCGGCCGCCGACGCCACGATCCACGTGGTCGACACCCAGGGCACGCTCGCACCGGCCGACCCGACCGACACCGGGCCGACCGCGCATTGGCAGAACGAGATCCATCCCACGCGCACCGGGTATCGACTGCTGGGCAACGTCTGGGAGCAGTCTCTCGAGCAGCTCTTCTGCGCGCCCTGAGCGCAGGGCGTGGCCTCGACGGCGCGATCTCGCGCGAGGCCTTGCGGGTGTCGCTCGCATACGATGAGCGCTTTCTGGCGACGGCCCTCGCCACCACGGAGTCCAACCCATGCCCCTGCTCGGATCCGCCGCCATGCTGTTGTCGTTCGACGTGGTTTCCGAGGCGATCGCCGAGCATGACGACTGGCACACGCACGAGCATCTGCCCGAACGGTTGTCGATCCCGGGTTTCCTGCGTGGCAGCCGATCGATCGCGCTGCGCGGGGAACCGCGCTACCTCGTTCTGTACGAGGTGGCGCAGCTCGAGACGCTGACCTCGGCCGCGTATCTCGAGCGCCTGAACAGCCCGAGCGCGTGGACCTCGAAGATGATGCCGCACTACCGCAGCATGAGCCGCGGCTTGTGCTCGGTCGTGGCGAGCCACGGCCTCGGCATGGGCAGCCTCACCTACGTGGTTCGCTTCAAGCCCGACGTGCAGGCCGCACCGAGCCTGCGCCGCTGGCTGCTCGACGAGCTGCTGCCCGCCGTGCCCGCGCGGCGCGGAGTCGGCAGCGCGCACCTGCTGCAAGGCGCGGCGGCCGCGCAGATGACCAACGAGCAACGCATCCGCGGCGCCGACGCCGGCGTCGACGCGGCGCTGCTGCTCATGGGCTACGACGCGGACGCATTGCTCGAACTGGCCGACGGCGTCGTCGGTCCAAGCCACCTCGAGCGTCGCGGGGCCACGGTGACAGGCGACGCTCTGTACAGGCTCGACTACACGCTCGCCCGCGTCGAACTCTCGGCTTGACTACCGTCGCTGCGCTCGCATCCACTCGCCGCTCACCAGCCGCCCGCCACGCACGCCAGGACACCGAGCAGCATGACCAGGAACGAGAGTGCCGCATGGGTCGCAAGCCAACGAGCCAGCGACACCACGTCCAATTGCACGCTCACCGACGGCCTGCCACGTCGTGCCCGACCGGGTGCCACCCGAGTCTGACGTCACACGGCTCTCCGCCGACACGCTAGAGTTGCGCACACGACGCAGAGGGAGACCTGCCATGGTCGCAACGAAGTCGCCGGTGCTCCGCGTGCTGATGGTGCTGGCCCTCGGGATGGCCGCCCATTCGGCGTTCGCGAGCACGAATGAGCAATTCGCGGCCCAGGTGCGGGCCCATCGCGCCGCCATGGCGCACGACCAGTCGGCCGTGAAGGACGCAGCCGCGCTGTGCGCCGGGCTGCCGCCGGCCCGCGCGATGGACGAGCCCAAGTGCGTGGCCTGGCACCTGCACGTGCGGGGGCTGTCCGACAAGGAACGAAGCGACACCTGCGACACCCACGGGCTGCCCGCCATCAGCCACATCCGGCGCTGCCTGCTGGACGGGTTGGCGGGCAGTGCGGCCTGAGCAGCGGCTCTGCCTCGTGGCGATGAATCTGGTTCGGCCCGTGCGCGAGCACCTCGCCAGCCGTGCGGCGATGCGGCCGCGCTAGAGTCCGAACCCGCTGCAGCAACCTCGAACCGAGCCATGCCGACGACGCGCGCGACTTCCGCTGCACGGACCCTGATGACGCTGGTGGCGGCCGTCATGGGTTCCAGCGTCGCGGAGGCGCAATCGCTGAGCGAAGAACCGTGGCAGTTCCGCGCGCAGCTGTACCTGTGGCTGCCCGGCGCCAGCGGCGAGACCGTGTTTCCGCCATCGGGCGGCACGCCCGGCGCGGGCGTGAGCTTCAGCAACTACTTCTCGCTCAGCAACCTGCAGACGGTCTTCATGGCCACCTTCGAGGCCAGCCGCGGCCGCTGGGGTGGTTTCACCGATTTCCTGTACGTCGACTTCGACGAGAGCAAGTCGGGCACGCGCGACCTTTCGATCGCCGGGCCGGGTGGGCTGGTCCAGATTCCCGCCAGCGCGAGCGCCGACGTCGACTTTCGGCTGCGCGGCAAGGCCTGGACGCTGGCGGCCACCTATGCGGCGATCCAGCGGCCGCAGTACACGTTGCAGTGGCTCGGCGGGTTCCGCTACCTGCAGATCGCCCCGAAGCTCGATTGGCAACTCAGCGGCAACATCGGCTCGCTGCCACCGGGCAGCGCCGCCGGCAGCCTCGAGGTCAGCCCCAGCTACTGGGATGCGCTCGTCGGTGCGCGTGGCCGCGCCGCGCTCGGCCCGAGCCGCTGGTTCGTGCCGTACTACGTCGATGTCGGCACCGGCCAGTCGAAGCTGACCTGGCAGGCCGTGATCGGTGTCGGCTACGCGATCGATGCGGTGGAGATCACCGGCGGCTACCGCTATGTCGGCTACGACTTCAAGTCGGGCAGTCCGGTCACGCGCCTCACGTTCGACGGCCCTGCGCTAGCGGTCGCCTACCGCTGGTGAGGTCACGGCGAAGGCGCCGGCCCGTTGGCTATCGCGGCCATTGGCACGCTTGCGTTGATCCTCGAATGGTCGACTCCTAGACTTTGGCTCCCCACGCACCTCACGGGAGCCGAACATGTCCAGCGAACCGAAGTGCCCGTTCTCGGGCGGCAAGAGCGAGACCATGGCCGCCGGCGGCCAGGGCAACCGCAACTGGTGGCCCGAGCAGCTGAACCTGGCGATGCTGCACCAGCACTCCGCGCTGTCCAACCCGATGGGCGAGGTCTTCGACTACGCCAGGGAGTTCAAGAGTCTCGACCTCGACGCCGTGGTCGCCGATCTCAAGGCGCTGATGACCGACTCGCAGGACTGGTGGCCCGCCGACTTCGGCCACTACGGGCCGCTGTTCATCCGCATGGCCTGGCACAGCGCCGGCACCTACCGCATCGCCGACGGGCGCGGCGGTGGTGGACGCGGCCAGCAGCGCTTCGCGCCGCTGAACAGCTGGCCCGACAACGGCAACCTCGACAAGGCACGCCGCCTGCTGTGGCCGATCAAGCAGAAGTACGGCCGCAAGCTGTCGTGGGCCGACCTGATGATCCTGGCGGGCAACGTCGCGCTCGAGTCGATGGGCTTCAAGACCTTCGGCTTCGGCGGCGGTCGCGAGGACGTGTGGGAGCCGGACCAGGACGTCAACTGGGGCCACGAGACCAAGTGGCTCGCCGACGCGCGCTACAGCGGTGACCGCCAACTCGCCAACCCGCTGGCCGCTGTGCAGATGGGCTTGATCTACGTGAATCCGGAAGGGCCGAACGGCAACCCCGACCCGGTGGCCGCCGCGCGCGACATCCGCGAGACGTTCGCGCGCATGGCGATGAACGACGAAGAGACGGTGGCGCTGATCGCGGGCGGCCACACCTTCGGCAAGACGCACGGCGCCGGCCCGGCCAGCCATGTCGGCGCCGAGCCCGAAGCCGCGGCGCTCGAGCAGCAGGGCCTCGGCTGGGCGAGCAGCTTCCGCTCGGGCAAGGCCGGCGACGCGATCACCAGCGGTCTCGAGGTCGTCTGGACCACCACGCCCACCAGGTGGAGCAACAACTTCTTCTGGAACCTGTTCGGCTACGAGTGGGAGCTGACCAAGAGCCCGGCCGGCGCGCACCAATGGGTCGCCAAAGGCGCAGGGGCGACCATTCCCGACCCGTTCGACCCGTCGAAAAAGCGCGTGCCGACGATGCTGACCACCGACCTGTCGCTGCGCTTCGACCCGGCGTACGAGAAGATCTCGCGCCGCTTCATGGAGAACCCCGACCAGTTCGCCGACGCGTTCGCGCGTGCCTGGTTCAAGCTGACGCACCGCGACATGGGGCCGCGCGCGCGCTACCTCGGCAAGCTGGTACCGAAGGAAGAGCTGATCTGGCAGGACCCGGTCCCCGCCGTCGACCATCCGCTGGTCGACGAGCAGGACGTCGCGGCGCTGAAGCAGAAGGTGCTCGCGTCGGGCGTGTCGATTGCACAGCTGGTGAGCGCGGCATGGGCGTCGGCGTCCACCTTCCGCGGCGGCGACAAGCGCGGCGGTGCCAACGGCGCGCGCATCCGCCTCGCGCCGCAGAAGGAGTGGGAGGTCAACCAGCCGGTCGAGCTCGCCAAGGTGCTGAAGGCACTGCAGGGCATCCAGAAGGAGTTCAACGGCGCGCAGGCGGCCGGCAAGAAGATCTCGCTGGCCGACCTGATCGTGCTGGCGGGAGGCGCGGCCATCGAGGCGGCGGCCAGGAAGGCGGGCCACGACGTGACGGTGCCGTTCTCGCCCGGCCGCACGGATGCCACGCAGGACCAGACCGACGTCGACTCGTTCGCGCCGCTGGAGCCCAAGGCCGACGGCTTCCGCAACTACGTGCGCGACGGGCTCGAGAGCGCTGCGGCCGAGTTGCTGATCGACAAGGCGCAGCTGCTCACGCTCAGCGCGCCCGAGATGACGGTGCTGGTCGGTGGCCTGCGCGTGCTGGGCGCCAACAGCGGGCGCACCAAGCACGGCGTATTCACGCAGCGACCCGAGACGCTGAGCAACGACTTCTTCGTCAACCTGCTCGACATGGGCACGACGTGGCAGAAGTCCGCCGCCGACGGCGTGCTGGAAGGCCGCGACCGCAAGAGCGGCGCGCTCAAGTGGACCGCCACCGTCGCCGACCTGGTGTTCGGCTCCAACTCCCAGCTGCGAGCACTGGCCGAGGTGTACGCCAGCAGCGACGCGCAGCAGGCCTTCGTGCGCGACTTCGTCGCCGCGTGGGCCAAGGTGATGGACCTCGACCGCTTCGACCTGCGCTCAAGCCCGACCGTGGCCTGAGGCTCGGATCACCCCGGCACCGGCGTGTACCGGTGCCGGGGTGGACGAGAAGAGGTCCGCTTCGGCGTCAGCGGCCCAGCGCCTGGTACACGCCGCGTTCGAACGCCTCGTACACGCCCACGAAGCGAGGTTCGACGAAGGGCAGGGTCTGCGTCATGAGGATGCCGGCGACGTCCTTCTTCGGGTCGAACCAGAAGTGCGTGTTGCAGACGCCGGCCCAGAACTGCGAGCCCGCCGAGCGCATGCCGGGCACGTCCTCCTCGATGCGCTGGAAGGCCAGGCTGTGCGACTTCTTGCGCCCGGGGAAGAACTCGGCATCGGCGGTCACCGCCGGCACCGCGGTCTTCAGCAACGGGATCGGGGTGTTGCCGATCTGATTGGCCAGCATCGATTGCAGCCCGGCTTCGCTCAGGAGGCGGCGGCCGTCGAGCTGGCCCTTGTTCAGAACCATGCGCAGGAACTGCATGTAGTCCGGCGCCGTCGAGTACAGCGTGTGGCCCATGCCGTAGAACTCGGGCTTGGCCGGCGGCGCCAGCGCGAAGTCGCTGAAGTGGCCGTCCTCGCCGCGCATGCGCACCGAGGCCAGGCGCGGCTCGATGTCGGCTTCGGCCTCGAAGCGCGTGTCCTTCATCGCCAGCGGCTCGAAGATCTCTTCGCGGCAGAAGCGGTCGATCGTGCGGCCGTCGACCTTCTCGACCACCTGGCCGAGCCAGTCGATGCCGATGCCGTAGTCCCAGCGCGTGCCCGGGTCGAACAGCAGCGGGTAGTTCAGCGAGCTGCGCGAGCCCGACAGGATCGACGTCAACCCGGTGGCCTGCATGTAGCGCGGCACGTCGGTGTTCCAGAACTCGTACACCAGGCCCGAGGTGTGCGTGGCGAGGTGACGCACCGTGGCCTGCGTGCGCGGCGGCCGCATGCGCGGGCTGCCGTCGGCGTTGAAGCCCTCGAGCACCTGGCGCTGCGCGAACTCGGGCAGGATCTGCGCCACCGGCGTGTCGGCACTCAGCTTGCCGCGGTCGATCAGGATCATCGCCGCCGTGCTGCCGACGGCCTTGGTCATCGAGAAGATGCGAAACACGGTGTCGCGCTGCGCCGGCGTGCCGCTGCGCGCCTCGCCCGCCGCACCGGACCAGAGCACGCCGGCAGCGTTGCCGGCCATGCCGACGACGAAGGGCACGTGCTCGGCCGCGACGGCGTCCGCGAGGATTCGATCGAGTTCAGCCATGGTTGTCTCCGGTGGTCGTCATGAGGGTGCGCGCTCGCCGCAAGCGTCGAGCTCGCCCGCAGCGATGATCGCTCTCGGGGCCGTGGCCGTCCAGTCGCCGCGGCGCGGGCGAGCTGCCACCCGGTCGCGGGCTGAATGCAGACTGATGCCTTGCCCGCGTCGGCAGCGCGTGTATTGCGGCCTCGCCGATCGCGCTCGGATGCCGGCAGCCGCGGCTCAGCGCGTGGCAGCCACCCAGCGCACCAGTTCGTCGAGTGCCTGGTCGAGCGCTTGCCGCAGGCCTGCCACCGCACCGTCGGCGTCGTACGACGACGCGGGTGCCGAGGCGGTGAAGCTGCGCTTGTCGAGCAGCCCCCGCGTGCGCGGGTCGCTGAGCTGCGCGGTCAGGGCGATCCGCGCCGTGCCCGGCGACGTCGCCGCGTCGTGGTACAGCTCGTCGAGGTGCACGCGCAGCAGCAGCGCACCCTCGGCGCCCGAAGCCGTGGGCGCGACCGCGCGGAATGCGTGGCTGCGCTCCAGCTTCGACATGAGCGCGCCGCCGATCGCGATCGCCGGTGGTTCGGTCCAGCTGTTGAACTGGTAATAGCCGCGCGTTCCGGTGGCACGGCTGTAGACGATCTCGCGCGAGCGATAGAAGCCCGCGGCGGTCACCGGCGCCACCAGCAGGGTCGCTTCCCGCGGCGGCGCGGTGGCGACGGTGCCGACGGTGCCACCAGCCGCCGCGCTGCCGTCGAGCACGAAGTAGCGGTGCGGCTGATCGGGCGCCGCGCAGGCGGCGACCAGCCAGGCGGCCAGCGCGATGGCGAGTCGCGTCATCGCTTGTCTTCTCCGGGACCCAGGCTGGCGGTGCTGGGCCCGAACAGCGCGGCCCGCGGATCGTTGAAGCGGCGCGCCGCGAAGGCCACGGCGTCGCTGGCGGCACGCAAGTCCTGCGCGGTGACCCGCAGCTCGGTGTCGCCGACGTCGAGCAGGGCTCCGGCGCGCTGCGACAGCTGCGCGATGTCGGCACGCAGTTGCCGCGCCGCCAGCGCGGTCTCGTCGACCGCGCTCGTCGCCCGAGCGCCGAGCGTGTCGTAGCGGTCACTCAGGCGTTGCGCGTCGGCCCCGATACCGGCCGCGGTCTGTCGCAACGAATCGGCGGCCGCGCCGATCGAGGCCAGCGTCTTGTCCAGGCGCGCCACGGTGTCGGCGGTGCCGCGCGTGGTCAGGCGCAGCTGATCGAGCGTTTCGCTCAGTGCTGCCACGTTCTGCTCCGACAGCGCGTTGTTGATGCGTCGCAGGGTGTCGTCGGCGCGCAGGGCGATCTGGCTCACGCTGTCGGAGAACTGCTCGACCTGCGAGGACCCTTCGGCGATCACGGCCACGTCGCCGCTGGCGGGTCGCTGCAGCGGCGGGCTGTCCTCGCTCAGGCTGATCAGGCGCACGGTGGCCAGGCCGGTGATGAAGTTGCGGTCGACCACCGCGCGCGTGCTCTGCAGCACCGGCGTGCCCGCGTCGACGCCGAACGACACCTCCACCGTGCCGGGGCGCTCGGTGGAGAACTTGAAGCCCGTGACCGAGCCGACCCGGATGCCGCGCATGCGCACGTCGCTGCGCACCTCGAGGCCTTCGAGCGACTGGCGGGCGAAGTACACCTTGTAGGGCGCCCGCTCGACGGTGCCCCGGGTGGCGGACAGCCAGACGATGCTCGCCGCGATGGCGGCGATCAGCAGCAGCACGATCGTGCCGACGAGTGCGTAGCGGGCCTTAGGTTCCATCGCGTCCTCCGTGCGCTGCGCGCGCCGAGAAGTAGTCCTTGAGCCAGGGGTTGTCGCTGGCAGCGACGGCGCCCACCGGGCCGTCGGCGATCACCTTGCCGCCTGCCAGCGCGATCGTGCGATCGATGATCGACCATAGCGTGTCGAGGTCATGGGTCACCATGAACACCGTGAGGCCGAGGCTGTCGGCCAGCGCGCGGATCAGGGCATCGAACGCGCGCGCGCCGATCGGGTCGAGCCCCGAGGTCGGCTCGTCGAGGAACAGCAGCTCCGGCTCCAGCGCGAGCGCACGTGCCAGGGCCACCCGCTTGCGCATGCCGCCCGACAGCTGCGCCGGCGCCTTGGCGCCGGTGTCCGGCGTCAACCCCACCAGCGAGAGCTTGAAGCCCACCAAGGGCGCGATCAGCGGCTCGGGGACCCGGGTGTGTTCGCGAAACGGCACCGCGATGTTCTCGGCGACGCTCAGCGACGAGAACAGCGCACCGTCCTGGAACAGCACGCCGAAGCGGCGTCGCAGGTCGTTCATCTGCGTTTCGTCGGCCGCGGCCAGGTCCTGACCCAGCAGCTCGATGCGCCCGGCGGTGGGACGCAGCAGTCCGATCGCCTCCTTCAGCAGCACCGACTTGCCGGTGCCGCTGCCGCCGATGAGCGCCACCACCTCGCCGCGCCCGACGCAAAAGCTCACGCCGTCGTGCACCTGGTTGCGGCCGAATCGCGTGACGATCGAATCGACGCGCAGCACGGTGTCCATCAGATGTCCAGGGCCTGCAGGATGACGGCGAACACCGCGTCGAGCACGATGACCCAGACCACGCTCTGCACCACGGTGGCCGTGGTGTGCTCGCCGACGCTGCGGGCGTCGCGCGGGACCGACATGCCCATGCGGCAGGCGATCATCGCGATGAACAGCGCGAACACCGGCGCCTTGGCCAGGCCGATGATCACGGCACTGAGGTCGAGCGTGGCGTGCAGGCGGCTCACGAATGCCGTGGTCGAGATGCCGAGCTGGGCGCTGCTGATCAACAGGCCGCCGGCGACGCCCGCGACATCGCCGACGAACACCAGCATCGGCAGCCCGATGGCCAGCGCGACCAGCCGCGGGATCACCAGCACCTGGATCGGCGACAGGCCGAGCGTGCTGATGGCGTCGATCTCCTCCTGCACCTTCATCGAACCGATCTGCGCGGTGAACGCGGCGCCCGAGCGGCCGGCGACGATCACCGCCACCAGGATCGGCGACAGCTCGCGGCAGACCGCGAGGCCGACGCCGTCGACAACGAAGATGGTGGCGCCGTAGCGCTGCGCCTGCACGCCGAGCAGGTAGGCGAACACCACGCCGATCAGGAAGGTCACCAGCACCACGATCGGGATCGCGTCGACCGTCGCGCTCTCGAACTGCGACACCGTCTCCTTGGGGCGGAACAACCCCGGCCGCTTCAGCAGCGCCGCCAGTTCGAGCGCCACCTGGCCGACGAAGCCGTTGTGCTCGGCGAGGTCGCGCAGCATGCGCAGGGTGGCCTTGCCGATGCGCTGCACGGCGTTGGGCGACGACAGCGGCGCCGGCACCGGCGCACAGCGCATGCGTTCGTGCACCAGCCGCAGCAGACGCGCGTGGTGCTCGTTCATCCGGCGCGTGCCGATCGCTGCGGCGGCGTAGCCCGCCTCGTCGAGGTGGTGGAACAGCAGGAATCCGGCCGCGGTGTCGAGCTCCTGCAGGCGGCTGCCGTCGAGCACGCAGGCGCGATCGGGCCGCAGCGGCAGCGCGGCCACCGCATCGGCGATGGTCGATGCGCGGTCGAGCCGCCACGAGCCTTGCAGGTAGAGCACGTCGACGCTGGCTTCGCTGGCCAGCTGGATCGGCGACGAGACCGAGGGTTCCATGCGCAGGCGCGGTCGCGCTCAGAGGCCGATGCCCCGCGCCATGCATGCGGTGCACAGCACCATCGCCGGCCGCAGCACGAGCCCGAGGCACGCCGCTGTGATGCCGAGCACGGCGACGAAGTGCAGGAACGGGAAGAAGGCACTGGCCATGCGCATCGCTCTCCGGTGGCCCGGTGCAATTGAACCAGACATCGTGCCCGCCCAGGCGCGGCGGCCGGATTGCCAGGGGTTTGTGTGCCGGGCATCATGCGCAGGCGACGCACGTTCCGCGTGCCCGTTGCCATCGCGCCCATGACCTCCATCGACGACACGCACGATCCATCGCTGATCAGCTGGGTCGACTCGGCCAACGACCCGGCCAGCGACTTTCCGATCCAGAACCTGCCGTTCGGACGTTTTCGCGAGGCCGGCGATGCGGCGTGGCGCATCGGCGTGGCCATCGGCGACCAGGTGCTCGACCTGCGGCGCAGCGGCCTCGTGGACAGCCCCGACATGCACCGGCTGATGCGCGCCACGCCCGCGGCGCGCCGTGATCTGCGTCGCCGGCTGTCCAGCGGGCTGGCCCGCGGCAGTGCCGAGCAGCCGCGCTGGCGCGAGGCGCTGCTGCCGATGGCGCGCGCGCAGGTGGGGCTGCCGTGCCGCATCGGCGACTACACCGACTTCTACGTCGGCATCCATCACGCCACCGCGGTCGGCAAGCAATTCCGGCCCGACAACCCGCTGCTGCCGAACTACAAGTGGGTGCCCATCGGCTACCACGGGCGCGCGTCGACGATCATCGCCAGCGGCCAGTCGTTCGTGCGTCCGAGCGGGCAGATCAAAGGGCCGCAGGACGAGCAGCCGCGGCTGGCGCCGTCGCAGCGCCTCGACATCGAGCTCGAGGTCGGCATCTTCATCGGTGCGCCCAATCCGCAAGGCCGGCCGATCCCGATCACGCAGGCCGAGGAGCATGTGTTCGGTCTCGCGCTGTTCAACGATTGGAGCGCGCGCGACATCCAGGCGTGGGAGTACCAGCCGCTCGGGCCGTTCCTGTCGAAGAGCTTTGCCAGCACGGTGTCGCCGTGGGTCGTCACGCTGGAGGCGCTGGCGCCGTTTCGCAAGCCGTTCACGCGGCCCGCGGGTGACCCCGAGCCGCTGCCGTACCTCGACTCGCCGCAGCTGCGCGACGGCGGCGCGTTCGACTTGCAGCTCGAGGTCTGGCTGCAGACCGAGTCGATGCGCAAGGCGGGCTACGCCGGTGACTGCATCAGCCGATCCAACTTCGCCGACGCCGCATACTGGACGGTCGCCCAGCTCGTCACGCACCACACGGTCAACGGCTGCGCGCTGCAGACCGGCGACCTGTTCGGCTCGGGCACGCTGTCGGGGCCGAAGCTCGAACAGGCGGGCTCGCTGCTCGAGCTCAGTGAAGGCGGCAAGCGGCCGATCATGCTGTCCAATGGCGAGCAGCGCACGTTTCTGCAGGATGGCGACTGCGCGCGGCTGACCGCGCACTGCGAGCGCGCGGGCTTGCGCCGCATCGGCTTCGGCGCTTGCGAGGGCACCGTGCTGCCGGCAGGGTCGACGCCCCCGCCGGCGTTGCCCGCCGACGACGCTGCACAACCGTAAGCGATCGTCACGCCAGTGCCAACGCGTTGACCGAGATCAACGGCGCGATGGCACCAAGGTCCAATATCGCTGGCGCCACGCCAGTGGCACTCTGCGCATCGGCGCTCGAGGCTTTGGAGTCAACGCAATGATCAGACGCTTTTTCAGCGGCATCGGGCTGGCCGCCTGGTTCGCCACGCAAGCATTTGCACAACAGATCGTGTATCCCGCGAAAGGGCAGACGCCCGAGCAGCAGAAGAGCGACGAGGCCGCGTGCTACTCGTGGGCCGTGCAGCAGAGCGGCTTCGACCCCGCCAAGCCGCCGCCCGCTGCGGCGGCGCCCGCGCAGCCGACCACCGCCACCGGCACGACGCCGGGTGCTGGCGCGCGCGGTGCGGCACGCGGCGCCGTCGTCGGCGAAATCGTCGCCGACGATGCCAAGAGCGGGGCTGCGGTGGGTGCGGTTGCGGCCCGCGGACAGAGTCGCAGGCAAAATGCGCAGCAGACGCAGGCGGCGCAGCAGCAGCAGGCTGCCGCCACCAGCCAGCAACAGGCCACGTTCGCCAAGGCACGCGCCGCGTGTCTCGAAGGGCGCGGCTACACCGTCAAGTGATCTCTCAACCTGACCGCAGCGTGGACGCGGTCGTTCATCCACCCACTTCGGAAATCTCATGAACAAGTCCTTTGCATTCGTTGTCGTGGCGCTGTCGGGCGCGTTGATCGCGCCCGTCTCGGCGCAGCAGCAGCCCGGCGCCGCCGCCGCGGTGGTCGCTGCCTCGGCACCGGGCAAGGGCACCGTCGCGCGCAGCGTCGTCATCACGGCCAGCGTAGAAGCTGTCGATGCGGCCAACCGGCGCATCACGCTGAAGGGCCCGCGGGGCAACGTGTTCGAGCTGGCGGTCGATCCCGAGGTGCGCAACCTCGAGCAGGTGAAGGTCGGCGATCAGCTCGCCGTGCGCTACGTGCAGGCGCTGACCCTGACGTTGAAGAAGGACGGCAAGGAGCTGCGCAGCTCCACCGAGTCGGGCAAGGCAGCGCGGGCGCAGGCGGGCGAGCGTCCTGGTGCGGCGGCAGCGCGCCAGGTGGAAGTCACCGCCGACGTGATCGCCGTCAACGCCAAGACCCAGACCATCACGCTGAAGGGCCCGAAGCAGACGGTCGACCTCAAGGTGCCCGACCGTGGCCAGTTCAAGCGCGTGAAGGTCGGTGACCAGGTGCAGGCCGTCTACACCGAGGCGTTGGCAGTCAGCGTGGAGCCGGCGAAGAAGTAGCGACCGTCGCCGCGATCAGCCCAGCGAGTCGCGGACGTAGACGATGCCCAGCACGCCGATCGACAGCGTGCGGCCGTTGACCGTGGTGTACGAGGCGATCCCGAGCGAGGTGTAGCTCGACACGAAGGCGGTCAGCGCGCCGACACCCAGCGTCTTGGCGACCGCGCTGCGCTCGGAGATCACCGCCTTGATCCTGGCGCGGTGTTGCTCGGGCGACGGGTTCAGCAGGAACGCCAGCGCGACGATGACGATCGCGCCGGCCACGCTGCCGAGCAGCCGGCTCATCGCGCGCAACCCTGCGCGCGCAGGTGCCTGGCGCTGCGCCGCGCGAAGTAGAACCACTCGTTGCCCGGCAGCGCATTCGGGTTCGGGAACACGATGAAGCCGTCGTCCGGCGCGCGCAGCACGGTGCCGTCGGCACGCTGCGCGATCACCTCGCCGGCGCGCAGCGCCTGGTAGCTCGACCACTCGCGCGCGAAGCGATCGTCGGCGTGGTGGCGGTCGGTGACTTCGTTCAGGCACAGCAACTCGACGTCGTCGCGCGCCGCCGGCGCCGGCTCGTTCACCAGCGCCAGGTGCGCCAGCGTCGCACGGATCGCCCGGTAGGCCACGTCGGGCGAGCGCGGGTCGGCATGCTGGCCGCACTCCAGCGTGATCGCGTAGCCGCCGCGCGAGCGCATGTACTCGGTGGTGCCGACGCCGTAGCTCGGGTCGGTGTTCAGCAGCCGGGCGCGCTCGTCCGGGCTCGCGCTCGTGCGCTGCAACCGGTTCCTCACGCCACTGGCGTACGTCTCGAGCCAGCCTTCGACGATGCGCCGTGGGCCCAGCCGCAGCGCCAGCGCCTCCTCCTCGGCGGCGTGGCCGAACGGCTCGAGCGGACCGTCGTTGTCGGACGGACCGATCATCGCGAACGGCTCGCCCGGCGAGTGGAACGAATGCAGGTCGAGCAGCACCTCGTGCTCGGACAGCAGCGGGCACAGGGTGTTGGCGATGCGGTCTTCGTTGTCGACGGGCGCGGTGTTCGGCCGCAGGTTGCGATTGAGGTTGCGCTCGCCCATGCGCTGGCCACGCTGGTACGCCAGCGGGTTGGTCACCGGCACGAAGGTGACGCTGCCGCGCGCCAGGGCCCACGACCCGGCGTCGAACTCGGCCAGCACCCGCTCGATTGCGCGGGTGCCGCAGGTTTCGTTGCCGTGCACCGCACCCAGCACGATCAGCCGCGGCCCGGGCGCGAGAGAACGCAACGCGTGCACGCGCAGGGTGTCGATCGGGTACGCGGTGAGCGTGGGCATGATCGCCTGTTCAGGCGTCCGGCTTGCGCCGGTCGATGCGCAGCACGATACGGTCCTGCGTCACGACCCGGCCGACCTGGTCGAGGGCGATCGGGCACGGCCGACCCTTGTCGTCGAGGGTCTGGTCGCCGATCTCGACCAGCGACCCGGTGTCCACGCGATAGAAGCCCTGGAGTGGCCCGTCCGTGAGGCCGCTGCGGCTGCGTCGCTCGTTGAAGGTGGGTGAAACGGGCCTCATCCGCGCGGCGCCTTGATGACCCGTGCGCGGCCGCCGTCGGTGATGATGATCACCGCGTCGCCCGGCCTGGGCGGGTCGCCACCGGGCGCTTGCACGATCGCGCGGCGCTCGCCGTTCTTGAGCTGCACGATGATCTCGAGCGCCTGCTCGCGCGTGGCCTGGCGCTCGATCGCGTTGCCCGCCACGCCGCCGGCCACCGCGCCGACCGTGCCGCCGACGATGGCGCCGGTGCCGCCGCCCACCCGTGAACCCGCGACGCCGCCGACCACGCCCCCGGCCGCGGCGCCGACGCCGCTCTGCGAACCTTCGACGGTGACCAGGCGCGTCGACAGCACGACGCCGTCGAGCACGTCGGACATGCGCTGGGCGTCCTCGCGCTTGATGACGTCGGGGCTGGTGGTCTGGCACGCCGCCAGCAGCAACGCTAGCGCGGTTGCGGCACCCAGAGACTTCAGCTTCGATTCAGACATGGCATTTCCTCGGCGGGGCGGCGCTCCGACAGTGGCGTGCTCGCGACGGATTGTGGATCGTCGCGCGGTGCGCCGGTTCAATCGCACTGGACAAGCGCAGCGAGGCCTGACGTGGTGGCTTGTTCTGGATTGGAGCATCCCCTCGATGTATTCCATGGCGCCGATCGGGTTTTCTCTGATCCAGCCCATGGTTTCGCGCGAGAGCATGCCCGACGGCGGCCGAAGGGCCTGCAGACACACAACCATTCCATCGAGGAGAGCGCAGTGGCGACCCAGTTGAAGATCAACGGCAAGACGGTGAGCGTCAAAGCGGAGCCGGACACACCCTTGTTGTGGGTGATCCGCGATGAGGTCGGCCTCACCGGCACCAAGTTCGGCTGCGGCGCGGGCCTGTGCGGCGCTTGCACGGTTCACCTCGACGGCACGCCGATCCGCTCGTGCCAGACGCCGCTGTCGGCGGCCGCTGGCAAGTCGGTGTCGACGATCGAGAGCCTGTCGCACCACAACTCGCATGCGCTGCAGAAGGCCTGGATCGCGCACGACGTGCCGCAGTGCGGCTACTGCCAGTCGGGCCAGCTGATGAGCGCGGCGGCCCTGCTGTCGCACAACAAGAACCCGAGCGACGCGGACATCGACAACGCGATGTCGGGCAACATCTGCCGCTGCGGCACCTACGTGCGCGTGCGTGCAGCCATCAAGACCGCGGCCGCCGAAATGCGCGGCGCCAAGGCCTGAGGCGAGGAGGACGATCATGACGCAAGCACTGAAGGTCTCCCGCCGCTCGTTCATCAAGGCTTCCAGCGCCGCCTCGGCCGGCGGCCTGCTGATGAGCGTGGCCATTCCCAGCGGCCCGGCCCGCGCGGCCGGCATGATGCACACGCCCAACGCCTGGGTGCACATCAGCGACGACAACACGATCACGCTGATCTCTGCCCGCTCCGAGATGGGCCAGGGCGTCTACACCTCGATGCCGATGCTGATCGCCGAGGAGCTCAACGTCGATCTGAAGAAGGTGCAGGTGGCGATCGCGCCGCCGAACACCAAGCTGTACGGCAATCCGTTGCTCGGCGGCCCGCAGCTCACCGGCGGCTCGACCTCGGTGCGCGACGGTTGGGAGAAGCTGCGCATCGCCGGCGCGCAGGTGCGCGAGATGCTGATCTCCGCGGCGGCGACCAAATGGAACGTCGACCGCTCGACGCTGAAGGCCGAGAACGGCATGGTGATCGGCGAGGGCAAGGGCCAGCGCGCCACCTACGGCCAGCTGGCCGCGGCGGCGTCGCAAGTGCCGGTGCCCGAGAAGGTGTCGATCAAGGACCCGAGCGAGTTCCGCATCGTCGGCAAGAAGATGACGCGCCTGGACACGCCGGCCAAGGTCAACGGCACGGCGATCTTCGGCATCGACGTCAAGCTGCCAGGCATGGTGTACGCGTCCCTGGAGCAGAGCCCGGTGCTCGGCGGCTCGGTCAAGAGCTTCGACGCCAGTGCCGCCAAGGGAATGCCCGGCGTGATCGACGTGGTGCAGATCCCCGACGGCGTCGCGGTGGTGGCCGACACCTACTGGCACGCCCTGAAGGCGCGTCGCGAGCTGAAGGTCGAGTGGGACGAGGGCCCCAACGCCAACCTCAACACCCCGGCGATGCTGGCCGGTACCAAGGCCGCCGCCGGCACCGGCAAGCCGCTGGTGCTGAAGACGGTGGGCGACCCCGAGGCCGCGATCAGCGCGCAGGGTGCCAAGGTCATCCGTGGCGAGTACATCACGCAGAACCTGTCGCACTCGCCGCTCGAGCCGATGAACTTCACGGCCTGGTACCGCGGCAACAAGATGGACCTGATCGGCCCGACGCAGTGGCAGGACGCCGCGCAGTCGGTGATTGCCAAGGCGGTGGGGCTCGACCCGGCGACGGTGTCGTTGCAGACCACCTTCCTCGGCGGCGGCTTCGGTCGGCGCATCGACATCGACTTCATCATCCAGGCCGCGCAGATCAGCAAGGCGGTGCTCAAGCCGGTCAAGCTGCTGTGGACGCGTGAAGACGACATGACGCACGACTTCTATCGTCCGCATGGCGTGCACAACGTCGCCGCGGCGATCGGCCCGGACGGCAAGCCGACGGCGATGACGTTCCGCTTCACGTCGCAGTCGATCACCGGCCGCGTGTTCGGTCTGCCGGCCGAGGTGCAGGACCCGTTGATGATCGAAGCGGCGATCGCGCCGTACGAGATCGCGGCCACGCGCCACGACGTGGTCAAGCACGATGCCGGCCTGCGCGTGGGCTACTGGCGCTCGGTGAGCCACTTCCAGAACTGCTTCGCCAACGAGACCTTCATCGACGAGTGCGCCGCGGGGGCCAAGGCAGACCCGGCGGCGTATCGGATGTCGCTGATCGGCAAGTCGCCGCGCTTCCAGAACGTGCTGAAGCTGGCCACCGACAAGGCCGGCTGGGGCAGCGCGGCGCCGGCCGGGCGTTCGCGCGGCGTGGCGATCATGGAAGGCTACGACACCTACATGGCGATGGTGACCGAGATCTCGATGAAGGACGGCGCGCCGGTCGTGCACAAGGTGACCGTGGCATCCGACTGCGGCCGCATGGTCAATCCCGATACGGTCGAGGCGCAGATCCAGTCGAGCGTCATCTTCGGCCTCAGCGCCGTGCTGTGGGACGAGATCACGGTCGACAAGGGTCGCGTGCAGCAGACCAACTTCGACAAGTACCGCCTGATGCGCAACAACGAGACGCCGCAGATCGACATCATCCTCGTGCAGAGCACCGAGAAGCCCGGCGGTATGGGCGAGCCGGCGGCCGCGGTCATCGGCCCGGCGGTCGGCAACGCGATCTTCGCCGCCACCGGCAAGCGCGTGCGTCGGCTGCCGTTCACGGCGGAGAACGTGGCCGCGGCCTGATCTGAGTCCTGGAAGTGACAAGCGCGCCCTCGGGCGCGCTTTTTTCGTCCTCCGCGCAGGACGCTACGCGTGGAGCCGGCTCGATCGTGGCACGCTGGCCAACAGGAACTCCATCTGGTCCGCCAGGATGCGGCGGCCGCGAAGGATCATGTCCTCGTGCAGGCTGGGCACGTACGGCGCGTACAGCATCTCCATGCCCACCTCGTGCGGCAGGCGGTTGCCCTTGCGGCCGTTGCAGCCGCGGCAGGCGGTGATGCAGTTCATCCAGGTGTCGCGGCCGCCGCGCGACACCGGCACCACGTGCTCGCGCGTCAGCAGGTCGAACGGAAAGCGCCGCCCGCAGTAGGCGCAGACATGACGGTCGCGGTTGAACAGCTTGGGGTTGGTCAGCGCCGGCACCGTGCGCCAGGCACGAGTGGGCACCGTGCCCTTGACCGCGATGATCGGGTGCACGTCGATCCGTGACTGCAGCCCGGTGGCGCGCTGGATGCCGCCGCGCAGCACGTGGAAGGTCCGCCCCAGGGTCCAGGCGACGCCCTCGCTGGCGTACAGCACCGCGGCCTCGCGCGGCGTGATCCACGCCTGCGGCCGGCCGGACACATCGAGTTGCAGGACATCCACGGTGGTGAGCAGCCTCCAACGAACGGAACGGGTGCAAGCGTAGCGCACTCCGAGCGGGCGCTCCAACCGTGCGGTCTGCGGCGCGTGCCGCCGTCACCCTAGGCAGCCCAATCTACAAATAGTCGACGCCGCGCCGATACCGAGGTGTCGCCTTTCCGTCAGAATAGAACGACCGTTCGTTCTATTGCCGCCTTGACCGACGCCACCACCACCCGGAGCTACCTGCGTCCGCTGCCCAAGGGGCGGCAGACGCGCGCGGCAATCCTCGAGGTGGCGCTCGGGCTGGCCTCGCACAACGGCCTCGAGGGCTTGTCGATCGGCGCGCTGGCCGAACTGATGCACATGAGCAAGTCGGGTGTCTTCGCCCACTTCG
>DATJYZ010000240.1:0-2619 GCA_035499355.1 Burkholderiaceae bacterium | reverse complement strand
TTGGCGGCTATTTGGTGAACAGGGGCTTGAAGCGCGCCGCGATCTCCGGGCTCTGCTTGGCCGCCGCTTCCCACGCCACCTGGTAGGCCTTGTCGCGGAACGCCTTGCCGGTGGCGGCGTCGAAACGGATCGCCTCGATGCCGGCCTTCTCCTGGCGCGCCGTTTCGTCAGCCGTGTACTTGGCCCAGAAGGTGTTGTCGGCCTCGAACGCCAGCACCTGCTTGTTCAGGTAGGCGCGCTGCGCATCGCTCAGCTTCTTGTAGGCCGGCAGGTTCATCACCAGCGACACCTCGGCGTCGTAGAAGCCGGGGTCGATGCGGTACTTGGTCTTCTCGTGCCAGTTCAAATCGAAGATGCCGCCGATCGGCCAGCCGTAGCCGTCGACCACGTTGCGCTCGAGCGCGCTGTACACCTCGCCCGGCGGCGTGGTGATGACGGTGGCGCCGAGCGCGGCGAAGAACTCGCGGTACACCGGCGTGATGCGGATCTTCAGCCCGGTGAGGTCGGGCTTGTCCACCTTCTTGTTGCTGTAGATGTGGAACGGCTGGTTTTCGACCACGCGGCCGAGGTACTGCATGTTGGCCTTCTCGTTCCACACCTTGTTGATGGCGTCGAAGGCGCCGTTCTTGCGCTGCTCGGCGACGCCGATCTCGGTGAGCTTCAGGAAGTCGGCCTCGGGCATCACGTTGGTGTAGAACGCACCGGTGCTCATCGCCATGTCGACCACGCCGGTCTTCACCGCGTTGCCGGCCTCGAACGGCGGGATCGCCTTCGGGCCGCCGATGAAGTTGATCTGCAGCACCCCCTTGCCCTCGGCGTTCACCTTCTGCACCCACGGCAACAGTCGCTGCACGTAGATGCCGTTCTCGGCGAAGGCGCTGACCAGCCGCAGCGTCACTTCCTGCGCCTGCGTGGCCGCGGCCCCGCCCAGCGCCAGCAGCGCGGCGGCGACCCGTTGGACAGCTGTCATCACGGTCTCTCCTGGGGTTGGGCGGGAGCGGACGCTGCCGCGCGAAAGACAACAGCCTGCATCGGCGCCGCGCCCGGGCGAAGAGGACTTCTCCCAAGTGTGCCGGTCGGTGGCCGCGGCGCCGTGCCCTTGAACGCGGCCGGCGCACCCCCAACTGGCCGCCGACGCGAGTAGCATCCGCGGCGCGTCGCACTGCAGGAGAGGACGGACCATGGTGAGGCAATCGCGTGTGTGGGGGTGGCTGCTGGCGCTGACGGTCGCGCTCGGCCTGTCGGGCTGTGGCTACAACGATTTCCAGCGCCTCGACGAGCAGGTGAAGGCGTCGTGGTCGGAGGTGCTCAACCAGTACCAGCGGCGCGCCGACCTGATTCCGAACATCGTCAACACGGTCAAGGGCGAAACCGGCTTCGAGCAGGAGACGCTGACCAAGGTGGTCGAGGCGCGCGCCAAGGCCACCAGCATCCAGGTGACGCCCGAAACGCTGAACAACCCCGAGGCGTTCAACAAGTTCCAGCAGGCGCAAGGCGAGCTGTCGTCGGCGCTGTCGCGGCTGATCGCGGTGAGCGAGAACTACCCGAACCTGAAGGCCAACCAGGGCTTCCAGGACCTGCGCGTGCAGCTCGAAGGCACCGAGAACCGCATCACCGTCGCGCGCAACCGCTACATCAAGGCGGTGGCCGACTACAACGTGCTGACGCGTCAGTTCCCGACCAACCTCACGGCGATGCTGTTCAGCTACTCGGTCAAGCCGTCGTTCACGGTCGAGAACGAGGCGCAGATCTCCAAGCCGCCGGCGGTCGACTTCAGCAAGCCCGCGGCGTCGAAGTGACGGGCGAGCGCCGATTCGCGCGGCGCGGCTGAGGCACGCTTGCAATGAACAACGGCAACCGCTGGCCCGCAGCGGCGCTGCGCCGCTGGGCGCGGCCCTGGCTTCTGCTGTGCGGCCTGGCGATGTCGTCGGCGGCGCTCGCAGAGGAGCCGGTGCCGCCCCTCAGCGGGCGGGTGATCGACAGTACCGCCACGCTGACGAGCGCGCAGCGCGAGGCGATGGAGCAGCACCTGGCCACCGTCGAGCGCGAGCTCGGCTCGCAGATCGTGGTGCTGATGGTGCCGACCACGCAGCCCGAGGACATCGCCGCCTACGCGCAGCGGGTCGGCGACAGCTGGAAGATCGGCCGCCGTGACGTCGGCGACGGCCTGCTCATCGTGGTGGCCAAGAACGACCGCAAGGTGCGCATCGAGGTCGCCAAGGCACTCGAAGGCGCGGTGCCGGATCTGGCAGCGAGCCAGATCATCACCGAGACGATCACGCCGGCGTTTCGCCGCAACGACTTCGCCGGTGGCCTCAACGCGGCGATCGACCGCATCGCTGCGCGCATCAAACCCGAGGGCCTGCCGGCGCCGGACGTGCGCCCGCAGCGAGGCGCCGATCGTTTCGGCGACATCGACTTCGGCAGTCTGGCGATGTTCTTCTTCGTCGGCGTGCCGATCGTCGGCGCGGTGCTCTCGGGCATCTTCGGCCGCAAGCTGGGGTCGCTGTTGACCGGCGGCGGCGCCGGCGCGCTCGCCTGGGTGTTCGGTGCCGGCTTGCTGCTCGCCGGCGCGGCCGCCGTGGTAGCGATCCTGATGGTCGGCGTGTTCGGCATCGG
>DATJYZ010000239.1:0-15343 GCA_035499355.1 Burkholderiaceae bacterium | reverse complement strand
GGCAAGACCGCGATCAACCATCCGCTGGGCAAGAACATGATCGGCGCCTTTCACCAGCCTCAGTGGTGGTGTGCGACATCGACTCGCTGAGCACGCTGCCCGAACGTGAACTGCGGGCAGGCTTGGCCGAGGTGATCAAGTACGGACCGATCGCGGATTGGGCGTTCTTCGAGTGGGTCGAGCGCCATGTCGACGACCTGCTGGTTCGCGACCCACGGGCTTTGATGCATGCGGTCAAGCGCTCGTGCGAGATCAAGGCGGATATCGTCGTGCGCGACGAACGCGAGGGTGGCCTGCGCGCCGTGCTGAACTTCGGCCACACCTTCGGGCACGCGATCGAGGCCGGGCTTGGCTTCGGCACCTGGCTGCACGGTGAGGCGGTTGCCGCCGGCATGGTCATGGCAGCAGAGTTGTCGGCTCGCTTGGGGATGACCGATGGACAGACCGCGGCGCGTCTCGCGGCGCTGCTGGCTCGATGCGGCCTGCCAGTGCGAGCCCCGGCCATGACACCGGACCGTTACCTCGAACTGATGCGCCTCGACAAGAAGGCACGCGACGGCGACATCCGCTTCACGCTGCTCGATGGGCGAGGGCATGCCACGCTTCGAAGCGCGCCCGACGGCCTTGTGCGCGAGGTGGTCGTCGCGGGCAGCGCCGCGGGCTGAGCGTCTTCCGTGGCTCGCTTGACGCGGTTGGCCGTCGCCGGTCACGCGCACCTGCTGCTACTGCGTGGGCACGGAGGTCAGCCGGTCTTTCGCGACGACGTCGATCGTGCGGCGTTCCTTTCCGCGCTGGAAGCCGCGGCCAGCGCGGAGCAGGTCGCCATCCATGCCTATGCCTTGTTGCCCGAGCGCGTCTGGTTGCTTGGAACCCCGGCCAGCACCCCGGGTTTGGGCAGAGCCGTGCAGGTCCTGGGACGCCGCTTCTCAGCCGGATTCAATCGGCGGCACCGGCGCAGTGGCAGTGTCTGGGATGGCCGCTACCGATCGACGGTGATCGAGCCCGGGCCTGCGGTGCTGGAGGCCATGGTGTATGTCGATCAAGCGCCGGTTCGCGCCGGCATTTCTTCGGCGGCGCTGGCGGCCCGCTGGTCAAGCGCCCGACAACATGCTGGCCTAAGTTCGGAGTTTTCACTCACTGACGCGCCAGCGTACTGGTCGCTTGGCAATACGCCGTTCGACCGCTGTTCGGCGTATCGCGGATTGGTCGAAGAGCCCCTCGGTGTGGAGCGAGTGGCCTCGCTCGAGGCCGCTGTCTCGCGCGGCCGGGTCGTGGCCTCGCCCGAGTTCCTGGAAGTCCTGCAGGCGCGCACATCGCGCCCGCTCATAGCTCGGCCGCGAGGCAGACCGCGGCGGCAAGGTCAACGTTCCTAGCAGCTTGGCTCGTGCCGTCGGCTCGCTTCTTGCATCGTCGCAATGTCACCACCATCATGCGATGTGTCCCCATTTATTGCCAACCTTAATCAAGACCAACACTAAATTGGGTCTGACCCCTTTTATTTTTGATTGTGCCCATTGCTGCGGTGCATTAGATTCGATCTGCCACCGCCAGGGAGTCCTCATGAGCCAAAAGCCCTCTGCCATGACGCCAGACGACCTGTTGAAGGACGCCGAACGGCACGGGCTGTACAGCGCGACCCACGAGCACGATGCCTGCGGCGTCGGCTTCGTCGCCCACATCAAGGGCCAGAAGTCGCACCAGATCATCGAGCAGGGTCTCCAGATCCTGGCCAACCTCGACCACCGTGGTGCGGTGGGCGCCGACAAGCTGATGGGCGACGGCGCTGGCATCCTGATCCAGATCCCCGACGAGTACTACCGCAGCGAGATGGCCGCGCTCGGCATCGAGCTGCCGCCGCCCGGCGAGTACGGCGTCGGCATGATCTTCTTGCCGAAGGAGCACGCGTCACGCCTGGCCTGCGAGCAGGAGCTCGCGCGCGCGGTCAAGGCCGAGGGGCAGGTGCTGATCGGCTGGCGCGACGTGCCTGTCGACCGCGAGATGCCGATGTCTCCCGCGGTGCGCGCCAAGGAACCGGTGATCCGGCAGATCTTCATCGGCCGCGGGCCCGACGTGATCGTGCCCGACGCGCTCGAGCGCAAGCTCTACGTGATCCGCAAGACGGCGTCGGCCGCGATCCAGGCGCTGAAGCTGACGCACAGCCGCGAGTACTACGTGCCCAGCATGAGCTGCCGCACGGTGATCTACAAGGGCCTGCTGCTGGCCGACCAGGTTGGCCAGTACTACCAGGACCTGCAGGACCCGCGAGTCGTGTCGGCGCTGGCGCTGGTGCACCAACGCTTCTCGACCAACACCTTCCCGGAGTGGCCGCTGGCGCACCCCTACCGCATGGTCGCGCACAACGGCGAGATCAACACGGTCAAGGGCAACTTCAACTGGATGCGGGCACGCGAGGGCGTGATGAAGTCGCCGGTGCTCGGCGACGACCTGAAGAAGCTGTATCCGATCAGCTTCGAGGGCCAGAGCGACACCGCGATCTTCGACAACGCGCTGGAGTTGCTGGTGATGTCCGGCTACCCGCTGGCGCACGCGGCGATGATGATGATTCCCGAGGCGTGGGAGCAGCACGAGTTGATGGACGAGCGCCGCCGCGCGTTCTACGAGTACCACGCCGCGATGCTCGAGCCGTGGGACGGCCCCGCGGCGATGGTGTTCACCGACGGCAAGCAGATCGGCGCCACGCTCGACCGCAACGGACTGCGCCCGGCCCGCTACCTGGTCACCGACGACGACATCGTCGTGATGGCGTCGGAGTCCGGCGTGTTGCCGATTCCCGAGGCCAAGGTGGTCAAGAAGTGGCGACTGCAGCCCGGCAGGATGTTCCTGATCGACATCGAGCAGGGCCGCATCGTCGACGACGACGAATTGAAGCACCAGCTTGCTTTCGCCAAGCCGTACCGGCAATGGATCGAGACCGTGCGCATCCGCCTCGACTCCATCGACGCCAAGGGCGCGCCGATTCCGTCACCCGAATCGCTGCTCGACCGCCAGCAGGCCTTCGGCTATACGCAGGAGGACATGAAGTTCCTGCTGGCGCCGATGGCCGCCAACGGCGAGGAAGCCGTCGGTTCCATGGGCAACGACTCGCCGCTGGCGGTGCTGTCGGACAAGAACAAGTCGCTCTACAACTACTTCAAGCAGTTGTTCGCGCAGGTGACCAACCCGCCGATCGACCCGATCCGCGAGGCGATCGTGATGTCGCTCAACAGCTTCATCGGCCCGAAGCCGAACCCGCTGGACATCAACGCGATCAACCCGCCGATGCGGCTGGAGGTGCAGCAGCCAGTGCTCGACTTCGACGACATGGCGCGGCTGCGCGACATCGAGCGCCACACGTCGGGCAAGTTCAGGAGTCACGAGCTCGATATCACCTACCCGCTGGCCTGGGGCAAGGAAGGCATCGAGGCCAAGCTCGCGTCGTTGTGCGCCGAGTCGGTCGACGCGATCAAGGGCGGTCACAACATCCTCATCATCACCGACCGCCGCCTCGGGAGCGAGCAGATCGCGATCCCTGCGCTGTTGGCCTTGTCGGCGGTGCATCACCACCTGGTGCGCGAGGGCCTTCGCACCACCGCCGGCCTGGTGGTCGAGACCGGGTCTGCGCGCGAGGTGCACCATTTCGCGGTGCTCGCCGGCTATGGCGCCGAAGCCGTCCATCCGTACCTCGCGTTGGAGTCGCTGCTGGCGCTGCACCGCGATCTGCCGGGCGATCTGTCGGCCGACAAGGCGATCCACAACTACATCAAGGCGGTCGGCAAGGGTCTGTCGAAGATCATGTCCAAGATGGGCATCAGCACGTACATGTCGTACTGCGGCGCCCAGATCTTCGAGGCGATCGGCCTGTCGAAGGCTTTCGTCGACAAGTACTTCCGCGGCACCGCATCGCAGGTGGAAGGCATCGGCGTGTTCGAGGTTGCCGAAGAGGCGCTGCGCATGCACCGCGCGGCCTTCGGCAGCGACCCGGTGCTGGCCAACATGCTCGACGCCGGCGGCGAGTACGCCTGGCGCACGCGCGGCGAAGAGCACATGTGGACGCCGGATGCGATCGCCAAGCTGCAGCACAGCGCCCGCGCCAACCGCTTCGACACCTACCGCGAGTATGCGCAGCTGATCAACGACCAGTCGCGGCGCCACATGACGCTGCGCGGTCTGTTCGAGTTCAAGGTCGATCCGTCGAAGGCGATTCCGATCGACGAGGTCGAGTCGGCCGCCGAGATCGTCAAGCGCTTCGCGACCGGGGCCATGTCGCTCGGCTCGATCTCCACCGAGGCACACACCACGCTCGCGGTGGCCATGAATCGCATCGGGGGCAAGAGCAACACCGGCGAGGGCGGCGAGGACCCGGCGCGCTACCGCAATGAGCTGAAGGGCATCCCGATCACCGACGGCACCAAGCTGTCCGACGTGATCGGCGCCAAGGTCGTCGAGGCCGACTATGCACTCAAGGCCGGTGACAGCCTGCGCAGCAGGATCAAGCAGGTGGCCTCGGGCCGCTTTGGCGTCACGGCCGAGTACCTCGTCTCCGCCGACCAGCTGCAGATCAAGATGGCGCAGGGGGCCAAGCCCGGCGAGGGCGGCCAGCTCCCGGGCGGCAAGGTCAGTGAGTACATCGGCTACCTGCGCCATTCGGTGCCCGGCGTCGGGCTGATCAGCCCGCCCCCGCACCACGACATTTACTCGATCGAAGACCTGGCGCAGCTGATCCACGACCTGAAGAACTCCAATCCGCGCGCCAGCGTGAGCGTCAAGCTGGTATCCGAGGTCGGCGTCGGCACGGTGGCCGCTGGCGTGGCCAAGTGCAAGGCCGATCATGTCGTGATCGCAGGCCACGATGGCGGTACGGGCGCGTCGCCGTGGTCGAGCATCAAGCATGCGGGCACGCCGTGGGAGCTCGGCCTGGCCGAGACGCAGCAGACGCTGGTGCTCAATCGCCTGCGCGGACGCATTCGGGTGCAGGTCGACGGCCAGATGAAGACCGGGCGCGACGTCGTGATCGGCGCGATGCTCGGTGCCGACGAGTTCGGCTTCGCCACGGCGCCGCTGGTGGCCGAGGGCTGCATCATGATGCGCAAGTGCCACCTCAACACCTGCCCGGTCGGCGTCGCCACGCAGGACCCGGTGCTGCGCAAGAAGTTCGCGGGCCGCCCCGAGCACGTGGTGAACTTCTTCTTCTTCGTCGCCGAGGAGGCGCGCCAGATCATGGCGCAGCTGGGCATCCGCACGGTCAACGAGCTGATCGGCCGCAGCGACCTGCTCGACATGCGCAAGGGCCTGGCGCACTGGAAGGCCAAGGGCCTCGACTTCGCGCGCGTGTTCCACCAGCCGGCGGTCGGGCGCGAGGTCGCGCGCTACCAGGTGGAAGAGCAGGACCACCGCCTCGCCAAGGCGCTCGACGTCAAGCTGATCGAGAAATGCCGGCCGGCGATCGACAACGGCGAGAAGGTGCAGATCCTGCAGGACGCCCGCAACGTCAATCGCTCGGTGGGAGCAATGCTGTCCGGCGAGCTGGTCCGTCGTCGCCCCGAAGGCCTGCCCGACCAGAGCATCTTCATTCAGATGGAGGGCACCGGCGGCCAGAGCTTCGGTGCCTTCCTGGCAGCCGGCATCACGCTGTACCTGATCGGCGATGCCAACGATTACACCGGCAAGGGCCTGTCCGGTGGCCGCGTGGTCGTGCGCCCGAGCATCGACTTCCGCGGCGACGCCACCAAGAACATCATCGTCGGCAACACCGTGCTGTACGGCGCCACGCAGGGCGAGGCGTTCTTCCGCGGCGTCGCCGGCGAGCGTTTCGCGGTGCGCCTGTCGGGGGCCACCGCGGTGGTCGAAGGCACCGGCGACCACGGTTGCGAATACATGACAGGCGGCACGGTGGTGGTGCTCGGCAGGACCGGGCGCAATTTCGCGGCCGGCATGTCCGGCGGCGTCGCCTACGTCTACGACGACGACGGTCAGTTCGCCAAGCGCTGCAACACGTCGATGGTGTCGCTCGAGGCGCTGCTGACCAAGGAAGAACAGCTGACGTCGTCGCAGCCGTCGGGCTGGCACAACGGCCAGACCGACGAGGCACAGCTGCGCCGGCTGGTCGAAGACCACCATCGCTGGACCGGCTCGTTGCGCGCGCGTGAGATTCTCGACCAGTGGGCGCAGGCGCGGGGCCGCTTCGTCAAGGTGCTGCCGCACGAGTACCGGCGCGTGCTCGGCGAGCGCAAGGCTGCCGAGGACACCCAGGCCACCATCGCCAAGGCCAAGACGGTGACGGCCAAGCAGCGCGCTGTGCCGGCCAAGTAAACGACAGCACATCACCAGTCACCAGGCGGCGCCTTCAGCGGCGCCGCGTTCGTCACATCATGGGCAAAGTCACCGGGTTTCTTGAGCACAAGCGCATCGAAGAGGGCTACGCGCCCGTGCCGCAACGGCTGAAGACGTGGAAGGAATTCGTCATCGCGCTGTCCGCCGACCAGGCCAAGGTGCAGGGGGCGCGGTGCATGGATTGCGGCACGCCGTTTTGCAACAGTGGCTGTCCGGTCAACAACGTCATCCCCGATTTCAATGACCTCGTCTACCGCAACGAGTGGGAGCTCGCTGCCGAGGTGCTGCACTCGACCAACAACTTCCCGGAGTTCACCGGCCGCGTGTGCCCGGCGCCCTGCGAGGCAGCGTGCACGCTCAATGTCAACGACGATCCGGTGGGCATCAAGTCGATCGAGCACGCGATCGCCGACCGCGCGTGGGCCGAGGGCTGGGTCAGGCCGCTACCGCCGGCGACCAAGACTGGCAAGAAAGTAGCCGTTGTCGGCTCCGGCCCTGCGGGTCTCGCGGCAGCGCAGCAGCTGGCGCGCGCCGGCCACGACGTCACCGTGTTCGAGAAGAATGGCCGCATCGGCGGCCTGCTGCGCTACGGAATCCCCGACTTCAAGATGGAGAAGTCGCACATCGATCGCCGCGTCGAACAAATGCGCGCCGAGGGTGTCGCGTTTCGCACCGGTGTGCTGGTGGGCACGCTGCCCAAGGGCAGCCTGGTCACCAACGACGCCAAGGAAACCATTCCGGCCGACCAGCTGAAGGCGCAGTTCGACGCTGTGTTGCTCGCCGGCGGCGCCGAAGCGAGCCGTGACCTGCCGGTGCCGGGGCGCGACCTCGACGGCGTGCACTTCGCGATGGAGTTTCTGCCGCAGCAGAACAAGGTGGTGGCCGGCGACACGATCAAGGGCCAGATCACCGCCACCGGCAGGCACGTGATCGTCATCGGCGGTGGCGACACCGGAAGCGACTGCGTCGGTACCAGCAACCGGCACGGCGCGGCCAGCGTCACGCAGTTCGAGCTCATGCCGATGCCGCCAGAGCACGAGAACAAACCGCTGACGTGGCCCTATTGGCCGACCAAATTGCGCACGAGTTCGAGCCACGAGGAAGGCTGCGAGCGCGAGTTCGCCATCGCCACCAAGCAGTTCGTCGGCGACGCCAAGGACGGCAAGGGCGGCAGGCTGAAGGCGCTGAAGACCGTGCACGTGCAGTGGCAGGACGGCAAGATGGTCGAAGTGCCAGGCACCGAGAAGGACTATCCGGCCGAGCTCGTGCTGCTGGCGATGGGCTTCGTGTCGCCCGTGGCCTCGGTGCTCGAGGCGTTCGGTGTCGACAAGGATGCGCGCGGCAACGCGCGCGCGGGTACCGACGACGGTACCGGCTACCGCACGAACGCCGACAAGGTGTTCGCTGCCGGTGACATGCGACGGGGCCAGTCGCTGATCGTGTGGGCCATTCGCGAAGGGCGCCAGGCGGCGCGGGCGATCGACGCCTACCTGATGGGTGCGTCTTCGCTGCCCCGCTAGGTCACGGTCGAGGCATCGCGCGTCACGGGCGGCGAACCCGCCCGCAACGGCCGTCGGCCCACGGTGACGCAACACACCATTACCGCACGAGTGTCGTGGTGCCCGGCGTCGCGGGACCATCGTGCGACAATGATCCGCCCCGTGGCCGTCGCGGCCAGCGCTGTCGGGGCTGCCGGCAGGCCCCCCGCAGCTCGACTTGAACTCCGATACCCTGATCGATATCGACCACGTCACGTTCGGCTACGACGCGAGCCGCACGATCCTCAACGACGTGAGCCTGACCTTCAAGCGTGGCAAGGTCACCGCCATCCTCGGCGGCTCGGGCTGCGGCAAGACGACCCTGTTGCGTCTGATTGCCGGCGTGCACCCGGTGAACAGCGGGCGGGTGGTGTTCGACGGCGAGACCGTCGATGCCGCCAACCGCGACCAGCTCTATCGCCTGCGTCGACGGCTGGGCATGCTGTTCCAGTTCGGCGCGCTGTTCACCGACCTCACGGTGTTCGAGAACGTGGCGTTCCCGCTGCGCGAGCACACCAGCCTGTCCGACACGATGATCCGCGACATCGTGCTGATGAAGCTCAACGCGGTCGGCTTGCGTGGCGCGGCACAGCTGCGCATCAGCGAGGTGTCCGGCGGCATGGCACGGCGCATCGCGCTGGCGCGCGCGATCGCACTCGACCCCGAGCTCATCATGTACGACGAGCCGTTCGCCGGGCTCGATCCCATCTCGATGGGTGTGGCCGCCAACCTGATTCGCAAGCTCAACGACGCCACCGGCTCGACCTCGCTGATCGTGTCGCACGACGTGCAGGAGTGCTTCACGATCGCCGACTATGCCTATCTGATGTCCTCCGGCGGGCGGGTGGCGGCGCACGGCACGCCCGATGAGCTGCGCGACTCCGCCGACCCCGAGGTGCGCCAGTTCATCCGTGGCGAGCCCGACGGCCCCGTGCGCTTCCACTACCCGGCGCGCGCGCTGGCCGAAGATCTGGGCATGCCGGGATGACGGCGATGCTGCAGGCGCTGGGCGCGCGCACGCTGCGATGGTTGCTTTCGCTCGGCCACGCGGCAACCTTTTTCGTCGACCTGCTGCGCAATGTGCCGACCGCGTTGCGCCGTTTCGCGCTGGTGGTGGCGCAGGTGCACGCCATCGGCAACCGATCGCTGGTGATCATCGTCGCGTCGGGGCTCGCGGTGGGATTCGTGCTCGCCCTGCAGATGTACTACGCGTTGGTCAAGTACGGCGCCGCCGAGTCGCTCGGCCTGGTGGTCAACCTGTCACTGGTGCGCGAGCTCGGGCCGGTGGTCACTGCACTGCTGTTCGCCGGCCGCGCCGGCACCTCGCTCACCGCCGAGATCGGCCTGATGAAAGCCGGCGAGCAGCTCGCGGCGATGGAGCTGATGGCGATCGACCCGCGTGCGCGCGTGCTGGTGCCGCGCTTTCTCGGCGGCATCGTCGCGATGCCGATCCTCGCGTTGCTGTTCTCGACCGTCGGTATCCTCGGCGCCTACGTGGTGGCCGTGCTGCTGATCGGCATCGATGCCGGCAACTTCTGGTCGATCCAGCAGTCGGGCGTGGACATCTGGCGCGACGTCGGCAACGGTATCGTCAAAAGCTCGGTGTTCGGCGTGATCTGCACCTTCGTCGCGCTGTATCAGGGCTACGAGACGCAGGCGACCCCGGAGGGCGTGGCCTACGCCACCACGCGCACGGTGGTGGTGTCGTCGCTGGCGGTGCTCGGCATGGACTTCATTCTCACGGCGCTGATGTTCTCGACGCCGTGATGCACGAGAAGAGGTTGAGGCGATGAGCAAGAGAGGGATCGAGACGCTGGTGGGGCTGTTCGTGCTGCTGGGCATCCTGGCGCTGGTCTTCATCGCGCTGAAGGCCGCCAATCTGGCGAGCTTCGGGCAGCGCGACGGCTACATGCTGCAGGCCCGCTTCGACAACATCGGCGGCCTCAAGGTGCGCGCGCCGGTGCGCAGCGCCGGTGTCGTGGTCGGCCGCGTCAAGTCGATCAAGCTCGATCCCAAGACCTTCCAGGGCCTGGTGACGATGGAGATCGAGCAGGGCCTGCAGTTTCCGCGCGACAGTTCGGCCAAGATCCTGACCAGCGGCCTGCTCGGCGACCAGTACGTCGGCCTCGAGGCCGGTGGCGACGACAAGAACTTCGCGCCTGGTGACACCGTCACGCAGACCCAATCGGCCGTGGTGCTGGAGAACCTGATCGGCCAGTTCCTGTTCAACAAGGCGGCGGATGCCGGCGCCGCGAACGCGCCGAGCCCAGCGCCGGCCGCCCCCGCGTCGAAGAAATGACGCTCGGCCGTGTCGTCGTCTGCTGGCTGATCGCGGCGGCGGCGCTCGTGCTCGAGGGCTGCGCCGTCGCGCCCGGCAGCACGCGTGGCGATCCGCTCGAGTCGATGAACCGCGCGGTGTTCTCGTTCAACGAGACGATCGATGCCGAGGTCCTCAAGCCGGCCGCCACCAGTTACCAGATCATCGTTCCGGAGTTCGTGCGCACCAGCATCGAGAACTTCTTCAACAACTTCAACGACGGCTGGTCGGCGATCAATCAGCTGCTGCAGGCCAAGCCCGCGGCGGCGCTGGAGATGGGGCTGAAGTTCGGTGTCAACACGGTGTTCGGGTTCGGCGGCTTCGTCGATGTGGCCGGCGCGGGCATCGAGCGCCGATCGGAAGACTTCGGTCAGACGCTCGGGCGTTGGGGCCTCGGTCCGGGGCCGTACCTCGTGCTGCCCCTGCTGGGCCCGAGCACGCTGCGCGACACGGTGTCGCTGGCCGCCGATTGGAAGGCCATTCCGGAAGCCTTCGTCGAACGCGGGGGCGAGCGCTGGGCTCTGGCGACCGTGCACGTGATCAGCGTGCGCGCCGGCCTGCTCTCGGCCACGCGCGCGCTCGACGAGATCGCGCTCGACAAGTACTCGCTGATTCGTGACGGCTATCTCGCGCGGCGCCGCAATCAGATCTACGACGGCAACCCGCCGGACGAGCCGGAGGCCGACGACAGCAGCGACGCCACCGAGGCTGCACCGCCCAAGTGAACCGCGGCGGTGCCGCATGCGTTAAGGTTGCGGTGTTGGTGACGACAACCGAAGGAAAGCAGATGTTTCGAAGAGTCCTGTTGGGCCTGGTGCTGTGCGCCGCGCAGGCGTTCGCACAGGCCGAAGTGGCGCCCGACGCGTTCGTGATGCAGCTGTCCTCCGAGATCATCGATGCCGTCAAGAGCGACCAGCAGATCCAGTCCGGCGACGTCGCGCGCATCCGCGTGCTGGTCGACAACAAGATCGTGCCGAACGTCAACCTGCAGCGCATGGTGGTCAAGTCGGTGGGGCCGCAATGGCGGACCGCCACCCCTGACCAGCAGAAGCGCCTGACCGAAGAGTTCAAGACCTACCTGATCAACACCTACTCCGGCGCGCTGACGCAGGTGAAGGATCAAAGCATCAAGCTGCGCCCGGTGCGCACCGGAGCCAATCCCAACGAAGTGGTCATCGGCACCGACGTGGTCGGCAAGGGCGACCCGATCCAGCTCGACTACCGCCTCGAGAAGGCCGGCGACACGTGGAAGATCTTCGACTTCAACGTCCTCGGGCTGTGGGCCACCGACAGCTTCCGCAGCCAGTTCGCGCGCGACCTCAGCGCCGGCGGCATCGACGCGCTGATCGATCGCCTGACCGAGAAGAACAAGGCCATCGCCGGCAGCAAGGGCTGACCGGTCTGACCTCAAGCGGATTCCGCCGATGCTGGTGCTGCCCGAGGTGTTGACGCTGCGCGAAGCCGGCAACACGTTGAACATGCTCGAGCAGTCGATGCGCGGCGACGATGCGGCCACGCTCACCATCGACGCCTCTGCGCTGCGCAGCTTCGACACCGCGGCCGTGGCCGTGCTGCTGGAGTGCCGCCGCCTCGCGCGCGCGTGGAGCAGGGGCTTCGAGGTGCGTGGCGCGCCGCCCAAGCTGGGGGAGTTGGTGCGCATGTACGGCGTCGAGTCGCTGCTCGCGTTCGCGGCGCCGCCGGGCCCCGCGCACTGACGCGACGCCGCTGCGCGCGGCGCTACTGCTCCTCGTCCCAGACGCAGCCGTCGCGCGCGACCATCGCGCTGGCCGCCGGCGGACCCCAGGTGCCGGCGGCGTACGGCCGCGGCGGCGTCGGGTCGCTGGCCCACGCGTGCAGCACCGGTTCGACCCAGCGCCACGCCTGCTCCTGCTCGTCGCTGCGTACGAACAGGTTGAGCCGCCCGGCGATGGCATCGAGCAGCAGCCGCTCGTAGGCGCCGACGCGCTCGGCAGCGAACGCCTTGTCGAAATCGAGGTCGAGGAACACCGGCGCCAGCAACTCGCCCTGGCCCGAGCCCTTGGCGGCAAGCAGGTGCAGCTCGAGCCCGTCCTCCGGCTGCAGCTTGATCACCAGCTTGTTGGCGCGCGCGCTGCCCGGAAAGATCGGGTGCGGCACCGGCCTGAAGTTGACGACGATCTGCGCGTGCCGCGCCGCCAGCCGCTTGCCGGTGCGCAGGAAGAACGGCACGCCGGCCCAGCGCCAGTTCTGCACCTCGGTGCGCAGCGCCACGAAGGTCTCGGTGCTGCTGTCGGCGGGCACCTTGGCCTCGTCGAGGTACCCCACCACCGGCTTGCCGTCGACGTTGCCCGCCTTGTATTGCCCGCGCACCGCGTCGCGCGCGACGCTCTCGGTCGTGAAGGGCTTGAGCGACTTCAGCACCTTGAGCTTCTCGTCGCGGATCGCGTCGGCGTCGTTGGTCGGCGGCGGCTCCATCGCGATCATCGTCAGCAGCTGCAGCGCATGGTTCTGCACCATGTCGCGCATCGCGCCGGTGCGGTCGTAGAAGTCACCGCGCGTGCCGACGCCGAGGCCCTCGGCCAGCGTGACCTGGATGTTGGCGATGCTCTCGCGCCGCCACAGCGGCTCGAACAGCGCGTTGCCGAAGCGCAGCGCCGACAGGTTCTGCACCGCCGGCTTGCCGAGATAGTGGTCGATGCGCAGTGCCTGCCGTTCGCTGAACGCGCCGGCCACCACCCGGTTGATCTCCTGCGCGCTCGCCAGGTCGTGGCCGAGCGGCTTCTCGAGCACCACGCGCACCTGGGGACCATTCAGCCCCGCTGCACCGAGCTGCGCGCAGATCACGGGAAACAGGTGCGGGCTGGTCGCCAGGAACATCACGATCGTGTCTGCTTGCCGCTGCGCCAGCCACTGCTTCAGGCTCGCGTAGTCACTGGGCTGCGACAGGTCCATGCGGCGGTAGTGCAGCAGCGCGGCGAAGCGCGTGAATTCGCCGTCGGTGGGCTGCTTGGCCGGCTCGACCTCGACGAAGCGCTCCTTGATGAACATGCGGTACGCGTCGTCGCTGCGCTCGTCGCGCGCCACCGCCAGGATGCGACCGCCCTCGGGCAGCTTGCCGTGGCGGAACGCCTGGAACAGCGCCGGCATCAGCTTGCGCCACGTGAGGTCGCCGGTGCCGCCGAACAAGACGAGGTCGAACGACATGGGCCGATTGTGCACGGCGGCCGCGCGGCGGGCCCCCGTGGCCACCGGGTTTGTCCGGTGATCCGGTGCGCGGCCGCCCGGAGCCGCATGGCTACCATCGTTCTCGTCGAAGGTGGGAGCCGATCCATGCAAATCCATCGCGCAAAGGTCGTTTCGTCGGTGCTGCTGGCGGGCGCGGTCGTCGTCGCCGCGCCCGCGCGCGCGCAGGACGGTGGCCAGCTCAACGTCATCTGCTCGGTGCAGGCCGAGTGGTGCAACATGATCCAGACGGTGTTCGCGAAGAGCACCGGCATCAAGGTCAACATGTCCCTCAAGGGGTCGGGCGAGGCGTTGGCGCAGCTGATCGCCGAGCGTGCGAACCCGAAGACCGATGTCTGGTTCGGTGGCACCGGCGACCCTCACCTGCAGGCCGCCGAGCAGGACCTCACGCTCGAATACAAGTCGCCGTCGCTGTCGCAACTGCATCCGTGGGCACAGCAGCAGGCGGCGCAATCGAAGTACCGCACGGTGGGCATCTACTCCGGGCCGTTGGGGTTCGGCTACAACACCGAGCTGATCGCCAAGAAGAAGATCCCCGTCCCGCGCAGCTGGGCCGACCTGCTCAATCCCGCCTACAAGGGCGAGATCCAGGTTGCCAATCCGGCCTCGAGCGGCACGGCGTACACCATGGTGGCCACGCTGGTGCAGCTGATGGGCGAGGAAAAAGCCTTCGACTACATGAAGGCGCTGCACAAGAACATCAGCCAGTACACGCGCTCGGGCACCGGCCCGATCAAGGCGGTGGCGCGCGGCGAGACCACGGTGTCGATCAGCTTCGTGCACGACGGCCCGGGCGAGAGGCTGCAGGGCTTCCCGGTCGAGACCATCACGCCAGCGGAAGGCACCGGCGCCGAGATCGGCTCGATGTCGATCGTCAAGGGCGCGCGCAACCTCGAAGCCGCCAAGAAGTTCTACGAATGGGCGCTGACGCCGCAGGCACAGCAGTTCGGCGCCGCGTCGCACCAGTATCAACTGCCGTCGAACAAGGCCACGCCGATCGACCCCAACGTGCCCGACTTCAAGAAGATCAAGTTCATCGACTACGACTACGCCAAGTACGGCGCCTCGGCCGAGCGGCGACGCCTGATCGCGCGCTGGGAGAAAGACGTCAACTCGCTGCCGCGCTGATGTCCGCGCTGAACGCCGCGGCCCGCGCACCGCTGGCCTGGTGGCTGCTGGGGCTGGCCGCCTTCGTGCTGCTGCCGTGGTACCTGCCGCAGGACGCGACGCTGTGGCGCTCGCTCGCCGGCGTGTTCGGCGGCGCCGACACCGGTGCCGGGCTCACGCAGGCGCTGCGCCACGACAAGCCGTGGCTGTGGGTCGCGGCCGGCGCGCTGCTCGCGGCGGGCGCGGTGCTGGGGCTGACCCATGGCCGCTCGCAAGGCCGCGCGCTGGTGGCGGCGTCGGCGATCGGCTTGGCCGCCGTCATCGGCACCGGTTTCGCCATCGGTGCCAGGGGCTGGTCGTTCGACCTGCTTGAGCGGACGTTCGGTGCGCTGGCCCATGGCCAGGCCGGGATCGGCCTGGGTGGCGCCGCGACACTGCTGGCGCTGCTGATGCTGCTGGGCATCGGCATCGCGCGACTCGGCGCCTTTCGCGGCGACGTCTTCGTCGCCTGTGCGGTGCTGCTGTGCGGCGCGCTGCTGTTGCTGTTCGTCGCGTTGCCGGTGCTGCAGGCGCTGTCGGCCGCCTGGCTCGACGATGCCGGGGCACCGTCGATGGCGGCGTGGCTCGACCGTGTCGCTGCGGAGCGGATCTGGGGCCTCGGCTGCCTGGCCGGCGGCGTGCGCTGCGGTGTGGCCTGGAACACGCTGTTCCTCGCGCTGCTGACGGCGGCCGGCACCACCGGGCTCGGCACGCTGATCGCGCTGATGGCCGAGCGCGGCACGCGACGCGGTGGCCGCGCGCTGCAGGTGCTGGCGCTGCTGCCGATCAT
>DATJYZ010000238.1:0-3949 GCA_035499355.1 Burkholderiaceae bacterium | reverse complement strand
TGCCGTCGGCGGCCTCGCGCGCTGCCTGCTCGGCCGCGCGTGCGGCGCGCGCCTCGTGTTCCGCCTGCTCGCGCTGCATCCGGTCGCGCAACGCCTTCAACTGATCGAGGCCTTTGGCTTTCACAAGAGCCCCCGCTCCGCGAACGACACCACCTGGCCGTGGCCGACCACCAGGTGGTCGAGCACGCGCACGTCCACCAGTTGCAGCGCCGACTTCAGCGAATGCGTCAGCAGCTCGTCGGCGCGCGACGGCTCGGCCGCGCCCGACGGATGGTTGTGGGCAAGGATCACCGCCGCACAGTTGAGCTCCAGGGCGCGGCGCGCCACCTCGCGCGGATACACGCTGGTGTGCGTCAGCGTGCCCCGAAACATCTCCTCGTGCTTGAGCAACCGATGCTGGCTGTCGAGGAACAGCACCGCGAACACCTCGTGGCCGAGCGCGCCGATCGTCAGCGCGACGAACTGCTTGGCCACGGTCGGCTGATCGAACACCGGCGCGGCGGCCAGTTGCTGCGACAGCGCGCGCCGCGCGATCTCCAGCACCGCGCCCAGCTCGGCACGCTTGGCCGGCCCCAGGCCCTTGATGGCGGACAACGCGTTGGCATCGGCGCGCAGCAGGCCCGACCAGCCGCCGCATTGGGTTAGCACGGCGTGCGCCAGGTCGAGCACGCCCTGGCCTTTGACGCCGGTGCGCAGCAACAGCGCCAGCAACTCCTCGTCGGCCAGGGCCTGCGCCCCCTGTGCGAGCAGCTTCTCGCGCGGCCGTGTCGCGGCGGGCAGCTTCTTGATCGACATGGTCTTCGTGGTGCCCGTCGCGTGCGCCCCGTCCGAGGCGGCCCCCTTAGAATCGACGGCAGTCTAGTCGCACCGCTCGTCTCGAGCCGAGCACCCCGCGTGAAACCCGTCGACCCCGGGTCGTTCCTGACCCTGCACTACCGCCTGGCCGGCCCCGATGGCGCCGACGTGGTCAACACGTTCGGTGCGCGCCCGGCCACGCTGTCGCTCGGCGAGGGCCAGCTCGCGCCGGCGATGGAGCGCCTGCTGCTGGGCCTCACCGCCGGGCGGCACGAGACCTTCGAGTTGGACCCAGGCGTGGCATTCGGCGAGCGCAAGACCGAACTGGTGCAGCGCGTGGCACGTTCGCTGCTGCAGCGCTTGGGCGACGACGACGCGGACTTGGAGATCGGCGACGTGGTGCAGTTTCCGCGGCCCGACGGCGAGCCGGGCTTCGCCGGCATCGTGCGCGAGTGCGCCGACGACTGGCTGCTGTTCGACTTCAACCACCCGCTGGCCGGCCAGCGCGTGACCTTCGAGGTCGAGCTGATCGAGGTGTTGTGATGGCCGCCACGCTACTCACCGACGTCACGCTGGCCGAGCCGCGCGGCTTCTGCGCCGGCGTCGACCGCGCGATCGAAATCGTCGAGCGTGCGCTCAAGCGCTTCGGCGCGCCGATCTACGTGCGCCACGAGATCGTGCACAACACCTACGTGGTCACCGACCTCAAGGCCAAGGGCGCGATCTTCATCGAAGACCTGACCGACGTGCCGGCCGGCGCGACGCTGGTGTTCAGCGCGCACGGCGTGCCGATGGCGGTGCGCAACGAGGCGCAGGCGCGCGGCTTCCAGGTGTTCGACGCCACCTGCCCGCTGGTGAACAAGGTGCACATCGAGGTCGCCAAGCTGGCCAAGGAAGGCTACGAGTTCGTGATGATCGGCCACAAGGGACACCCCGAGGTCGAAGGCACGATGGGCCAGCTCAACGACGGCATCTACCTGGTCGAAGACGTCGCCGACGTGGCCACGGTGCAGCCGCGCGGTGACCGGCTCGCGGTGGTGACACAAACCACGCTGTCGGTGGACGACGCTGCCGAGATCCTGGCCGCGGTGAAGCAGCGCTTCCCGCACGTGCGCGAGCCGAAGAAGCAGGACATCTGCTATGCCACGCAGAACCGGCAGGACGCCGTGAAGCTGCTGGCACCCCAGGTCGACGTGGTGATCGTGGTCGGCAGCCCGACCAGCAGCAACAGCAACCGCCTGCGCGAGCTGAGTGCCAGGCTGGGTACGCCCGCCTACATGGTGGAGGGTGCCGCCGACCTGCAGCCGCAGTGGTTCGCCGGCCGCCCGCGCGTGGGCCTGACCGCCGGCGCGTCGGCGCCCGAGGTGCTGGTGCAGGGGGTGATCGCCCAGCTGCGCGCGATGGGTGCCACCAGCGTGCGCTCGCTGCCGGGCGTGCAGGAGACCGTGCAGTTCCCGCTGCCCAAGGGCCTGGGCGACAAGTCGATGCGCGAGGTCGCGACGTCGCGATCGTGACGCCCGCTGCCGGCCGAGCGTGCCGGCCGCCGCATCGACGACATCTGCGCCCAAGTCCGCACCGAAGGAACTTCACCACCATGCTCGACATCGCCCAACTGCGCCGCGACCTGCCCGGCGTGATCGCCCGCCTGCAGCGCAGACAGAACCCGCAACTGTTTCTCGACGCCGACCGCTTTACCGCCCTCGAAGCCGAGCGCAAGCAGCTGCAGGTACGCACCGAGGAGCTGCAGGCCCGGCGCAACGCGCTGTCCAAGCAGATCGGCCAGCTCAAGGGCAAGGGCGGCGACGCGTCGGCCGAAATGGCGGAGGTGGGCCGCATCGGCGACGAGCAGAAGAGCGGCGCTGCGCGGCTCGAGGCGATCCAGGCCGAGCTGACGCTGATGTTGATGTCGGTGCCCAACCTGCCGCAGGACGACGTGCCGCCCGGTGCCGACGAAAGCGGCAACGTCCAGGTGCGGCGCTGGGGCACGCCGCGCGCGTTCGACTTCGCGCCGAAGGACCACATCGATCTCGGCGCGCGGCTCGGCATCGACTTCGAACTCGGCGCGCGCCTGTCGGGCTCGCGCTTCACGTTCCTGCGCGGGCCGGCGGCGCGACTGCACCGCGCGCTGGCGCAGTGCATGCTCGACCTGCAGACGCGCGAGCACGGCTACACCGAGTGCTACACGCCCTACATCGTCAACCGCGAGATCCTCGAAGGCACCGGCCAGCTGCCCAAGTTCAAGGACGACATGTTCTGGGTCTACCGAGGCAGCGACGGCTCCACCGTCACGGGCGGCGGCGAGCACGCCGAGCAGTATCTGATCTCGACCTCCGAGATCTCGCTGACCAACACCGTGCGCGAGCAGATCCTCAAGGCCGAGGAGCTGCCGCTGAAGCTCACCGCGCACAGCCCGTGCTTCCGCTCCGAGGCCGGCAGCGCCGGCAAGGACACGCGCGGCATGATCCGCCAGCACCAGTTCGACAAGGTCGAGATGGTGCAGATCGTGCATCCCGCGGCCAGCGCCGCGGCGCTCGACGAGATGGTCGGCCACGCCGAGCACGTGCTGCAGGCGCTGGAGCTGCCGTATCGCGTGGTGCTGCTGTGCGGCGGCGACATGGGCTTCGGTTCGGCGAAGACCTACGACCTCGAAGTGTGGCTGCCGGGGCAGAACACCTACCGCGAGATCAGCAGCTGCTCCAACTGCGAGGCGTTCCAGGCGCGGCGCATGCAGGCGCGCTTCCGCAACGCGCAGGGCAAGACCGAGCTCGTGCACACGCTCAACGGCTCGGGCCTGGCGGTGGGGCGCGCGCTGGTCGCGGTGGTGGAGAACCACCAACAGGCCGACGGCAGCATCCGGCTGCCCGCGGCGCTGCGGCCTTACCTCGGCGGTGCGGACGTGCTGCGGCCCTGACCCGCTGGGCTAAAATCGCCGCCCTCGCTCGTCGACCCGAGCGTGCGCATGAAGACGCGGAGAGATGGCAGAGTGGTCGAATGCGCCGGACTCGAAATCCGGTTCACGGGTTCTCCCGTGACGTGGGTTCGAATCCCACTCTCTCCGCCAGGCCGCCCGCTCCTCGGGTCAGTGATTTCGAAGACCGGGTGAAGCTCCGGCTGCGGCGCGGCCGGCTCGGCGAATGTTGCCCACCCATCCGCA
>DATJYZ010000237.1:0-13120 GCA_035499355.1 Burkholderiaceae bacterium | reverse complement strand
GCTGGGCCTGTGGGTCAAGCCGGAGCCAGCCGAAGGCCCGCTGTTGAGCTGGGGGCCGGTGTCGATGGTGCTGCAGGCTGGGCGGGTGCAGGCGCGTGTGGCTGCGACGTCGCTTGTCGGTGGCGAGTTGCCGGTCGGCGCGTGGGCGCACGTGGCACTGGCCGTGACGCCCGCGCGCGCGACGCTGTACGTCAATGGGGTGCAGGCCGCGCAGGCAGATCTGGCGGGCGGCGTGCCCGCGATCGACGCTGCGCTGCGCGTGGGCGGGGGCTTGAGAGCGGTCATCGACGAACTGCAAGTTGCCTCGGTCGCGCGCAGCGCCGACTGGATCTCGTTTGCGCGCGCGTCCCAGGGTGCCGATGCGAAGCTCATTGCCAGTGTGACGCAGAGCGTCGACGCCGAGGACTCCAGCGGCAACGGCGGCTACATCGCTGTGCTGGTCAACAACCTGACCATCGACGCCAAGTTCGTGATCGCGATCCTCGGTGCGATGTTCGCCGTTGCCACCTGGGTGATGGTGGCCAAGGCGCTGCTGATCAGCCGCGTCGAGCGCGGCAACCGCGACTTCCTGAAGCGCTTCCGCGAAGGCACCCAGGACTTGATGAAGAAGGATCTCGGCAAGCTCGAGGGCGCGCGCACGCTGCCGCGCTCGTCGCTGTTTCGTCTGTACAGCGCCGGCATCGTCGAGCTGCGCAAGCGCAATGTCGAGAGCAGCAACACGCCTCTGTCCGGCGCCTCGATCGATGCGATCAAGGCAGCGGTCGATGCCGACATGGTGCGCGAAACCCACAGGCTGAACGCCCAGATGGTGCTGCTGACCATCGCCATCTCGGGCGGACCGTTCCTCGGTCTGCTCGGCACGGTGGTCGGCGTGATGATCACCTTCGCGGCGATCGCCGCCGCCGGCGACGTCAACGTCAATGCGATCGCCCCGGGCATCGCGGCCGCCCTGTTGGCGACCGTGGCCGGACTCGCGGTCGCGATTCCGTCGCTGTTTGGCTACAACTATCTTGCCTCGCGCATCAAGAACATCTCGTCGGAGATGCAGATCTTCGTCGACGAGTTCGCGACACGGGTCGCCGAACGCTACGGCGCACGCTGACGATCGCTGCGGAAGAGGGACGCCATGGCCGCCGGGACCAAGCAGGACAACGAGCCGTATGACGACATCAACATCACACCGATGCTCGATCTGGCCTATGTGCTGCTGGTCACCTTCATCATCCTGACGACCGCGTCGGTGCAAGGGGTGCGCGTGCGAGTGCCCGAAACACAGGCACAGAACAACCTCAGCCGACCACAAACCAGAGCCATCACGATCACGGCCGACGGCAGCCTTTACCTCGACGCCTATCCGGTGACGCTCGACCAGCTCAAGGTGTCGCTCGGTCAGTACCGCGCCGCGAATCCCAACCTGCCGGTGGTCCTCAAGGGCGATGCGCAGGCGCGCTACGAGCGCGTGGTCGAGGTGCTGAACATCGTCAAGCGCTTGGACATCACCGAGATCGGCCTGGTCACCAAGCGGGCTCCCGCCAGCTGAGTACCGCGATGCATATTCAGACAGAAGCCAAGCCGTACGACACGATCAACGTGACGCCGATGCTCGACCTGGCGTACGTGCTGCTGGTGGTCTTCATCCTGATGACCACCGCCTCGGTGCAGGGCATCCCGCTGAGCCTGCCCAAACCATCGGCGAAGCCACCGACCGAGGTGCACGAGACCCACGTGCTGCGGGTGGACCCCGACGGATTGCGCCTCGATGGCGTGCAGCGCAGCGAAGCTCAGCTGCGTGCCGATCTGGGCGCGATCCGCGCGCGCGATGCAGGGGCCACGGTGATCATCCAGGGCGACAACGCAGCGCCCTACGCGCGCGTGGTGGCGATGATCGATCTGTGCAACGAGGTGCGCGTCGGGATGAACCTCGCCACCTCGCGCATCGGGTTCTGATCGCGCGGTGCGGTGTGGCATGGCGCCTCGCACCCGTGCTTGCCGCGTGCCTCGGTGCAATGTCGAGCGTGGGGTGCGACAAGGCGCCACAGCGGCCCAGGCCGGTGCAGATGGTCAAGCTGCTGCCCGACACGCCCCCGCCGCCACCACCGAGGGTCGAGGAGAAGAAGCCGGACCCGCCCAAGGAGGAGAGGCCGCAGCCGCAGATCACGCCGCCAAAGCCGCAGGAGGCACCGCAGCCGCAGGTGCTGAAGACCGACGAACAACCGGGCGCCGGGTCCGGTGGCGGCTTGCAGGCTGGCGAGGTCAAGCAAGACTACGTCGACCAGAAGATCGGCGGTGCCTCGATCGGTGGCAGTTCGGGGCAGGACCTGGATGGCAATCGTCTGGCTCTCAACGCGTTCGCCAGCGCCACCACGCGTGCGATCAACGAGTTCCTTGCGCGCGAGCGCGACCTCAAGCGGCTCGACTATCGCGTCAACGTCAACGTCTGGCTGCACCCCAACGGCACCCTGCAACGGGCCGAGCTGGTCGGCACCACGGGCGACGCCGCGACCGACGAGGCGCTGCGCGCGGCACTGAATCGCTTTCCCGGCGTGGCGCAGCCGGTACCCGACAAGTTGCCGCAGCCGATCCGGCTGCAGGTCTCTAACCGAATGATTGGATGACAATGATGCAATGCAAGTCATCGCACGCCCGCCGCGCTTCGCTCGTGCTCGCGTTGGCGGTGGCACTGGGTAGCGCCACGTCGCCTGCGCGCGCCGATGAGCGCGAGTCGCTGGAATCGCTGCGACGCACCACCCTGGCGCTGATCGAAGCGCTGGTCGAGCGCGGCCTGCTGACGCGTCAGAAGGCCGACGAGTTGATTGCGCAGGCACGCGCCGCGGCAACGCCGGCTGCACCGGCCGCAGCTGTCGCCGCCGGGGCGGCCGCGGGTGTTGGTGCCGCCGCGAATGCCGACACGACGGTGAGGGTGCCATACGTGCCGCAGGTGGTGAAGGATCAGATCCGCGCCGAGGTCAAGGAAGAGGTGCTGGCACAGGCCAAGGCCGAGCGCTGGGGGGTGCCGAACGCGACGGCCGAGTGGACCGACCGCATCCGGATCGACGGCGACATCCGCGTGCGCTACCAGCACGATCACTTCGCCGATGGCAACCCGACGCCGGAGGAGTTCGTCGCGGCGTCGCTCAGCGGCACCACGCGGGCTGCCGATTTTGCCGCGGCCAACGCGCAGGGTGTGCCGACCGCCAACACCACTGAGGATCGCGAACGGCTGCTGCTACGGGCACGCCTGAACGTCGACGCCAAGGTCAGCGACATGGTCGCGGTGGGGCTGCGCCTGAGCACGGGCAACACCAACGACCGCGTGTCGACCAACCAGTCGCTGGGCCAGAACTTCAACAAGTACCAGCTGCTGGTGGACCGTGCCTTCATTCGACTCGACCCGGCGGAGTGGGTCACGCTGCAGGCCGGGCGCATCCCGAATCCGTGGTTCAACACCGACATGGTCTGGAGCGAGAACCTGAACTTCGAGGGCATCGCCGGCACGTTCAAGCTGCCGGCGCGTCCGTGGCGCACGCTCGACCCGTTCCTGACGCTGGGCTACTTTCCGATCCGCGAAGACTCGCCGCCGCGCCCCAAGCGCGCGCTCTATGGTGCGCAGGCGGGGCTGCAATGGGAGGTCTCGCCCACCACGCGCGTCAAGTTCGGCTTCGCCCAGTACGCCTACAAGAACCTTGCGGGACAGGTCGACGGTGACTACGACCCTGTCACCGGACCGGGCCCGAGCTACGGTCAGTTCGAGTACGGGGCCGGACTGCGTCAGCGCGGCAATACGCTGTTCCTGACCAACAACCCGCTCGAGATCGCCGCCGGCCTGACCCCCGACAAGGCGCTCTGGGGGCTGGCGTCACGGATGTGGCCACAGACCCTGACGGCGGCGGCCGAGTTCGGGGCCTTCGCGCCGGTGATCATGCGTCTGTCGGGCGAGTACGTGAAGAACATCAAGTTCGATCGCGCGGAGATCGCGCAGCGCACCGGCTTCACGATCACCGACGGCAGCAGCACCGGTGGACAGTTGCGGGCCGTGATCGGATCGGCCGATCTCAACTTCCGGGGCAATTGGCAGGCGGCGCTGACCTGGCGCCGGGTGGGCTCGGACGCCGTGCTCGATGCCTTCACCGACAGCGAGATGGGCCTGGGCGGCACCAACATCAAGGGCTATCTGTTCAGCCTGACCTATGCGATCGACCGTCAGGCGACCCTGGGGGTGCGCTACCAGGCCGGCAACACGATCGATTCTCCGACCGTGCGGCCGAGCGTCAAGGACCGCTTCGGCGTCGACCTGCTGCAGGTGGATCTCAATGCGCGGTTCTGAGCGGGTTCGGTGTGCGCTCGCGCTCGCCGGTTTGGCCGTGGCGTTGTGCGCACCGGCGCTGGCACAGAGCACGGGTACCGCCAGCCGCGAGCAGGAGCTGATCCGGCGTCTGCGCCAGCAGGTGCTGCAGCTGCAGCAGGAAAATGAAGCCGCGACGCAGGCGGCGCAGCAGGCGGCTCGGCAGCGCGGCGAGCTCGAGGCCCGCCTGAAGACAGCCGAGTCCAGCGCGACCACCCTGAAAGCCAGCGCGCGTCGCGTCGCGACCGTTCAGGGCGAGCTCGCCGCGGCGCAGAGCGAGCGCGACGCGTTGCACCAGAGCTTGCAGCAGGCCAATGGATTGCTGGAGGCTCAACGAACGCAGCTGGCTCAGGCTCGGACCCGACTCGAGCAGCAGGAGGGCGAGCTCACCCAGCTGCGGACGGCGGCGGCCAACCGCGATGGCGTGCTCATTGCGCTGGAGACTCGCCAGCAACAGCAGAACGAACGCCTGAACCAGTGCATCGATCACAACGTCGCGCTGTATCGCCTCGGACAGCAGCTGCTCGACCGCTACCGCGACAAGGCGATCGGCGAATCGCTGGCGCAGCAGGAGTCGGTGCTGCAACTGGGGCGCGTGCAGCTCGAGAATCTGGTGCAGGACTATCGCGACAAGCTGGTCGGCGAGCGCGTCAATCCGTCGCGGATGGCCCCATGAAGCGGCGCGACGCGCTCGCCATCGCGACGGGCCTGCTGGCCCCGATCACGCTGCGCGCCCAGGACACGTCCCAGGAGCTGCTGGGATTCGTGCGACCGTCGCCGTCACTGCCGTTGCGCGGCCGTGCGGTCGAACCGCTCGAATGGGAGCGGTTGCGGCGTGGTGTGGATTCGTTCGGGCCGCCGCGGCTCGGTGATGCGGAGCGTGCGCTGCTCGATGCGGCGCGGATGGGTCGCTGGAGCGAAGTCATCGACGCTGTCAAGAAGGGTCGCGCCTACGCCGGCGCACAGGATGAATCAGGCTACTACGTGCTCGAACTGGCCGCGAGCGAAGGGCGTGACGATGTCGTGCGCGCGTTGCTCGAATTCGGCGCAGACCCCGACCGCACCGCGGCGGACGGCTTCACGCCACTCGGCGCCGCGGCCTTCTTCGGCCACCGCTCGACGGTGCGCATCCTGCTGCGTGGCGGCGCATCACCGAGGCGCTGGGGTGCCACTGGACAGGGGCCACTGCATCTGGCCAGCATGACCGATCAGGTCGACGTGATCGACGAACTGCTCGGCAGTGGCCTCGACCCGTGGTCACGCAATCGCAGCGGCGACACCGCGCTCGACGTCGCTGCGCAGCAGGGTCGTCAGCGAGCGATGAGTCGCCTGCTGGCAGCCGGCGTGGATCCGTCACTGAGTGGTCGTTGACGCGCAAGCGCCGCCGGTGATCACAAGGGGCTGATCCGTCCGGACCATGTGCGCGACGCCCCGCGCGTGCGCACGCGTCACGGCCGCTGACTACCGTGTCTGCACGGACCCGCGGATGCTGCCGAAGAACCTGTCTGATAGGACTAGCCAGAAGCCGCTGATGCGCATTGGGGCGACACACGCGGTGCTTAGATTCCACAGCGGCCTCACCAGAGACCAATTCTCAACCTTGTAGGAGAGAGCATGAAACGTAAATCCAACTTGGTCGTCGCCGCGCTGGCCTTGATGGCAGTGGGCGCCGCCGATGCGGCATTGACTCCGACGACAACGCCGGGCAACAGCTCGCTGATGTTCGTCGCCGCCGACACGGCACCGAATCCGATCGACGGCAACTACAACGTCTCGTTGTCGATCGACCTCGGCAATCTGTTTGCCGACTATGTGAGCGGCCCGTTCGCGTTCACCACCGGAGCCCTGACCGCCCCTGGGACCACGGTGGTCTGGGACTTTGCCAACAACACGCGCACGACCAACGGCACCCAGGACAGCGGCACGTTTTCGTGGTCGTCGGCCTACAGCAGCTTCAAGAGCCTGGTCGCCGGCATCGCGGGCGATTCCATGTTGTGGGGCGTCATCGCGGGTGACACCGCCACGGGCACGACGGCGTCGGCGAGCAATCTGATCTCGAATCAGAACCTGCTGCTGACGCCGACCGCGGCGTTGTCTGGCATCACCGCGGCCAACGTGGCCACGGGTGCGGCCAACCTCAACAACATGCTGATCCAGAGCAACGGGCTGGGCAGCCAGGTGGCGGGCACCACCGGCGCCAACACGGCAACGTCCGGCGGCGCATTCCTGGGCCAGATCAACAAAGAGAGCTTTGGCGGTCAACTGCAAGGCGGCAGCTACCTCAACGCGGTGGGTGCGACCTCCACGCTGACCTGGTTGCACCAGGCAGCCACGCCCAACGTCATGACCCTGGGGCAGTTCACGTTCGACGGCACCACCGACACCTTGACCTACATCGTACCGGTGCCTGAGCCCGGCACGCTGTCGCTCGCGCTGGCGGGCCTGGGCGCGCTCGGCTTCGTCGGTCGCCGCCGCAAGGGCTGAGGCCGGCCCTTCCGCACCGATCCACGACATCACCCTCGGTGCAGCACCGGGGGTGGGGACAACCATTGAACGGAGATCCACATGAAGTTTCCAAGACTCATCGCCGCGCTGGCAGCGCTCGGCGTTGCGAGCGCGTTCGCAGCCCCGGCACCGGGCCAGATCGCCATCAGCTCGGGTGCGTCGGCGTCGAAGAACAACCTGAAGATTGTGCTCAACAAGCTGTGCAACGACAACGCCGGCGTGTTGACGGAGTTCACTGACGGCAGCTCGAACATCTCGACCTACACCTGCGCCACCGCGGGGGTGGTTGGGACTTCGTACGGTACCTCGACTCCGGTCAACTTCAAGAACACCGGCTTCGCGGAGCTGCGGCTGAACGTGAACGGCGGATCGTTCACCGCCATCTGTCTGTTGAACGGCTTCCCCGCTGGCACCAGCTGCCCGGTGGCGGACCTCTACGTCAGCCCCAGCACGGCCGGTGGCGGGCTCGTCGGGACCACGGCGGCTCCGCCGGCGGGATCGGTCATTGTCGGGGGACTGATGGACGTCGAGCCGGGCGCGTTCCCGTTCTCGGTACGCCAGGGCCTGGCCGGACCGGCGGCGCTGACCGATGCGGGCTTTGCGCAGGCCTTCGGCGTTGCCGTCTCGAACGACCTGTACACGGCCATGTTCAACGACCAGAAGGCTGCGGGCAAGTTGCCCAGCACCTGCGCGGTGACTGACACCGCCAAGCCGGAATGCGTGCCGGTCGTTGGCAAGGCGCAGATGGCGACCATCATGTTCAACAACGACTTCAACGCCGCATACTCGAACGGCGCCAACTTCCTTGCGCCCTCGATCGCCGCCGGGACCAACCTGAACTACCTGCGCCGGGTCGACACCTCGGGCACGCAGGCTTCCGCGCAGAACTACTTCCTGGGGATCGTCTGTGGCAGTGCCCCGCTGCCGGTCGTTGGGCAAGGCGATGGGTCGCTCGGCAACCATGGCGCCATCACCGTGTTCGGGCTGCCGACCACGGGCGGCGTGCGCACGGCGCTCAATGCGGCCGGCTACTCGATCGGCATCATGTCGGGTGAGAACAACCAAGCCAGTCAGAGCTGGAAGTGGCTGCGGGTCGGCGGCATGCAGATGGCCGAGAACGCCCAGCCCGACCTCGTGACCACCAACACGGCGACCGCGCTGGACGGGCGCTACGACTACTGGTTCCAGAGCAAGGTCGCGCAGAGCGGCTTCGCGGGCGTTTCGACGTTCTGGACCCAGGTGGTGGGTGGCTTTGCTGCCGTGCCTGCGGGCAACACCAAGGGCCTCTTCGCTAGCGGCGAGACCCTGTACACCAAGTCGGGCAACGCCTGCCAGAACCCGTCGTCGAACTGAGTCTGACACGCGACAACGGCCGTCGCATGGCGATGGCCGCGATGCACAACCCGGGCCGTCCGTGTCCCACGGACGGCCCCTTGTCGCGAAGGGAGTGACGATGCGCAATGCCGGGGGACACCCGGAGGGACTCGCGTGAGGTGCGAGTTGCAGCGCGCCGTCCTGGCGGGCGCCTTGCTGACGCTCCTGAGTCCGCTGGCCTCGCTCTCGCAGGCGCAACCCACGACGGAGGAGGCTGCGGCGGCGCTGCGCTTCGACATCCTCGAGTTCGTCGTCGTCGGCAACACGGTGCTCGAGCCGCTGGCGATCGAGAAGGCCGTCTATCCGTTTCTCGGGCCAGGTCGTTCGGTGGCCGACGCCGAAGGCGCACGCAAGGCGCTGGAGAAGGCGTACCAGGATGCCGGATTCCTGTCGGTGACGGTCGACATTCCGCCTCAGCGCGTCGGCGAACGCGGCGAACTCCGGCTCGTCGTGGTCGAGGCCAAGGTGGACCGCCTGCGGGTCACCGGCGCGCGCTACCACCTGCCCAGTGCGGTTGCGGCCGAGGTGCCGAGTCTGGCCCCGGACAGCGTGCCGAACTTCAACGACATGCAAGACGAGCTCGCACGGCTGGCTCGCCAGACACCGAATCGCGAGGTCACACCGTTGATCGCCGCAGGCGACGTTCCGGGCACGATGAACGTCGAGCTCAAGGTGCAGGACAGCCTGCCGCTGAGCGCGTTCGCCGAACTCAACAGCAAGCAATCGGTGAACACCGAGCGCGGGCGCTTCGAGGCCAGTCTGTCGTACGACAACCTGTTCCAGCGCCAGCACTCGCTCGGCGCGTATTGGTTCGTGTCGCCGCGCGACCCGGAACAGGCCAACATCCTGTCGTTGACCTACCACGCGCCGTTCGGCGGGCCAGACGATCAGTTGTACGTGCTGTGGACCAAGTCCGACAGCAACACGCCGACCTCGCTCGGCGGCGCCACGGTGGCCCGCGGCACGACTTGGGGTCTGCGCTGGCGCGATGCCCTCATCGGCCCACCGGGCATGCAGCACGCGTTGACGTGGGGCTTCAAGTACAGCGACCTGCAGGACCGCAACGATGCGGTCGCGGGCTTCACCGTCGAGTCGCCGCCGATACGCTATCCCTCGTTCAGCGTGCAGTACGAGCTGATCGGCGTCGACGCCGCAACGGGCCGGCAGACCACCTTCGACGCAGGTCTCAATTTCTCGATCGCCGCGCTGTCACGGCGCGAAGTGGACTGCAACGGCCACCAGGTCGATCAGTTCGAGTGCAAGCGCAGCGGTGCCAAGCCGGGATTCCAGGTGCTGACCCTCGCGGCCTCGCACCGCGAGCCACTGTTCAAGGACTGGTCGCTGTTCGTGCGTGGCCAGGCGCAATTGACACTGGATCCACTGGTCCCGTCGGAGCAGAGCGTGCAAGGTGGCATCGACACGGTGCGCGGCTACTTCGAGAGCGAGCAGTCGGGCGATGACATGCTCGGGTTGCGCGTCGAGCTCAGCACGCCGCGCTTCGGGGTCGGGGCGGGCGCCGGGCTGCGGGCACTGACGTTCTTCGATCGCGCGATGCTCAAGCGGATCTCGCCGCTGCCGGGCGAGCTGTCGATCATCCAGATGGGTGGCATCGGCCTGGGCCTGCGCGTGGACACCGCCATTGGCCTGCAGGTGCGCTTCGATTGGGCGCGCGCGCTGTTCGACACGCAGCAGCTGGACAGCGCCGGCGCGCTGCAACCGGTCACCAACGCGCGCGACACGCGCTGGGAGCTGGGCATCCGCCAAACGTTCTAGCGCCGATCACACGACTGTCATGGCCGCTTGCGAGGCTCGGGCCTGCCTGCCGACCGGATCGGCCTGCCACCACCATGAACCGCAACACCTACAGTCTTGTCTTCGACGCGCGGCGCGGCATGCGCGTGGCGGTGTCCGAGGCCGTCACGCTCGCCGGCAAATCGCCTCGCGGCGGGCGCTGCCGCGCGCCGGTCGTGGCGGCGGTGCTGGCGCTGGCCGCGAGCTCGGTGTGGCCACAGTCGCGCCCGCAGATGGTGTTCGCGCCGAACAAGAACGCGCCAGCCTTCAACCTGCCTCAGCCCTATGGCACGACGCCCGTGCGCCAGGCCGATGGCAGTTTCAAGGTGCGCACCGACAAGTCGTTCGTCGCGGACCCGAAGAAGGCCTCCCAGATCACCTGGTCGGTCGACGGCAAGAACGCGACGCTCGACCAGGGCAACGTGGACCGCGTGATCCTCAACTGGGACAGCTTCGACATCGGCGCCGGCTACAGCGTGCACTTCAAGCAGGACAGGGATCCGACGAAATACGTGTCGGCACTCAATCGCATCTGGAGCCTCGACCCGTCGGTCATCCTGGGCTCGCTGACCGCCGACCGCGAGGTGATCCTGCTCAATGCCAATGGGGTCTACTTCGGTCGCGGTGCGCGTGTCGACACCGGCAAGTTCGTGGCCAGCGCGCTGGGCATCGCCGACGACGTGTTCGAGAAGGGCTTGCGCAACGTCAAGGACGGCAGTGTGGTGTTCAGCAGCGCGGGCACCGATTACACGCCGACCAGTCGCGACGCCGTGGTGGCCGTCGATGCGGGCGCCGAGATCCGCGCCGCCGCCGGCGGCGACGTCCTGCTGATCGCCCCGAAAGTGCTCAACCAGGGGCGCATCGAGACGCCGAGCGGGCAGACCGTGCTCGCGGCGGGCGACAAGGTCTACCTGATGAGTTCGTCGGATTCCAAGCAGCGCGGCTTGATCGTCGCGGTCGATCCGATCAAAGCGGCCGACGGCAGCAACGACACCACGCTTGGCATCGTCGAGAACGCCGCCACCGGGAGCTACAAGACCGTCAACGGTGCGACGGTGGCGGACTCGACGCCCGATCAGACCGCGGGCCTGGTCAAGCGCATCAACGAAATCCGCGCCGACAGCGGCAGCGTGAACCTGGTGGGGCTCACGGTGCGTCAGAACGGGCAGATCAACGCGACGACCGCGGTCAAGGGTGCGAACGGCGCGATCTATCTGCAGGCCATGGCGTCGACCACCGCGCTCGTCGCCGAGCCGGACGCTGCCAATCGCGGGCTGGTGATCGAGCCGGGATCGGTGGGCCGGGTGGGCGCGACGCTGGGCACGGTCCAGTTCGGTCAGGACAGCGTGACCGCGGTACGTCCGGATGCCGGCGGCGCGACGCAGCTCGACGCCGAGGTCTTCAATCCCTCGTTGATTCGTGCCGAAGGTGCTGCGATCAGCGTCGAGCGAGGCGCCTCGATCATCGCGCCGGGCGGCAAGATCGAGCTGCTGGCATCGCAGAATGCCGACCGCAATCCGATCTTCTACGCCGGGCAGCCCGGCGCCGGGGTGCCCGACGACAGCCGGGTCGTGGTCGCACCGGGCGCGACCATCAGCGCTGCCGGTCTGCAGAACGTCAAGGTCGACGGAGCACGCAACCAGGGTGCGCAACGCCTGTTCCGCATCGAACTGGCCGACTCCCCGGTGCAACGCTCGGGGCCGCTGTATCGCAGCCAGGTCTTCTTCGATGCGCGCGACGCGTCGAAGATCTCTGTGGCCGACGTGACGGGCTCCAGCGCGGCGGTCGCGCGCACGGCGAGCGAGCGTTCGACCACCGGTGGCGACATCCGCATCGAGGCCGACGGTTCGGTGGTCATCGGCGACGGCGCATCGCTCGACGTCTCGGGCGGTTCGGTCAACTACTCGCAGACGACGCTCAAGAACACGTTGCTGTCGCAGAACGGGGGCATCGTCACCTTCCGGGCGGCCCGTGCCGGCGATCAGGTCGACGCCGTACTGTCGACTCAGCAGCAGGCGATCGTCCCGGCCTACACCGAAGGCGCGGACGGTGGCTCGCTGCTGCTCAACGGCCACGATCTGCTGCTCGCCGGAGCGCTCAGCGGTCAGGTCACCCAGGGCGAACGCCAGCGCGATGGACGCAGCGCGCGCGCGGCACCTGCCACGCTGACGATCGGTGCGCGCGAGGGGTCGCTGTACTACCTCGACACGATCGCACTGCGACCGGCCGGCGGCAGCGTTGCCGTCGATCCCGCGCTGCTGCGGGATCCGCTGCAGGGACCGCTGCCTGCACTGTCGGGCAGCGTCGATCTCTCGCTCGACGCCGTGTCGCGTGGCGGCTTCGGCGCCCTCAGTTTGCGCGCCGGCCACGTCCTCCAGCGCGAACTCGGTGCCATCGACCTGGGCATCGGTGGTTCGCTGGACATCGAGTCACGCACCATCGACCTCAACGGTGTCTTCGCCGCTGCGGGCGGGCACATCTCGCTCGTGACGGCAGTCGCCTCGTCGGATCAGCCGAAGGAGGGCGACATCCAACTGTCGGAGACCACCCGCCTCGATGTTGCAGGTCGGTGGACCAACGACACCGCGCTCGCCGGTGGGGCGCGGGCCGCAGACGTGCAGCTCGATGGAGGCTCGGTGCGCGTCGCGGCCGGGCACTCGGTGATCGCGCGGCCCGGGGCCACCATCGATGCATCGGCGGGCGCCTGGCTCGCCGGCAACGGCGCGTTGTCCACCGGCAAGGCGGGTGCGATCGACCTGAGCATCGGTACCAATCCGAACATGCCGGCAAGCCTCGCGATCGCCGGCATGAGGCTGCGCGGCTATGACTTCGATGTCGGCGGTTCTCTGACTCTGGGTACACCCGGGCTGACCATCGCCAACGCCGCGGTGGCGGGCGCGGAGGGCATGACGCTGACGCCGGAGTTCTTCTCCGCGGGCGGCTTCGGCAACATCACCGTCAATGCCTTCGGCGACGTTCGGGTCGCTTCCGGAACCCGGCTGGCGCCGACGCTGGCCAACTGGCAGCTCGCGGAGTCGTACCGCAGTGCGCAGAGCGGACCGATGGGCATCGGCGTGGCGTCGCCGCAAACGCTGGACACCAAGCTGG
>DATJYZ010000236.1:0-4681 GCA_035499355.1 Burkholderiaceae bacterium | reverse complement strand
CGCCGAGCCCAGTGCGCACACGCCCGAGCCGGTGAACTTCGGCAACGTGCGCGTCGGCACCGCCACGAACCAGAACCTGACCCTCTCCAACCAGGCCGCCAACGACGGCTTCTCCGAGAAGCTCGACGCCAGCATGGGCGGCGCCACCGCGGGCATCACCACGGGCGGCTCCTTCACGCTGCTCGCCCCGCAGGCCACCGACAGCACCAGCCTGCACGTCGGCATCGACACGTCCACCGCGGGCGCCAAGGTCGGTACCGCGACGATCACGCTCGCCTCCGACGGCCTCGGCACGAGCGGCCTGGGCATCACGCCGCTGCCCTCGCAGACGGTGAACGTGTCCGGCAACGTCTACCGCCTCGCCAATCCGCAGCTGAACACGACGAGCATCGACCTCGCGACGCGCGTCGGCGCGGCATCGCCGACCGCGAGCATCTCGGTCACCAACAGCTCGCCCGATGCGTTCACGGAACGCCTGAACGCAAGCCTCGGCGCCGCACCTGCCGGCTTCACGGGCTCGGGCAGCATCGTGGGACTGGCCGCTGGTGCCAGCAGCAGCGCACTCGGCGTGGGCCTCTCCACCGGCACCGCGGGCAGCTTCTCGGGCTCGATCGGCGTGGCGTTCGTGTCGAGCGGTGCCGGCACCACGGGCGCCCCCGATGCCAGCGTCGGCAGCCAGTCGGTCGCGCTGACCGGCCGCGTCTACACGCCAGCGGTCGCCACCGTGAACACGCCCACCGTCGACTTCGGCATCGTCCACCGCGGCGACACGGTGACGCTGCGCGGCGTCTCGGTGACGAACTCGGCGGCCATCGCAGCACCCAACGACGTGCTCAACGGCTCGATCGGAGCTGCGCCGGCGCCCTTCACGGCCAGCGGCGGCTTCGCCGGGCTGGCAGCGCAGCAGACGAGCCCGGACAGCATGCTGATCGGCCTGCACACGACCGACGCCGGGGTGTTCAACGGCAGCGCCACGGTGAGCTTCTCGAGCCACGACGCGGAGCTCGCCGACCTCGACCTCGGCTCGAGCACCATCGCGCTGAAGGGCCAGGTGAACAACTTCGCGCAGGCCGCCTTCGCCAAGGCCTCCGGCTCGCCGGTGCTCACGCACAACGGCAATGTCTGGACCCTCGACTTCGGCAGCATCTTGCAGGGCGCGCCCGACGAGGCCGGCGGTCTGGACGTGCTGAACGCGGCTGCGGCCCCTGCCGATGCCCTGCGCGGATCGTTCGACGTCACGGGCGTCGGTTCCGAGTTCCTGCTGGCGGGCTTCGATCCGTTCAACGGGCTCGCCGCGGGAGACAGCGTCCAGGGCTTCCTCGTCACGCTCGACAGCGCGAATCTCGGCACCTTCCAGGACACCATCGTCCTGCACAGCGCCGGCAGCAACGCCAGCGGCTTCGATGGCGCGCTGGACGACGTGGAGCTGGTGCTGCGCGGCAACGTCGTCCAGGTGGGCGCGGTGCCCGAGCCCGGGACGTGGCTGCTTATGATGGGCGGACTGCTCGCTGCAGCCGGCGTTCGCCGCCGCGCGGCGGGCCGCGCCTCCATGAGCGGAAAGGCCCTGATCGCATGCTGACGCTCTGGCAGCACCGTCTGCTCACCACCATCGGGGCCGTCGCGCTCCTGCTCGTCCTGCTCAACGGCGGGTTGTTCCTCACCAACCGCAGCTCGCAGGCCGACGTGGCGGCGCGCCAGCAGTTCATCCAGCAGACCGTGCAGCTCGAGACGCTCTATCGCGAGATCGTGAAGGCCCTCGCCGAGCTCGCGCTGAAGAACGGGGACAGCCAGATCCTGCAGATGCTCGCGAGCCAGGGCATCAGCGTCACGCCCAACGCGCCGGCGCCGGCGCCCGCGGCCCCGGGGGGGAAGAAGTGATCGGCGACCCTCCCGGCCGCGACGCCTCCGGCCGCTCGCTGTTCCTGCCGTCGCTCCTGGTGTCCCTGGCCCTCGTCGTCTGGCTCGGCTTCCAGACCTGGCAGCTCGTGGCCGAGCGCCAGCAGCTCCGCGCCCTGCATGCCTCGCAGGTGGCAACGGTCGAGACGGCGACCAAGGTGCGCAGCTCGCTCGACGCCGTGGCCAGCCAGACCGCGAAGCTCGCCCTCCAGGGCAACTCCAACGCCGGCGTCATCGTCGAAGGGTTACGCAAGCGCGGCGTGACGATCAACCCGGACGGCCCCACCAAGAACTAGCTCCCTGCCACGCGCTACTAGGCAGCTTCGGACGTTGGCGTTGCCCCGATCGGCGGGGATCGCCAAAAGCCGCGTGCGGACATGAGTCGCACTCGACACGCCGTCTTGGCGCAGCCCAGCGTAGCTCCCGGAGAGTGGCCGATGGCGTTCCATCGTTTGTCCCCGCTTTCCCTCGTACGCGCGTCCGTCGGCCGTGTTGCCAATGGGCGGGAAGCCCTCCACCACCTGCCGGTGCGGCGCTGTGTGTGCCCCGACACGTTCGCCCCGTACGGGCGCGAGGCCGAGACCATGGGCATTCGCTTGCTCATCTGGCGGATGCGATCGCCGGCGTCCAGCGCACCTCGGGAGCCCGATCGGCGTTTCTGGCCAGCAGGCAGACGACAACGGCAGCGACGATGTCGAAGACCGCGAGCACCACGAACAGGGGGCTGTAGCCGACTTGGGTAACGAGCACGCCGAACAGTGCCGTGAACGCCGCCGCCCCCAGGTATCCCGCCATGCCGCCCATGCCCGTGGCGGTAGCGACCTCGTTCTTGCCGAACACGTCGGACGTGATGGAGTAGAGCGCGCCCGACAGCGTCTGGTGGGCGAAGCCGCCAACGCACAGCAGCGCGATGGCCGCATAGGGGCTGGCCACGAGGCCGACGCAGGCGGGCCCGATCATGCACAAGGCACCCACGACGAAGACCAGCTTGCGCGAGGTGAACAGCGAGACCTTGAGATGCTTGTGGAAGATCGGGCTGAGATAGCCGCCGAGCACGCAGCCGATGTCGGCAGCGAGGAACGGCATCCAGGCGAACAGTGCGACCTCCTTCAGGTTCATGTGGCGCTCGGTCATCATGTAGAGCGGAATCCACGCGTTGAAGGTCTGCCAGGCCGGCTCGGAAAGGATGCGCGGGATTCCGATGGCCCAGAAGTCGCGGCTGCGGATCATCTCGGTCCAGCGGCGCTTGGCGGCGCCGGCGGCGCTGTACTTCGTCTCCTGTCCGGCGACGATGTATTCGCGCTCGCTGTCGGACAGAAGCTTCTGATCCCGCGGGTGCCGATAGACCAGCATCCACAGCACGCTCCACGCGATGCCCAAGGCGCCGACGATCAGGAAAGCCCATTGCCACTGCCCGTGCAGCAACGCCCAGACGACCAGGGGCGGTGCCAGCACCGCCCCGACCGACGAGCCGATGTTGAACCAGCCGATCGCTACCGAGCGCTCCTTGGCCGGGAACCACTCGGTCGTTGCCTTGACCCCCGCCGGGATGCCCGCGGCTTCCGTGAGGCCGAGCAGGCCACGAAAGTAGGCCAGGCTCTGCCATCCGGTGGCCCATGCCGCCGCAGCGCAAGCCAGCGACCATGCCAACGCGAAGGCCGCGAAGCCGACCTTGGTGCCGATGGCGTCGAGCAGGTAACCGGCCACCGGCTGCATGAACGCATAGCAGAGCTGCCACGCCACCACGACGTGCGCGTACTGCTCGGTGCTGATGTTCAGGTCCTTCATGAGCGTCGGCGCGGCGACCGACAGCGTGTTGCGCGCGAGGTAGTTGACGATCAGGCCGGCAGTGACCAGGCTGACCATCCACCAGCGGATTCCTTTGATCTTCATGGAGTCGTCTTTCAATAGATGTCTTGGGTGAGCGAAGCGGCGTCGTCAGCGACCACGTCGTTGCGGGTGTAGTTCTGGCTGACGAAGCTGCCGCCCTGGTAGCGCCGACCCACGGTGTCGAGCGGATTGGGCCCTGCGAGCACTTGCTCGGCGTAGGCCTCGGCGTTCTGCGTCGGGCGGTAGCCCAGGCGTTCGGCGCCGCGGTTGTCCCACCAGCTGCGCGTGTTGGCAGACACGCCCCAGACGACCAGGAAGCCCACCTCGGGTGCCTCGATGCAGCGGTCGACGAAGTGCAGCAGGTCGGCATGGCCGAACCAGGTGCTCAGATGCCGCGGCTCGGTAGGTCTCTCCACGCAGCTGCCTATGCGAACGCAGATGCTTTCGACGCCGTGCTTGTCCCAGTACATCCGCGCCAAGGCCTCGCCCCACACCTTGCTCAGCCCGTAGAAGCCGTCCGGACGCGGCGCGCAATCCAGGCACAGGTGGTCGGTGACCGGGTACATCCCGATCGCATGGTTGGAGCTGGCAAACACCACGCGACGAACACGGTGTCGACGCGCACCTTCGTAGACTTCGACCAGGGCGCGCAGGTTGTTCTCGACGATCTCCGGAAGCGGCCGTTCGACGCTCGTTCCTGCGAAGTGGATCAGCAGATCCACGCCGTCCAGCAGGCGATCGACCGTCGCCCTTTCCCGCAGATCGCCGTGCATCACGTCTTCGCCCTCGACCAGCGGCGTCAGGGGCGTGTAGCCGCCGGCCGAGCGCAACGGGATACCTCGGGCGACCAACGCTGCTCGCAGCACCGATCCGAGCTGACCACCAGCACCGGTGAGCGCGATCTTTTTCGTGAAGCCGGGATTCAGGACTGCGGTCCCTGGATCTGGGTCGGCAA
>DATJYZ010000235.1:0-17238 GCA_035499355.1 Burkholderiaceae bacterium | reverse complement strand
GGATCGCGCAAGTCATGCGATTGCTGGAAGCCGGCGAGCATCCGCGCGGCGAACTGCAGCTCGAACGCGACCTGCCGCGCCGCCGGGCCGAGCGCGACGGCCGATACCAGGAGGTGTATGCCGCGCTGAACCCCGCCTGGGACGCGCGCCTCAGTCGCGCGTGGCCCGGCGGCGCACGCAGTCGAGGTACTGGTGGCCGTCGGGCGGCAGGCCGCTGCGCTGCGACTGCCAGATCATCTCGCCGAGGCATTCCATCGCCTCGTGGTGCGCGTCGTGCAGCGAGCCCAGTCGCGCGGCCAGCGCCTCCACCGCGGCGCGGATGCCCGCGGGCTGGTCGATCGAGCACTGCTCGCTGATCGACAGGTGCATCGACAGGTGCAGGAACGGGTTGGTGCGCCCGGCGTCGATCGGGTAGTCGGCTGCGAGGGCGGCGTCCTCGTCGTTGAGATCGCCGTGGTACTCCGGATGCTCGGAGGTCCACAGCGCGGCCAGCGTCTCCAGCGCGCTCAGCGGCGCACCGTCGCGCTGCTTGCGCCAGGCACCGCAGAAGAAGCGGCGGACGTCGTGCTGGTTGGGCTGGAACACGGCACCACGATTGTCGCCGCGGCGCACGAGGCGATGCGCCGGGGGGATCCGTTGTCGCTGCCCCCTGCCGCTGACGTCCGACCCTGGCCCCGAAACTAAGTCGCCGCGTCGTCGCCGCGTCCGCGCGTGCGCTCGGCCAGCGCGCGCTCCTGCGCCAGCACCTCCTCGAGCTGCTCGCGACCGGCTTTGCTCAGCGAGATCAGGCGCTGCTCGTCGCCCATGTGCGGCGCCATCGCCACCAGCTGCTCGATGCTGTGGCGGCGGAAGCGCTGCGCCAGCGTGCGCGCGCGGTGCGGCTCGAAGCCCAGCAGCTCGAGCACGCTGCGCCCGCTCATCAAGGCGGCGTCGAGCGTCTCGCGCTCGATGTGCTGCACGCCGCGTTGGTACAGCTGGGTCCAGTGGCGCGCGTTGCGGGCACGCGCCACGATCGCCAGCTGCGGAAAGTGTTCGCGCGCCAGGTCCACCAATGCCAGGTTCTGCTCGACGTCGTCGATCGCCACCACCAGCACCTTGGCCTGCGCCGCACCGGCCACGCGCAGCAGATCGAGCCGCGTGGCGTCGCCGTAGTAGGTCTGCCAGCCGAAGCGACGCGTTGTTTCCACCTGGTCGGCGTCGTGCTCGAGCACGGTGGCGCTGAGGCCGTTGCCGAACAGCAGGCGGCCGACGATCTGCCCGTAGCGGCCGAAGCCGGCGATGATCACCGGCGCAGTCTGCGGTGCCTCGAGGCGGTGGGCCGTCGGCTCGACCTTGTGCGACTGCAGGTGCGCGGCCCACCAGCGGTCGCTGGCCAGCAGCAGCAACGGCGTCAGCAGCATCGACAGCGCCACCACCGCCACCAGCAGCGATGCGGTCTCGGGCTCGATCACGCGGCCCTGTGTGGCCGCCTGGAAGACGACGAACCCGAACTCGCCGCCCTGCGTGAGCAGGACCACGAACACCGAGCGTTCGGCCAGCGGGATCGGCATCGCGCGCGTCATGCCCCACAGCACCAGGGCTTTCAGCGCCAGGAAGGCGGCGACCAGGCCGACGATCAGCCCCGGGTGCTGCATCACCACGTGGAAGTCGATGCCCATGCCCACCGCGATGAAGAACAGGCCGAGCAGCAGCCCCTTGAACGGCTCGAGGTCCGTCTCGAGCTCGCGCCGGTACTCGCTCTCGGCGAGCAGCACGCCGGCGAGAAAGGCGCCGAGCGCCATCGACAGGCCCACCGACTGCATCAGCGTGGCGATGGCCACCACCAGCAGCAGCGCCGCGGCGGTGAAGATCTCCGGCGTCTCGCTGCGCGCGATCCAGCGCAACATCGGCCGCAACAACAGCCGGCCGCCGAACACGATGGCGGCGATCACGCCGAGCGCGCGCGCGGCCTCGACCCAGGTGTCGACCGCGCTGCCGTCGTGCGCGCCGCCGCCGAGCAGCGGCACCAGCGCCAGGATCGGAATCGCCGCGATGTCCTGCAGCAGCGCGACCGAGAGCACGCCCTGGCCGGCGGTGGTGCTGGTGAGGTTGCGCTCGTTCAGCACCGCCAGGCCGATCGCGGTGGACGACATCGCCAGGCCGAGGCTGCCCACCACCGCGAGCCGCCAGCCGATGCCGCACGCGACGGCGGCGCCGAACATCAGCGCCGCCGATCCGACCAGCTGCAGCGAGCCCCAGCCGAAGATCGGCCGCCGCATCGCCCACAGCCGGCGCGGCTCGAGCTCGAGGCCGACCAGGAACAGCATCAGCACGACGCCGAACTCGGCGAAGTGCAGCATCGACTGCGGGTCGCTCACCAGCTTGAGGCCGAACGGCCCGATCGCGATGCCGGCGACCAGGTAGCCGATGATCGAGCCGAGGCCGGCGTAGCGCGCCAGCGGCACCGCGATCACCGCGGCCGCCAGGTACACCAGGGTCAGCGTCAGCCAGTGCGACATCGGGTCAGCGGCCTTCTGCCGGCGGGCGCTCGCCCGCATCGACAGGCTGAGGGCGCTCGCCCTCGGGTGCACTGCCCTGGATGCACGGCATCAGGTCGGCGATCTCGGGCCAGTCGGGCCAGCTGCGCAGTCGCTCCACCAACACCGCGACGTGGGCGTCGATCTCCGCGCGCGGCGCGCGGTGGGCGCCGTGCAGCACCATCGGCGGCAGGAAGCGCATGCCGGCGAGCTGCGCGGTCTGCGCGTACGGCGGCCAGAAGGCATCGATGAAGAAGCGGTTGTGGCCGTCGGGTCGATACGAGGCGTCGATGCCGCCGGTGGAGACCACCAGCCACAGGTCCTTGCCGGTCAGCCGGTCGCCACCCGGACCGTAGGCCCAGCCGTAGGCGAACACCTCGTCGACCCACAGCTTGAGCAGCGGCGTCATGCCGTACCAGTGCAGCGGGTGCAGCCACACCACGAGGCGCGCGCTCTGCAGCGCCGCCTGCTCGGCAGCGACGTCGATCGCGTAGTCCGGGTACAGCGCGTAGAGGTCGCGCAACTGCCAGCGTGCGCCGGCACGCGTGCTCTCGGGTTGCAGCGCCGCGCGCAGTGCCGCATGCACGCGCGACTGCTGCAGGTCCGGGTGGGCGAGCAGCAGCAGGATGTCCGACATCGGGGCGTGCGGCGGGCGTGGTTTGTCCGGTGCCGGCGTGCTGCACCGGCCCGCTACCATAGCCTGAATCGCGCCGTGTCTGCCGGTGGCTGCCGGCATGGGTGCCTGGACTCGAGGAGGGACGCATGCCGGTGATCGTCGTCGCCAACCCCAAGGGCGGGGTTGGCAAGAGCACGCTGGCCACCAACATCGCCGGGCTGTACGCGCGCCAGGGCCATGCCGTGATGCTGGGCGACGTCGATCGCCAGCAGTCGTCGCGCCAGTGGCTGGCGCTGCGTCCCGACGCCGCGCCCCGCATCCAGAACTGGGACCTGGTGGGCGATTCGACGCTCAAGGTGCCCAAGGGCGTGACGCACGTGGTGCTCGACACGCCGGCGGGCCTGCACGGCAAGCTGCTTGAGGCGGTGGTGCGCATCGCCGACCGCGTGCTGATCCCGCTGCAGCCGAGCCTGTTCGACATCCAGGCCACGCATGGCTTCGTCAACGACCTGCGCGCGCACAAGCGCGGCGCCGACGTCGAGCTGGCGCTGCTGGGCATGCGCGTCAAGGAGCACACCATCTCCAACGACCAGCTGCACCAGTTCCTCCGCACGCGGAAGCTGCCGCTGCTCGGCTACCTGCGCGACACGCAGAACTACGTGCACGTGGCCGCGCGCGGCCTCACGCTGTGGGACGTGACGCCCAGCCGCGTCGAGCGCGACATCGAACAATGGCAGCCGCTCGTCAGCTGGCTGAACGACGCATGACCCCCGAGCTCACACCGCCTGGCGCCGAATCATGATCCGCATCGACCGGCTCAGCTCCCTGCGCGAGCGCATCGGCGAAGAGCTCGCCGTCGGCGACTGGGTCACCGTCGACCAGGCGACGATCGACAAGTTCGCCGATGCCACCGGTGACCACCAGTGGATCCACGTCGACCCCGAGCGCGCGAAGCAGGGCCCGTTCGGCGCCACCATCGCGCACGGCTTCCTCACGCTGTCGCTGCTGCCGCGGCTGGCGGAGTCGGCGCTCAAGGTCGACGACGTGCGCATGGGCGTCAACTACGGCCTCAACCGCGTGCGCTTTCCCGCACCGGTGCCGTCGGGCAGCCGCATCCGCGCGCGCATGAAACTGCTCGCCTACGAGCCGATCGACGGCGGCGCGCAGCTGGTGATGGAGGTGGTGATGGAGCGCGAGGGCAGCGACAAGCCGGTCTGTGTGGCCGAGACGGTGTCGCGACGGTATCTATGACCCACCCCCGATGCGGCCTGGCGGCCGCCTCCCCCTCAAGGGGGCATCACCAGCGGCCCGGCATAGCCGGATCCGCGCTGTTCGCGTGGCTTGGGTCGAAGCGGGCGCGCCTGATCAGGCGATCGGCTTGCGCGTAGCATCGCCGCGTGCGAGGTGCTCGATGAAGGTGCTGCTGGTCGATGACCATCCGCTGATCCTGGCGGCGCTGCAGGCGGTGATCCAGGGCCTGGGTGACGACGTGAGCGTGTTCGGCGTGGCCACCGCCGACGAGGCGCGCGCCGCGCTCAAGCGCGACGCCGGCTTCGACCTCGCGCTGATGGATCTCGGGCTCGGCGACGAAGACGGCTTCCAGCTGCTGGCCGAGGTGCGTGCCGACTACCCCGCGCTGCCGGTGGTGGTGGTGTCGGCCACCGAGCGCCAGGTCGACGTGATCCGCGCCATCGACATGGGTGCGATGGGCTTCGTGCCCAAGCGCGCGTCCAACCGCGACCTCTTCGAGGCGCTGCGCATGGTGATGTCCGGCGGCGTCTACATCCCGCCGATGATGCTCGGCCTGGCGCCGCCGCCGCCCGGTGGCGACACCGTGCCGGCCGTGATGCGCCCGACGCCGCCCGACCAGCCGCTGCCGGCGCCCGAGCCGGCACAGAAGGTGCGCACGCTCGAGTCGCTCGGCCTCACGCCGCGCCAGGCCGAGGTGCTGGCGCTGCTGCTCAAGGGCATGCCCAACAAGCTGATCGCGCGCGAGCTGTCGCTGTCGGTCGAGACCGTCAAGGACCACGTGGCCGCGGTGCTGCGCGTGCTCGGCGTCAGCTCGCGCACGCAGGCGGTGCTCGCCGTGAGCCAGATGACGCAGGCCAACCCCGGCCTCACGGCGTGGCGCACGACTTCGCAGAGATGACCCATCCCCGAAGCGGCCTAGCGGCCGCCTCCCCCTCGAGGGGGCAACACCAGCGGCCCGGCAAAGCGCTTGCGCTTCGGCGAAGGCTCACATCGCGCCAGCGATGTGATGCCGCAGCCAAAGCCGGATCCGCGGTGTTCGCTGGCTGGGCGACGTGAACCCGACTGCCGACGCGGAAGGCGCCGCCCCGAGCCCCGGTGTCGCGGCCGCGCTCGCCGCGCCCGGCGCGCTGACCGACCGCGTGCACGCGCTCTACTCGTACGCGACCACCAGCAACCTGAGCTACGTGCTGGCAGCGGTGATGTTCGTCGTGCTGTTCAAGGGCGACGTCGCCGCGGCGGTGCTCGGCGGCTGGGCGACGGTGTTCCTGGCGGTGATCGCCGGTCGCGCCTGGACCGCCTGGTCGTACAACCGCGTGGCACCCAGCGACGACGCCGCGAGCCTCGGCTGGCTGCGCGTGTGGAACGCCGGCACGCTGGCCTCGGGCGCGCTGTGGGGCGCGGCGGCATGGCTGTTCTACGGCCACGGCGAGCCGCTGCACCAGGTGGCGATGGTGCTGGTGATCTATGCCTTCTGCGTCGGCTCGACCCCGCTGTTGGGTTGGCAGCGCTCGATCTTCTTCGCCTACATCGGCTTGAGCCTCGTCCCCACCATCGTCAAGGTGTGGCAGGTCGGCGGGCCCGGCAGCCAGGGGCTCGCCCTGGTGGCCGTGCTGATCCTGGCGATGACGGTGCGGCTCGGCCGCAACTACCGCGACAGCTTCGGCGAGCTGGTGGAGCTGAAGGCGCGCGCGCAGCGGCTGGCTGCGCAGTTGCGCGCCGAGACCGCGATCGCCGAGGCGGCGCGCCGCGAGGCGGAGCTGGCCAACCGCGCGAAGACGCAGTTCTTCGCCGCCGCCAGCCACGACCTGCGCCAGCCGCTGCATGCGTTGGGGCTGTTCGCAGAGGCGCTGCGGCAGAAGGCTGCCCCTTGGCCGTCGCCAGCGACGGCCGTCGCCCAAGGGGAGCCGTCGATCCTGGGGCGGCCCGGCGATCGACCGACCCGCGACGACGAGATCATCCAGCTGATCAACAGCATCAATGGCAGCGTCGATGCGCTCGACGGCCTGTTCTCCGAACTGCTCGACATCACCAAGATCGACACCGGCGGCGTCGAGGCGCGGCCCACCGACTTCCAGCTCGACGAGGTGTTCCGCAAGATCAAGCTGCACTTCGAGCCGATCGCGTTCGAGAAGGGGCTGATGCTCAAGGTGCGCGGCGGCCACCGCCACGCCTACGCGGACCCGCTGCTGGTCGAGCGCATCGTGCGCAACCTGACCGCCAACGCGATCCGCTACACCAACGACGGTGGCGTGCTGGTGTGTGCGCGCGCGCGCGGGCCGAAGCTGCTGCTGCAGGTGTGGGACAGCGGCATCGGCATCAAGGAAGCCGATCGCGAGCGCGTGTTCGACGAGTTCGTGCAGCTGCACGACGCCGACGTCGCCGTCGACCCGCACCAGCGCAAGGGCCTGGGGCTCGGCCTTGCCATCGTGCGACGCCTCTCGGCGTTGATGAACGCGCCGCTCACGCTGCGCTCGCAGAGCGCACGCGGCACGGTGTTCACGCTCGAGCTGCCGCAGGGCCGTCCGCGGCCGGCCACCGACCCGCCGGTGCGCTCGAGCGCACCGTTGGGCCTGACGCTCGACCGCCGTCTGGTGGTGATGATCGAGGACGATCCGGCGGTAAAGAGCGGCCTCGAGGTGCTGCTCAAGAGCTGGGGCGCCAGCGTGATCTCGTTCGACAGCCTGCAGGCGTGCCAGCAATGGGCGCAGGCCGCCGAACCGTCGATGCTGCAGCCCGACCTGATCATCGCCGACTACCGGCTCGAGTCGGGCCGCACCGGCGTCGAGGCGATCCGCGCGTTGCGCGGCATGCTCGAGCGTCCGATCCCCGCGATCGTCGTCACCGGCAGCGTGCTGTCGAGCCATGAGCGCGAAGCGGCCCAGCACGACTTCCACCTGCTGCTCAAGCCGGTGGTGCCGGGCAAGCTGCGCGCGATGATCGCGTTCAAGCTGGGGTTGCGGTAAGGCGAATGCCGCATCACGAGCGACGCCGCATACCCACCCGCGGCTTTGCACGCGATCCGCGACCAGAAGAAACGGGCCCCGAAGGGCCCGTCGTGCCGCAGCGAAGAGGAGACGCTTCGCTGCGAGCAGCGCTCGTTCAGAGCAACCCCGCCCCGCGCGCCCACTTGTACTTGGCACCCAGCACCGCCACCGGGATCTCGGTGGAGTAGGCATACGCCGGCACGCCGTGGGCATACAGGTACTCGGCCGCCTCCTCGACCTGCACGTCGCCGGCCAGTGAAGCGACCATCGGCTTCCTGATGCCCTGGGCTTCCATCTCGGCCTTGACCTCGGCGATCAGCTTGGCGAACACCATCGGTGGCGTGATGATCGTGTGCCAGTAGCCGAGGATCAGCGAGTGGATGCGCGGGTCCGACAGGCCAAGCTTCACCGTGTTCTGGTAAGTCTTGGGCGGCTCGCCGCCGGTGATGTCCACCGGATTCCCCGCGGCGCCGAACGGCGGGATGAACTTGCGGAACGCGGCGTCGAGGTCCGCCGGCATCGCCATCAGCTTGAGGCCGTTGTCGACGCAGGCGTCCGACAGCAGCACGCCCGAGCCGCCGGCGCCGGTGATGATGACCACGTTCTCGCCCTTGGGCGTGGGCAGCACCGGCACACCGCGCGCGAAGTCGAGCAGGTCGCGCAGCGAGCGCGCGCGGATCACGCCGCTTTGCGCCAGCACGTCTTCGTAGATCTTGTCGTTGCCGGCCAGCGCGCCGGTGTGCGAGCTCGCGGCCTTGGCGCCGGCCTGCGTGCGACCGGCCTTGAGCACGATCACCGGCTTCTTCTTCGACACCCGCTTGGCCACCTCGGCGAACGCGCGGCCGTCCTTCAGGTCTTCGCAGTGCTGCGCGATCACCTGCGTGTTGTCGTCCTGCTCGAAGAAGGTGAGCAGGTCGTCCTCGTCGATGTCGCTCTTGTTGCCCAAGCCGACGATCGCCGACACGCCCATCTTCGCGGAGCGGCTGAAGCCGATGATCGCCATGCCGATGCCGCCCGATTGCGACGACAGCGCCGCCGAGCCCTTGACGTCGTAGGCGGTGCAGAAGGTGGCGCACAGGTTGGAGTGCGTGTAGTAGAAGCCGTAGATGTTGGGCCCCATCAAGCGCACGTTGTACTTGCGGCCGATGGCCTGGATCTCCTTCTGGCCCTCGACGTTGCCGGTCTCGGCGAAGCCCGACGGGATCAGCACCGCGCCGGGGATCTTCTTCTCGCCGCATTCGACCAGCGCGCCGGCCACGAACTTGGCGGGGATCGCGAACACCGCGACGTCGATCTCGCCGGGCACGTCCTTCACGCTCGGGTAGGCCTTGTAGCCGAGGATCTCGCTCGCCTTCGGGTGGATCGGCAGGATCTGGCCCTTGTAGCCGCCGTTGATGAGGTTCTTCATCACCGAGTTGCCGATCTTGCCGTCCTCGGCGCTGGCGCCGATCACCGCCACCGCCTTCGGCTTCATGATGCGGTTCATCGCCACCACGATCTCCTGCTGCGACGGGCGATAGCGCGGCTCCTTGGGCTCGAAGTCGCAGACGATGCGCACGTCGGCGGCGGTGGCGCCCTTCGCGGTGGCGAATACCGGGTTCAGGTCCAGCTCGGCGATTTCGGGGAAGTCGTTCACCAGCTCGCTGACGCGCACGATCAGGCTCGCCAGCGCCTCGCGGTTCACCGGCTCGCCACCGCGCACGCCCTTGAGCATCTCGGCGGCGGCGATGCCGTCGAGCATCGACAGCGCATCGCTCTGCGTCGCCGGCGCAAGGCGGAACGTGATGTCCTTCAGCACCTCGACCAGCACGCCGCCGAGGCCGAACGCGACCAGCTTGCCGAAGCTGCCGTCGGTGACCGCGCCGACGATCACCTCCTGCCCGCCGCCCAGCATCTGCTGCACCTGCACGCCGACGATGTTGGCGTCGGCCTTGTACTTCCTGGCGTTCGCGAGGATGGTGTCGTAGCCCTTGGCCACCTCGTCGGCGCTCTTCAGGCCCACCAGCACGCCGCCGGCCTCGGTCTTGTGCAGGATGTCGGGCGACACGATCTTCAGCACCACCGGGAAGCCCATCTTCTGCGCCAGCGCGCCGGCGTCGGCGGCCGACCTGGCCACGCCTTCCTGCGGCACCGGGATGCCGTAGGCGTCGCAGATCAACTTGCCTTCAGGTGCCGTCAACGCGCTGCGCTTGTCGGCACGCACGCGGTCGAGGATCTGCTTCACGGCGGCCTTGTCGTATGCCATGGTTCGTCTCCGTTTGGAATGGCCTCATTCGGGCGGCTGATCGAACCGAACGGCACATCAGCCCGAGCGACAAAATTCTGCGCGGTGCCTCTGCCCGGAGCGCTTGACTGCGGTCAAGTTTCCAGAATCGAAGAGGCGCGCGCAAGAGCGGCCGCGCTGGCGCCTGCATAGAATCTTCCGAGTTCACGACACGTCAGCGCGGTGCGGCCGCTCGCAGCGACAGCACGAAGCGCGTCCAGGGAGCCATGAAGATCGCGATCATCGGTGCCGGCGCCATCGGCGGCTACCTCGGCGCCAAGCTGGCGTTGGCCGGCGAGGACGTCACCTTCCTCGTGCGCGGGACCAATCTGCAGGCCATCCGGCAGCACGGCGTCAAGCTCGTCGCGGCCGACGGCAGCGAGCAGGTGGCGCGGCAGGTGCGCGCCACCGACGACTACCGCGCCGCCGGCCCGCACGACGTGGTGGTGCTGGCGATGAAGGCGCATCAGCTCGGCGCGGTGGCCGACAGCGTGCCGCTGCTGTGCGGGCCCGACACCGTCGTCGTGCCGATGCAGAACGGCATTCCGTTCTGGTACTTCCACAAGCTGCCCGGGCCGTTCGAAGGCCACTCGCTGGACAGCGTCGATCCCGGCGGCCGCATCGGCCGCGCGATCGCCGCCGACCGGGTGCTCGGTTGCGTGGTCTACCCGGCCAGCGAGTTGGTCGCGCCCGGCGTCATCCGCCACATCGAGGGCGACCGTTTCCCGCTCGGTGAACTCGACGGCACGACCAGCGCACGCGCACAGGCGATCAGCGACGCGTTCGCGCGCGGCGGCTTCAAGGCACCGCTGCTGGCCGACATCCGGGCCGAGATCTGGCTCAAGCTGTGGGGCAACCTCGTGTTCAACCCGGTCAGCGCGCTGACACGCGCGACGCTGGAGGACATCTGCCGCTTCACGCCGACGCGCGAGCTCGCGGCCTTCATGATGAGCGAGGCCCAGCAGGTGGCGGCCAAGCTCGGCGTGACGTTCCGCGTGTCGATCGACAAGCGCATCGCGGGCGCCGAGCGCGTCGGCGCGCACAAGACGTCGATGCTGCAGGACGTCGAAGCCGGCCGCGAGCCCGAGATCGAGGCGCTGGTCGGCTCGGTGGTCGAGCTGGCGCGGTTGACGGCCACGCCGACGCCGCACATCGATGCCGTCTACGCGCTGACGCGGCTGCTCGCGCGCTCGGTCACCGCGGCGGTCTGAGCGACCGCGGCGCACGCCTCGGCGTGCTCGCAAACGCGGCTCGACATCGGCACATCACCACACCTATAGTCGGGCCCCGCTCCGCACGGGCGGCCCAGGCTCCCACAACCACCAGACGCCGCAGCATGCGCCAGCGGCGCGCTCCGCACAGGACTTCATGACGAAGGAGACGAAATGAAGAAGTCGCACCTCATCGCCATCGGCGTCGCGCTCGGCGTGCTCGCCATGGCCGGCCCGGCAGCAGCCCAGAAGAAGACGCTGGCCGTCGTGGTCAAGGGCCTCGACAACCCGTTCTTCACCGTGCTCGGCGACGGCTGCGCCAAGTGGAACAAGGAGAACGCCAACTCCGAGTACACCTGCCTGTACACCGGCCCGGCATCCAGCGCCGACGAGGCCGGCGAGGTGCAGATCGTCGAAGACCTCATCAACAAGGGCGTGGCCGGCATCGCGATCTCGCCGTCGAACGCGCCGGCGATGGCCAACATGCTGAAGGCCAAGAAGCCGAAGATGCCGATCATGACGATCGACGCCGACCTCGCGGCGGCCGACCGTGCACTGCGCAAGACCTATCTCGGCACCAACAACTACGACATGGGCGTGCTGATGGCCAAGCACCTGAAGCAGCTCAACCCGAAGGGCGGCACGGTGTGCATGCAGCTCGGCAACGTGGCGGCCGACAACATCAACGCGCGCGCCGCCGGGTTCCGCGACACCATCGCCGGCAAGAAGGGCGTCAGCAAGCTCAACGGCGACGGCGGCTGGACCGAGATCGCCGGCTGCCCGCTGTTCACCAACGACCAGATCGACCTCGCGAACCAGCAGATGGCCGACGTGTTCACCAAGAACCCGAAGCTCAACGCGTTCATCCTGGTCGGCGGCTGGGCGCAGTTCGGCCCGCAGGCGTACGCGCAGGTGACCGACCAGGTGATGGCCAAGCTGAAGAGCAAGGAGCTGATCATCATCGCCGGCGACACGTTGCCGCCGCAGCTCGACGCTTTGAAGGCCGGCCGCAGCCACGCGCAGATCGGGCAGCGCCCGTTCGAGATGGGCTACAAGGCACCGACGGTGATGATCGACCTCATCAACGGCAAGAAGGTCGCCGATCCGCTGTACACCGGCCTCGACGAGTGCGTGCCGACCAACCTCGACAAATGCCCGGCGAAGTGATCGTCCGCGTCGGCTGAGTCGCAAGGGCGCCCGCAGGCGCCCTTGTCGTGTTCCATGGCCGTTCTCGAGCTCGCTGGCATCTCCAAGCACTTCGGCGCCATCCAGGCGCTGATCGACGTGTCGTTGTCGTTGCACGAGGGCGAGGTGGTCGGCCTGATGGGCGACAACGGTGCCGGCAAGTCGACGCTGGTGAAGATCGTCGCCGGCAACTACCCGGCCAGCAGCGGCACGCTGACGATGGGCGGCCGCAAGGTGGCCTTCCACAAGCCCACCGACGCGCGCGAGCAGGGCATCGAGATCGTCTACCAGGATCTCGCGCTGTGCGACAACCTGACCGCGGCGGAGAACGTGTTCCTCGGCCGCGAGCTGGTGCGGCGCCTGGGCCCGCTGCACGTGCTCGACTACCGCACGATGTTCAGGCGCGCTGGCGAGCTGTTTGCCGAGCTGAAGTCCGAGACGCGGCCGCGCGACCTGGTGCGCAGGATGTCGGGCGGGCAGCGGCAGGCGGTGGCGATCGCGCGCACGCGGCTGGCGGACTGCAAGATCGTGCTGATGGACGAGCCCACCGCGGCGATCAGCGTGCGCCAGGTCGCCGAGGTGCTCAACCTGATCCGGCGGCTGCGCGAGCACGGCATCGCGGTGGTGCTGATCAGCCACCGCATGCCCGACGTGTTCGCGGTGGCCGATCGCATCGTGGTGCTGCGCCGCGGCCGCAAGGTGGCCGACAAGGCGATCGCGCAGAGCTCACCCGAAGAGGTGACCGGCCTCATCACCGGCGCGATCGAGGCGGCGTGAAATGAATCCCCCCCGATGCGCCTTCGGCGCCTCCCCCCCAGGGGGGCGACATCAGCGGACTGGCGGAGCCAGATCCGCGGTGTCCGCTTGGATGTGCTGCCTATGTCGGTGAGTCTGCAGGAGTCCATCGACCGCCGGGTGCACCAAAGCTGGCTGAGCTGGCTCGTCAGCCAGCAGACGTTCTGGGTGTCGGTGGCGGCGGTGGTGGCGTTCGTGGTGCTGTCGTTCACCAGCGACGTCTTCGCGACCCAGCAGAACCTGTTCAACGTGACGCGCAACTTCGCGTTCGTGGCGATCATCGCGATCGGCATGACCGCGGTCATCGTGTCGGGCGGCATCGACCTGTCGGTCGGCGCCGTGCTCGTGCTGTCGGGCATGGTGATCGGCATGACGATGCACGCCGGCCTGTCGGTCTGGCTGGCGGTGCCGCTGGCGCTCGGCGCGGCGCTGCTGGTGGGCGCGATCAACGGCTGGATGATCGCCTATGTCGGCGTGCCGCCGTTCGTCGTCACGCTGGGCATGCTGTCGATCGCGCGCAGCCTGGCGATGGTGCTGTCGGACAACCGCATGGTCTACGAGTTCGGCCCCGACCAGCCGAAACTGCTGGCGCTCGGCGGCGGCTTCGTCGACCTGCCGCTGCCGCTGCTGGCTGCGGTGCGCATCCCGAGTCCGGTGCTGTTCCTGCTGGTGCTGCTGGTCGTCACCGCGTATGCGTTCCGCTTCACGCGCTGGGGCCGTCACGTGTTCGCGATCGGCGGCAACGAGGGCGCGGCCACGCTGACCGGCGTGCCGGTCAAGCGCATCAAGGTCAGCGTCTACATGTTCTGCAGCCTCACCGCGGGCATCGCCGGCATCCTCGAGGTCGGCTGGCTCGGCACCATCACCACCGGGCTCGGCCAGGGCATGGAGCTCACCGTGATCGCCGCGGCGGTGATCGGCGGCGCCAACCTCTCGGGCGGCATCGGCAGCGCGTTCGGCGCAGTGGTCGGGGCCGCGCTGATCGAGGTGATCCGCAACAGCCTCACGCTGCTGGGCATCAGCACCTTCTGGCAAGGCACCTTCGTCGGCAGCTTCATCATCGTGGCGGTGCTGTTCGACCGCCTGCGCGCGCGCGGCGCCAACGAGTAGCGCCGGGGCGGTTTCGGGCGAGAATGCGCGCGATGACCTCCGCCGCCCAGAAGCCCAGCCTCGATGGCCGCCCCGACGAGGCCGGCGGCCTCAGCTATCCGTGCGGCACGCCACCGGACAGTGGCCACGGCCGCGAGATCGTGCCCGGCGTGCGCTGGCTGCGCATGCACCTGCCGTGGGCGCTGGCGCACATCAACCTGTACGCGCTGGCCGACGACGGCGGCTGGGCGATCGTCGACACCGGCGCGCAGACGCGCGAGGCGCTGGCCAACTGGACGCGTGCGCTCGCCGCCGAAGACGCGTTGCAAGGGCAGCGCATCACGCGCGTGTTCGTCACCCACATGCACCCCGACCACGTCGGCATGGCCGGCTGGCTGACGCGGCGCTTCGAGGTGCGCTTGTGGATGACGCGGCTCGAATACCTGATGTGCCGCTCGCTGGTGGCCGACACCGGACGCGAGGCGCCCGACGACGCCATCCGCTTCTACAAGCGCGCCGGCTGGAACGACGAGGCGCTCGAGCACTACCGCGTGCGCTTCGGCAGCTTCGGCCGCGTGGTGCACACGCTGCCCGACAGCTTCCGCCGGCTGCACGACGGCGAGCGCTTTCGCATCGGCGCGCACGAGTGGCGCGTCATCGTCGGCAACGGCCACTCGCCCGAGCACGCGTGCCTGCATTGCGAGGAGCTGAAGCTGCTGGTCTCGGGCGACCAGGTGCTGCCGCGCATCTCGTCAAACGTGTCGGTGTTCCCCACCGAACCCGACGCCGACCCCCTGGCCGACTGGATCGGCTCGATCGCCAAGCTGCGCGCCGCCGTGCCCGACGACGTGCTGGTGCTGCCGTCGCATGGCGAGCCGTTCCGCGGCCTGCACGCACGGCTCGACCGCCTGGCCTCGGGCCACGAGAAGAGCCTGACGCGGCTGCGGCGCGCACTCACCGAACCCAAGCGTGCGATCGACGTCTTCGGCGCGCTGTTCGCGCGGCCGATCGAAGGGCCGGAGCTGCTCGGCATGGCCACCGGCGAGAGCCTGGCGCACCTGAACCACCTGGTCGCGCGCGGCGAAGCGGTGCGCGAGGGCGGTGCCGACGGCGCGTCGCGCTACTGGTTGAAGGCGGCGCGCATGTAGCGCGCCTGGGGCCGAGGGCCGCGCGGGTCGCGCGGCGGCGGCCCGCTATCACGGGGGCGTCGCACCCCGCCTAGGGAAGTCCCGGCGCGCCGCGCCGCGCACGCACAGGCATGCTTGGCGCCCCGGCACGGGCCAGAGGGCCCGAGGGCGAACGTGACGGCCTTTCTGCAACTGCTGATCTCCGGCGTCTCGCTGGGCTGCATCTATGCGCTCATCGCGCTGGGCTTCGTGCTCATCTACAAGGCCACCGAGACGGTCAACTTCGCGCAGGGCGAGTTGATGATGCTGGGCGCGTTCATCGGGCTGGCGCTGATGGAGATCGCGCAGCTGCCGTTCATCGTCGCGGTGGTGCTGGCGTTGGTCGCGATGGCGGCGTTCGGCGTGCTGCTCGAGCGTGTGGCGATCCGTCCGATCCTCGGCCAGCCGCAGTTCACCGTGGTGATGCTCACCATCGGCATCGGCTTCATGGCGCGCGGGCTGATGACGATGGTGCCGAGCTACGGCTCCGACACCCACGCGCTGCCGGTGCCCTACAAGGGCCAGGTGTGGAACCTCGGCGCGCTGGTGGTCAGCGTCGAGCAGGTGGTGGTGATCGTGGTCACCGTCGTGCTGTGCGCGGCGCTGTACGCGATGTTCAGCTTCAGCCGCATCGGCATCGCCATGCAGGCGGCGTCGCAGAACCAGCTCGCCGCCTACTACATGGGCATTCCGGTGCAGCGGCTCAACGGCCTGGTGTGGGGCCTGTCGGCGGGCGTGGCCACGCTGGCCGGGCTGCTGCTGGCGCCGTTCACGTTCGTCCACGTCAACATGGGTTTCATCGGGCTCAAGGCGTTTCCGGCCGCGGTGGTCGGCGGCTTCGGCAGCCTGCCCGGTGCGATCGTCGGCGGGCTCATCATCGGCATCATCGAAGCGATGGCGGGGTTCTACCTGCCCGAAGGCTTCAAGGACATCGCCGCCTACGTGGTGGTGCTGGTGATGCTGGTCATCAAGCCCAACGGCCTGTTCGGTGGGTCGACGCGAAAGAAGGTCTGACGGGCTCTTTGGGATGCGCTTCCTCTTCAAGACCGACTACGACCAGGACATCCGGCTCGTCAAGCACGGCGGCCAGGCGTTCTGGTACGGGCTGCTGGCGCTCGCGCTGCTGATCGCACCGTGGAGCGTGGGCGACTACTGGATGACGCAGCTGTCGTTCATCCTGATCTACTCGATCGCCGGACTCGGGTTGATGGTGCTCGCCGGCTTCACCGGGCTGGCGTCGCTGGGGCACGCCGCGTTCCTCGGCGTCGGCGCCTACACGCAGGCGTATCTGTTGGGCCACGGCTGGCCGTTCGTCTTCGCGTTGCCGGCTGCGGCGGCGCTGTCGGCAGCGGTGGGCGTGGTGGTGGGCCTGCCGGCGCTGCGCGTGAAGGGCATCTACCTGGCGATCGCCACGCTCGCGTTCGGCTTCATCGTCGAGGAGGTGCTGGCGCGCTGGGAGAGCGTGACCGGCGGCAACTCGGGGCGCAACGTGCCCGGTGTCTCGCTGTTCGGCTGGGAGGTCGGCTCCGGAGCCGGCTTCTACTACGTCTGCCTGGTCGTCTGCGCGCTGGCGACGCTCGGCGTGCTGAACCTGCTGCGCTCGGGCACCGGCCGCGCGTTCATCGCCATCCGCGACTCGGAGATCTCGGCGCAGAGCATGGGCATCGCGCTGGCGCGCACCAAGACGCTGGCGTTCGCGATCTCGGCGGCACTCACCGGCGTTGCGGGCGCGCTCTACGCGCACAAGCTGGCGTTCATCTCGCCGGAGCAGTTCAGCGCGCTGCAATCGATCGAGCTGCTGCTGATCGTCGTGGTCGGCGGCCTCGGCTCGGTGCACGGGGCGTTCCTGGGCGCGACCTTCCTCATCGCGCTGCCGCAGCTGATCGCGGTGAGCAAGGACCTGCTGCCGCCGGCCATCGGCCAGGCCAGCGGCCTGCAGGCGCTGATCTACGGCGCCGTGCTGGTCGGCATCGTGTTGTTCGAGCCGATGGGCCTGTACGGCCGCTGGCTGAAGATCCGCACCTACCTGCAGCTGTTCCCGTTCTACCGGCGCGGGCTGTTCAAGCGGCAGAAGGCGTTCACCAAGTCGGAGCGGGTGCGAGGAGGGGGTGGCTGTTCGGCTTTCCCGGGCCGGCCGCGCGGCGCGGCGGGCGGTGCCCGGG
>DATJYZ010000234.1:0-19134 GCA_035499355.1 Burkholderiaceae bacterium | reverse complement strand
CGTGTAGCGCTCGTCGAGCACCAGCCCGTAGTCGTAGAACAACTCTTCGCCCGGCTTGATCGCCCGCAGCGCCCTGATGAACACGCGGTAGCGTTCCTCGTCGACGTCGGACTCGCAGTTGGGGTTGCAGGCGTGGTTGATCCAGCGCGCCGCGTTGCCGCCCACGTTGGCGTCGATCACGTGCTCTTCGTCGATGTGAAAGAAGAACGTGTGGTCCGGGTCCTTCTGGTCGTGCGGATGGCGTTTCTCCGCCTGCTTCCACGTGATCATCTGCCCCTTGTATTCGATGATCACCTCGCCCTTGGGGATCGGGCGGATCGCATAGACGCCGCGTCCGTGCACGCCGGAGCGGCGCACCTGGATGCGGCGGCCGGTGGCGGAGGCGGCAGCGGTCTTTCGGGAGGCTGGCTTGCGCGAGATGCGGGCTTGGCGGCGGTGGGTCGAGTTCATTGGGTACATTGAAATCAGGCGCGCGCGCGTGCGTGTGCGTGCGCGCGCGAGACCGGGCATTGTAGGCAAGCCCCGAGACACCCATTCGAGAATGAGCAAGTCACTGATCATTGCGGAGAAGCCCAGCGTGGCGCAGGACATCGTGCGCGCGCTGACGCCGGCGGCGGGCAAGTTCGACAAGCACGCCGACCATTTCGAGAACGAGCGCTACATCGTCACCTCGGCGGTAGGCCACCTGGTGGAGATCAAGGCGCCGGAGGCGTATGACGTCAAGCGCGGCAAATGGAGCTTCGCCCACCTGCCGGTGGTGCCGCCGCACTTCGACCTGGCGCCGATCGACAAGTCGAAGTCGCGCCTGAACGCGGTGGTCAAGCTGGTCAGGCGCAAGGACGTCACCGAGCTCATCAACGCCTGCGACGCCGGCCGCGAGGGCGAGCTGATCTTCCGCCTGATCGTGCAGTTCGCCGACGCCGGCAAGCAGGCCCACAAGCCGGTGCGGCGGCTGTGGCTGCAGAGCATGACGCCGCAGGCGATCCGCGACGGCTTCGACGAGCTGCGCAGCGACGCCCAGATGCACGGCCTGGCCGACGCCGCGCGCAGCCGTTCCGAGGCCGACTGGCTGGTCGGCATCAACGGCACGCGCGCGATGACCGCGTTCAACTCGCGCGACGGCGGCTTCTTCCTCACCACCGTCGGCCGCGTGCAGACGCCGACGCTGTCGATCGTGGTCGAGCGCGAGGAGAAGATCCGCAGGCACGTGGCGCGCGACTACTGGGAAGTCAAGGCGAGCTTCCTCGCCAAGGCCGGCACCTACGAGGGCAAGTGGTTCGACCCCAAGTTCAAGAGGAACGAGGACGATCCCGAGGCCCGCGCCGACCGGCTGTGGAACGCCCGCGACGCGCAGGCGATCGCCGACGCGGTGCGCGGGCAGAACGGCCGCGTCAGCGAAGAGAGCAAGCCCAGCACGCAGAGCAGCCCGCTGCTGTACGACCTGACCACGCTGCAGCGCGAGGCCAACGGCCGCTTCGGCTTCTCGGCCAAGACCACGCTGTCGCTGGCGCAGGCGCTGTACGAGCGGCACAAGGCGCTGACCTATCCGCGGACGGATTCGCGCGCGCTGCCCGAGGACTATCTGAGCACGGTGAAGAAGACGTTTGCCGTGCTGGCCGAGGGCGACCTGCCGGGGCCGATGCGCGAGCTCGCGAAGCACGCCAGGCAGGCACTGAAGGCCGACTACGTGAGGCCGAGCAAGCGGGTGTTCGACAACGCCAAGGTGTCGGACCACTTCGCGATCATCCCGACGCTGCAGACGCCGACGCACCTCAGCGAGGCCGAGGCCAAGCTGTACGACCTGGTGGTCAAGCGCTTCATCGCGGTGTTCTTTCCGCCGGCCGAGTACCTGCTCACCACCCGCATCACCACCGTCGGCGCGCACAGCTTCCAGACCAACGGCCGCGTGCTGGTCAACCCCGGCTGGCAGGCGGTCTACGGCAAGGAAGCGCAGGACGAAGACGCCAACCTGGCGCCGGTGCTGCCCGACGAGACCGTGCGCAACGTCGAGGTCGATGTGCTGGCGCTGAAGACCAAACCGCCGCCGCGCTACACCGAGGCGACGCTGCTGTCGGCGATGGAAGGCGCCGGCAAGCTGATCGAGGACGACGAGCTGCGCGCGGCGATGCACGACAAGGGCCTCGGCACGCCGGCCACGCGCGCGGCGATCATCGAAGGGCTGATCCTCGAGAAGTACATGCTGCGCGACGGGCGCGAGCTGGTGCCCACCGCCAAGGCGTTCCAGCTGATGACGCTGCTGCGCGGGCTCGACGTCGAGGACCTCACCAAGCCCGAGCTGACCGGCGACTGGGAACATCGCCTGGCCGAGATGGAGCATGGCCGCCTCGCGCGCGACGCGTTCATGAAGGACGTGGCCGCGATGGCCGAGCGCATCGTGCGCAAGGCCAAGGAATACGACCGCGACACCATCCCCGGCGACTATGCGACGCTGGCCACGCCGTGCCCCAACTGTGGCGGCGTGGTGAAGGAGAACTACCGCCGCTTCGCATGCGAGGCATGCGAGTTCAGCATCACCAAGATCCCTGGCGGGCGCAGCTTCGAGATCGCCGAGGCCGAGGCCTTTCTGAAGAACAAGAAGATCGGCCCGCTCGAGGGCTTTCGCTCGAAGGCGGGCTGGCCGTTCAGTGCCGAGTTGCGGCTGGTCTACGACGAAGAGATCCGCAACTGGAAGCTCGAGTTCGACTTCGGCGAGGATGAGCGGCGCGCGCAGGAGGACGGCGAGCCGGTTGATTTCAGCGGCCAGACCTCGCTCGGTGCCTGCCCCAAGTGCAAGGGCCACGTCTACGAGCACGGCACCAGCTACGTGTGCGAGCACGCGGTCGGGCCGAAGCAGACCTGCGACTTCAAGAGCGGCAAGATCATCCTGCAGCAGCCGGTGTCGAACGAGCAGATGCACAAGCTGCTGACGACCGGCCGCACCGACCTGCTGGACAACTTTGTCTCCAACCGCACGCGGCGCAAGTTCAAGGCCTACCTGCGCTACGACCCGCAGGAGGGCAAGGTGGTGTTCGAGTTCGAGCCGCGGCCGCAGCGCGGCGGCAAGGCGCCGCCGGCGCCAGGCGGCGCCGGGGCGCAGGCGTCCGCAACCGCGACCGCGAAGACGTCGACCAAGAAGGGGGAGGCCGAGCCCGTGTCCGCGGCCGGCAAGACGGCGACCCCGGCGAAGAAGACGGCGACCCGCAAGGCGCCGGCGAAGAAGGCGGCGCGCAAACGCGCGCGCTGAGCGCGCAAGACACCGGGAACGCGCCGCGCCCATGTCGTGGCTCGTGCTGCAAAAACTGGCGGCGATGTTCATCGTCGTCGCCATCGGTTGGTGGGCCGGCCGCCAGCGCTGGCTCGGCGAGGGCGACACCGCGCGCGTGCTCGGCAACGCCGCGTTCATGATCTTCGTGCCGGCGCTGCTGTTTCGCACCGCCGCGCGGCTACCGCTGGCGACGCTGCCGTGGCTGACGCTGGCCGCGTTCTTCGTGCCGACGCTGGTGCTGACGCTGGCGATCTATGCCTGGGTGCGCACGCGTGGCGCGCAGACGCGGGCGCGGGCCCCTGGCGCTGCCGAGGTGCCGGCGCGCGCCGCGGTGTGCGCGATCACCGGCGTCTACGGCAATGCGGTGCAGGTGGGCATTCCGATGGCGGCGGCGCTGTTCGGCGAGAGCGGCCTCGGGCTGCACCTGACGCTGGTGAGCCTGCACGGCCTGGTGCTGTTGACGGTGCTGACGGCGCTGGTCGAGCACGACGTCGCCGGCGCGCAGGGCGTGGGGTCGCGCTCGGAGGTCTGGCGCACGATGCTGCGCACCATCGTCGTGCACCCGGTGGTGCTGCCGCTGCTGGCGGGTCTGGCGTTCAACGCCGCGGGGCTGCAACTGCCGGAGCTGGTCGACCAGTTGCTGCAGGTGCTTGGCACGGCGGTGGTGCCGGTGTGCCTGGTGCTGATCGGCCTGTCGCTGCAGCACTACGGCGTCAGCGGCCCGCTGCGCGAGTCCATCGTGCTCAGCGTGGTCAAGTTGATCGTGATGCCGGCCTGCGTGTGGCCGGTTGCGCACTGGGGGTTCGGACTGTCGGGGCAACCGTTGGCGGTGGTGGTGCTGATGGCCGCACTGCCGGTAGGCAGCAATGCATTGATCTTTGCGCAGCGCTATCGCACCGACGAGGCCGCGGCGACCGCGGCGATCGTGATTTCTACCGTGGCGTTCGCACTCACCGCGCCGTTGTGGCTCGCCGCGTTGGCGCATTCCTGATGCCGGTGGGACAATTCCAGCCCGAACCGCGATGACCCCGACCGACATCCCCGTCTACATGGCCCATCTGGGCACGAGTGCGCGTGCAGCGTCGAGCGCGATGGCGCGCGCGCCGCTGGCCGCGCGCAACGCCGCGCTGGTCGAGCTGGCACGCCTGCTGCGCAGCGAGACCGAGGCGCTGCAACGGGTCAATCGCGGCGATGTCGAAGCCGCGGCGGTGGCCGGCCTGGCCCCTGCACTGGTCGATCGCCTGAAGCTGACGCCGGCGATCATCGAGACGGTGGCGCGCGGCTGCGAGCAGATCGCCGCGATGGCCGACCCGATCGGCGAGATCAGCGAACTGAAGCGCCAGCCCAGCGGCATCCAGGTGGGCCGCATGCGGGTGCCGCTCGGCGTCTTCGCGATGGTGTTCGAGAGCCGCCCCAACGTGACGATCGAGGCGGCGTCGCTGGCGATCAAGAGCGGCAATGCCGCGATCCTGCGCGGCGGCTCCGAGGCGCTGGCGTCCAACCTCTCGCTGGCGCGGCTGGTCGAGCGCGCACTGGCCAGTGCCGGGCTGCCGGCCGATGCGGTGCAGCTGGTGGCCACCACCGACCGCAGCGCGGTCGGGTGCCTGCTGGCGATGCACGAGCACGTCGACGTGATGATCCCGCGTGGCGGCAAGGGCCTGATCGAGCGTGTCGCGGCCGAGGCGAAGATGCCGGTCATCAAGCACCTCGACGGCAACTGCCACGTCGTGGTCGACGCCGAGGTCGACCTGGAGATGGCGCTCAAGGTCACCGACAACGCCAAGACGCAGAAGGTCAGCCCGTGCAACGCCGCCGAATCGCTGCTGGTGCACGCGGCGCAAGCGCCGGTGTTCCTGCCGCGCATCGCGGCGGTGTTCGCCGCCAAGGGCGTCGAGATGCGCTGCGACGAGCGCGCGCTGGCGCTGGTGCGCGCCGTGCCCGGCGCGCGCGCGCTGCCGGCGCGGGAGTCCGACTGGTCCGAGGAGTACCTGGCGCCGATCATCAGCGTCAAGGTGGTCGACGACCTCGACGAGGCGATTGCGCACGTCAACCGCCACGGCTCGCACCACACCGATGCGATCCTGACGTCGAACCACCACAACGCGATGCGCTTCCTGCGCGAGGTCGATTCGGCCAGCGTGATGGTCAACGCCAGCACGCGCTTCGCCGACGGCTTCGAATACGGCCTGGGCGCCGAGATCGGCATCTCGACCGACAAATTCCACGCCCGCGGGCCGGTCGGGCTCGAGGGGCTGACATCGCAGAAGTGGATCGTGCTCGGCGACGGCGAGCTGCGCACATGACGCACCGTCGCCCCGACGCATTTCCGGGGGGGCGCGCGTGAGCTCGACGCAATGGCTGCTGCTGGGCCTGCTGGTCATCGGCGGCTTCTGGATGGTCGGTGCGCACAACCGTGTGGTCGGCCTGCGTGCCGCGATCGTCGAGGCGTGGTCGCAGGTCGACGGCTTGCTCGAGCGCCGCGGTCAGGTGATCGAGACGCTGGCGCAGGCGCTGTGGGACCTGTGGCCCAACGGCCGCGGCGTCGTCGATGCGCTGCGCTCGGCACAGCAGCAGCTGCACACCGCAGCCGTGGCCGTGCGCGGCCGGCCCACACGGGCCGACGCCGCCGCCAGCCTGGCCACGGCCGAAGGCGCGCTCAACGCCACCGTGGCACGGGTGCTGAACCAGGTCGAGTCCGACGCGGAGCTGCATGCCAACGACGCGGTGGCCACCCAGATGCTGGCGCTGTTCGAGTTCGGCCCGCAGCTGATCGACAAGCGCCAGCGCTTCAACGGCGCCTGCGTGGCGTACAACGACGCGATCCGGCAGTTCCCCACCAGCCTGCTGGCGCCGGTGTTCCGCTTCGAGACTGCGGGTTCGCTGTGAGCAGCACGGAAGAAGAGACCTCCACACCGCCGGCCAAGCCGCCGCAGGCACCCGCGCCGCCCGACCCGGTGGCCGATGCGCAGCGCCGCGAGCGCTTCATGCAGGTGGCCGGTCCCGGGCAGCTGCACGCGGCGGCGCTGGCACTGCTGGTGAGCCCGGGCCGTGCGCGCGAGATGGCGGTGTGGCGCGACGAGTGCCGCCACACGGTCGGCGCGAAGGAGCTGCGCAACGATCTGATGAAGGTGCACTGGCCCGAGCGCTTGCCGTGGCTCGAGCGCTTCGTCGGCCGCATCGCGCAGGGCCCGCTCGACAAGCGTCAGCAGTTGCTGCGCGCGGTGCGCCGCCTGATCGCCGCCGATGGCCGCGCGCTCGCGCTCGACCGCCTGCGCTGGCTGGCGATCCGCCACACGCTGGGCGACGTCAAGGCATTGGCGCGTCCGGCCGCGGCCGAGGTCGAGCTCGAGGGATTGGCCACCGAGACCGCGCTGCAGATCGCGCGTTTCAGTGCCTTCCTGTCGCGCATCGTGCCGTCGCCCGAGATCGACATCGACGTCGTGTCAGGCGCTGCCACCAGCGGCGAGCGCTGGTGGCGCGACGTGATGCAGCCCTGGCCCGATGCCGGCGCCACCCGCGACATGCCCGACGCCAACGCGTTGGTCAATGCGCTGCACGACGTGCAGGCGCTGCCGTGGATGCTGCGTCCGGTGCTGGTGCGGCGCTGGGTCGATGCTGCGGTGACGTTGTCGCCGGCCGGCCAACTCGCGGCGCCCGCCGCCGAGGCGCTGCGCATCGCCGCGCGCCTGCTCGACAGCCCGCTGCCACCCGCGGTGGCGGCGTGCTTCGTCGAAGTGCCGGGCGCCTGAGCCGAGCGGGCGGGGCGCGCCCGCTGCCTTGCACGACACAGGGCCACTCCAGGGCCTCTATCATTGCGCGCCGTGATGAGAGTCGGAGTGTGGTGATGGTCAACAGGCGGGTGGTGCTCCAGCGCAGCGCCGAGGTGGCGGCGTTGCTGGCCGGCGCCGGCCTGTGGCCGGGCACGGCTCGGGCGGCATGGCCGCAGGCCGCGTTCGATGCGAAAACCCTGGCCGACACCGTCAAGGCGCTCGGCGCCGGCGCGCCGCAGGAGAGCAAGGACGTGCTGCTGACGGCGCCGGACATCGCCGAGAACGGCGCCGTCGTGCCGGTGGCCTGTGGCTGCGCGCTGCCCGGTGTGAAGCGGCTGGCGCTGCTGGTGGAGAAGAATCCCAACGCGCTGGCCGCGGTGTTCGACCTCAACGACGCGCTGGAGCCCAGCTTCGCGACCCGCGTGAAGATGGCGCAGACGAGCAACGTCTACGCGGTGGCACTGACCGCCGACGGCAAGGCGCTGTTCGCGCAGAAGGAGGTCAAGGTGACGCTCGGGGGCTGTGGGGGTTGAGATGGCAGATCCGATGCGAATCCGCGCCCAGGCGCAAGGCGACAAGGCGGTGGTGCGGGTGTTGATGAGCCACGAGATGGAAACCGGCCAGCGCAAGGACAGCGCCGGCAAGGCGATCCCGGCCTGGTTCATCCAGGAGGTCGGCGCCACGCTCAATGGCGCCCCGGTGTTCAGCGCGGTGTGGGGCACCGCGGTGGCGAAGAATCCGTTCGTGCAGTTCACGATCAGGGGCGCGAAGGCGGGCGACAAGATCGTCGTGCAGTGGCTCGACAACCGCGGCGACAAGCGCAGCGACGAGGCGACGGTCACCTGAGCCGGCGGCGCAACGACAACGACCACTGTCTGGACTCCGCGTGAACCACTCGGTCCTGATCGGCGCGTGCGCGACGGCATTGCTGGGCGCCGTGGCGGCCCAGGCGCAACAGCCGGCACCGAAGTCGGCGGCCGACGGCATCGCCGAGTACCGCAAGATGCTCGAAGACGGCAACCCGGCCGACCTGTTCGAGGCCAAGGGCGAGGCATTGTGGACCCAGAAGCGCGGCCCGAAGAACGCCTCGCTCGAGCAATGCGACCTCGGCAGGGGCCCTGGCGTCGTCAAGGGCGCGTTCGTCGAGTTGCCGCGCTACTTCCCGGACACGGCGCGCGTGCAGGACCTCGAGTCGCGCCTGGTCTACTGCATGCAATCGCTGCAGGGCTTCGACGCCGCGGCGATCGCCGCCACGCCGTTCGGCCGCGGCGAGCAATCCAACGTCACCGCGCTGGCCACCTACGTGGCCGCGGCGTCGCGCGGCCTGCGCTTCAACCTGCCGCAATCGCATGCGACCGAGCGTCGGATGTACGAGATCGGCAAGCGGGTGTTCTACTTCCGCGGCGGTCCGTACGACTTCGCGTGCGCGTCGTGCCACGGCGAGGACGGCAAACGCATCCGCCTGCAGGACCTGCCCAATCTGACCAAGAACCCCGGCGACGGCATCGGCTTCGCGGCCTGGCCCGCCTACCGCGTCAGCAACGGCCAGATGTGGAGCATGCAGTTGCGCCTCAACGACTGCTATCGCCAGCAACGGTTCCCCTATCCGGGCTTCGGCTCGGATGCGACGATCGCCCTCAGCGTGTTCATGGGCGTCAATGCCAAGGGTGCGGAGTCGATCGCGCCGTCGATCAAACGCTGAGGGCGCCGCACGATGCAGCCGAGTGTCCGCCGGGTTTGTTGTGTCGCCCTCGCCGCCGTGTGGGCCGGCTGCGCATCGCCGCCGCCGACGCCGGCGGAACTCGACGCGCAAGCGGCGACGGCGATGAAGGCGTCGTTCCGCGACGAGGGCATTGCCAAGGTCGCACGCCTGCAGCAGGACCTCGGCCAGCAGGCCTGCTCGAGCGCGACGCCGCCCAGCGCGGAGACCGTCAGGCGCATCGAGTCCGACGCGCAGGCGAGCCTGCGTTGGCCCGCCGGCGGCCGTTACCTCGGCGACTGGCGCGAAGGCGAGAAGCTGGCGCAAAGCGGCCGCGGCATGACCTGGACCGATGCGTCCGCCGCGCCGAAGGACAACGGCGCCGGCTGCTACAACTGCCACCAGATCGACAAGAAGGAGATCTCGTTCGGCACCATCGGCCCCAGCCTGTGGAACTACGGCAAGTTGCGCGGCGTTGCCAATCCGGCCGATCCGTCGTCGGCCGCGGTGGTGCAGTACACCTGGGGCAAGCTGTGGAACAGCAAGGCCACGGCCGCCTGCTCGAACATGCCGCGCTTCGGCCACATGGGGTTGCTCGACGAGGACCAGCTGCGCCACCTGATGGCGCTGCTGCTCGACCCGGCCTCGCCGGTCAACCGATGATCGCGTGACGCCGCCGAGATCGCGGCGCGGCGCTGCTTCGTGAGCCTGAGCCGGCGTGAGTTCGTGCAGGCGCTAGCGGTCGCCGGCGCTGCTGGCCTGACCCTCGGGCGCGCGCTCGATGCCGACGCGGCCGACGAAGGCGCGGCGTTGTACGACCTGCCGTCGCCGTTCAAGGGCGCGGGCGCGGTGTCGCTGCTGCACCTGACGGACTGCCATGCGCAGCTGAGGCCCAACCGCTTTCGCGAGCCGAGCGTCAACCTCGGCATCGGCGCCATGCGCGACCGCTGGCCGCACCGGGTGGGCATGCAGGCGCTGCGCGCAGGCGGCATCGCGGCGAACGGCGCGTTGGCCCATGCGTTCACGCACCTGGACTTCGCCGCCGCGTCGCGGCGCTACGGCAAGCTCGGCGGCTTCGCGCACCTGGCCACGCTGATCCAGCGTCTCAAGGCGAGCCGCCCGGGCGCGCTGCTGCTCGACGGCGGCGACAGCTGGCAGGGCTCGGCCACGTCGCTGTGGACGCAGGCCGCCGACATGGTGGCGGCGCAACTCGCGCTCGGCGTCGACGTGGCCACCGGCCACTGGGAGTTCACCTACGGCAGCGAACGCGTCAAGAGAATCGTCGATCACGACTTCAAGGGACGCATCGAGTTCGTGGCGCAGAACATCAAGACCGCCGACTTCGGCGATCCGGTGTTCGAGCCTTGCGCGCTGCGCGAGATCAACGGGGTGCCGGTGGCGATCATCGGCCAGGCGTTCCCGTACACGCCGATCGCCAATCCGCGCTACTTCGTCGCCGACTGGACCTTCGGCATCCAGGACGAGGCGCTGCAGGTGCTGGTGGACCGGCTGCGCGCGAAGCAAGGCGCCCAGGTGGTGGTGGTGCTGTCGCACAACGGCATGGACGTCGATCTGAAGATGGCCTCGCGCGTGCGCGGCATCGACGCCATCCTCGGCGGTCATACGCACGATGCCGTGCCGGTGGCGGTGGCGGTGGCCAACGGGGCCGGCACCACGCTGGTGACCAACGCCGGCTGCAACGGCAAGTTCATCGGGGTGATGGACTTCCGGGTCGCCGACGGCCGCGTGGCCGAGCATCGCTATCGCCTGCTGCCAGTGTTCTCCAACCTGCTGCCCCCCGACCCGGCGATGGACGCGCTGATCGCGTCGCTGCGCGCGCCGTTCGAGACGCGGCTGAGCGAGGTGCTGGCGGTCAGCGACAGTCTGCTGTACCGGCGCGGCAACTTCGATGGCAGCTGGGACCGCCTGATCTGCGATGCGTTGCGCGAGGTGCAGGGCGCCGACATCGCGTTCTCGCCGGGCTTTCGCTGGGGCACCACGCTGTTGCCGGGCGAAGCCATCACGCGCGAAGCCCTGATGGACCAGCTGGCGATCACGTACCCGAACGCCACGCTCACCGAGATGACCGGCGCGACGATCAAGGCCGTGCTCGAGGACGTGGCCGACAACCTCTTCAACCCCGATCCGTACTACCAGCAGGGCGGCGACATGGTGCGCGTCGGCGGCCTGACCTACGCGCTGAGCCCTGACGCGGCGATGGGCGCACGCATCGGCGACCTGCGCCTGCGCGGCAAGGCGGTCGAGGCCGACAAGACCTACAAGGTCGCCGGCTGGGCCTCGGTCAGCGAGCAGGCGCGCGACGCCTCGGGTGGCCAGCCGATCTGGGACGTCGTCGAGACGTGGCTGCGCCACCAGAGCGGGCGCGTCGCGGTGCGCGCGCCGGAGCCGCCGACACTGCACGGCGTGGCCGGCAATGCGGGCCTGGCCACACCGTGAGGCGCCGCAGCGCCCGAGCGGTTCAGGTGGCGAGCATGTCGGCCCAGACGTTCTGCGCCCACGACTGGGCATAGCGCGCTTCGAGCGCGCTCGCCGCTGTCGACAAGCCGGCGCCGGGCGCGACCTTGAACGTCTTCTCGTCGGCGTGGTACTGGTGCACGCTGGTGACGTGCATCGCCTCGCCGGGTGTGACGAAGCTGTAGCAGGTGTTGGCCACCACCGGTGCCGGATTGACCGCCTCGCCGCGCAGCAGTTGCACGATCGCCGCGGCGGCCACCTTGGCGTGCTGGTTCGCCAGGTGCCCCGATTTCGGCATCAGCGCCGCCGCCAGGGTGGCATCGCCGAGCACGTGGATGCCGGGCGCCGCAGTCGATTCCATCGTCAGCCAATGGATGCCGACCCAGCGGTTGTTCATGTTCACCAGGCCGGCGCTGCGCGCGATGTCGGCCGCGCGCTGCGGCGGCACCACGTTGAGCACGTCGGCCTTGATGTCGTCGAAGTCGAACTTGGCGGTCAGCGTGGCCGCGTCGACCTCCTTCAGCTCGGTGTTGGGCCGGTAGTCGATGAGCCCCTTGTAGTGCTCGGTGAAGGCACGCTCGAACAGCACCTTCTTCGACTGGATCTCGGGGTTGGCATCGAACACCACCACCTTCGATCGCGGCTTGGCCTGCTTGAAGTAGCTGGCCACAAGGCAGGCGCGCTCGTAGGGGCCCGGCGGACAGCGATACGGCACCCGTGGAATCGTCAACGCGAAGACGCCGCCGTCGCGCATGGCCTCCAGCTGGCGGCGCAGTGCCACCGTCTGCGGCCCCGCCTTCCAGGCATGCGGGATGCGCTCCTGCGCCGCCGGGGTCTCGAGGCCGGCCACTTCGCCCGGCGTGAAATCGACACCGGGCGACAGCACCGCGCGGTCGAACGGCAGCCTGCGGCCATCGGCCAGCCGCACCTCCTTGGCCGTGGCGTCGACCGCCACCGCCTCGGCCTGGATGCGCCTGACGCCCGCGGCCTCGAGCCCCGCGTACGGCAGCGTGACGTCGCCGATCTGCTTGTGTCCACTGAGCACCAGGTTGGAGAGCGGGCACGACACGAAGCTCGAGCCGCGTTCGACCAGCGTGACGTCGACGTTGCCGCCCCACAGCCGCAGGTAGCGCGCCGCGGTGGCGCCACCCCAGCCGCCGCCGACCACCACCACGCGGCCGATCGACGGGCCGCCGCTTGGCGTGGCGCAGCCGCCCAACCAGGGTAGCGCGCCGCCGGCGGCCAGCCCGGCGAGCAGGCGGCGGCGCGACAGCGCAGCGCGCGAACTCATGGCCTGGCCGGCTGGGCGGCGAAGTACGCCGCGATCGCTCTGACTTGATCGTCGGAGAAACCGCGCGCGATCTGCTGCATGATCGTCGCCGGCACCGCGCCGCTCTTGAAGTCGTTGAACGCGGCGACGATCTTGTCGGCCGGCACGCCGGCCAGCGGCTTGATCAGGTCGCCGCGCGCGTGGCCGTTGGTGCCATGACAGTTGCTGCAGGTGGCCGCGAGGTTGCGGCCAAGGTTGGCATCCTGTGCCTGCGCGCCGGTTGCCAGCGCCAGCCACAGCAGCGCGGCAGCGCGCGGCGTGCGCATCACGGCGACCACCGCGCCGAGGCGAGCCTCAGCCACGGTCACAAGCGATCGACGCAGTGGCCACCAAGTCGTCGAACAGCGCCATCGACGCCCGGCCGGGCAGCGCAAACGGATCGAGCGTGGCGCTGGCCGAGTACTTGAGCAGCAGCGCCGGGTTCAGGCCTGCCATCTGCACCTGCCCCATCGCCCAGCCGGCGAAGCGCCGCTCGGCGATCTCCTCGTAGGTCAACAATTCGACGGCACCGTGGCGCGCGTCCTGCACGATGCGCTGGTAGAGCTGGTTCACCGCCGGCCGGCCGCCCTCGAGCACCTGCAGGAAGATGCGATCGGCGAAGCACAGCACGCCGGTGATGCCGTGCTTCGGGTTGTTGGTACGGCACTGCCGCAGCAGCGCGTGCAGCTCTTCGGCGTCGAAGGCCGGCACCGCGCGGCTGGCGTACATCAGGCGGACCAGCATCGTTGCCTCCCGTTCGTCAGACGTCGGCCTTCTTGGGCAGCAGCGACAGGAACTCGCGGCGCAAATGGTTGTCCTTCAGGAACGCGCCGCGCATCACGCTGTTGGTCATCGCCGAGTCGTCGTCCTTGACGCCGCGCCAGTGCATGCAGAAGTGATCGGCCTCCATCACGATGGCCAAGCCGTCGGGCTTGACGCGCTCCTGCAGCGCGTCGGCCAGCATCACCACCGCCTCCTCCTGAATCTGCGGCCGCGTCATCACCCAGTCGCACAACCGGGCGTACTTCGACAGCCCGATCAGGTTGGAGTGCTCGTTGGGCAGGATGCCGATCCACACCCGGCCGAGGATCGGGCACAGGTGGTGCGAGCAGGCGCTGCGCACGCTGATCGGCCCAACGATCATCAGCTCGTTCAGGCGCGACGCGTTCGGAAACTCGGTGACCTTGGGCGGCGCGACATAGCGGCCGCGGAACACCTCGTCGACGAACATGCGCGCCACGCGCTCGGCGGTGCCTTGCGTGTTGTGGTCGCTGTCGGTGTCGATCACCAGGGAGCGCAGCACGTCGTGCATCTTGGCCTGCACTTCGGCCTTCAGCTCGTCGAGCTCGCCCGGCCGTACGAACGCCGAGATGTTGTCGTTGGCGTGGTAGCGGCAGTCGGCGCTGACCAGGCGGTAGCGGATGCGCTGCGACGCGGGCAGCTGCGCGAGGTCGTCCTCGCTGGGCAGGATGCGCGTGACGGTGCTTCGGGGTGCGGACATGGCAAGACGGTCGGGCGGCAGGAGCCGGGCAGCCATTGTGTCAGCGGCGCCAAGCCCATGCACCCACGGCGACCTTGACCGCTAGACTGGGTTTGTGACCACTTCGCCACCACTGGCGCGCCTGCTGGATCGCACCGCCGACGCGGTGGCCGCCGTGCGCGCCGGCCGCTCGCTCACCGAGGCCCTGGAGGCGGTCGATGCCGAGCTGCGGCCGGGCGTGCTCGCACTAGCCAGCGACGTGATGCGACGCCTCGGCACCGCGCTGGCGCTGCGCGCACGGCTCGCGCCGCGCGCTCCTGCGGCGCCGGTGGACGCGCTGCTGCTGAGCGCGCTGGCGCTGCTGACGCCGCGCGAGGGCGGCGCCGCGCCCTACGCCGACCACACGCTGGTCGACCAGGCGGTGACGGCGGCGCGGCGCCGCAACCCGGCCGCGCAAGGCTTCGTCAACGCGGTGTTGCGCCGCTACGTGCGCGAACGCGCGGCGTTGCTCGAGGCAGCGACGCACGACGCCGTGGCGGCGTTCAACCACCCGCTGTGGTGGATCGAGCGCGTGCGACAAGACTGGCCGGCGCAATGGCGCGAGTTGCTGGCGGCGGACAACGAGATGCCGCCGATGGTCCTGCGCGTCAACGCGCGCCGCGGCGGCGCCGACGACTACGTGCAGCGTCTGGCGGCTGACGGCCGCGCGGCGCGGGTGGTGGGGCCGCAGGCGGTGTGGCTGGCCACGCCGTGCCCGGTGACGCAGTTGCCCGGTTTCGCCGACGGTGACGTCTCGGTGCAGGACTTGTCGGCCCAGCGTGCCGCCGCGTTGCTGCTGAATCCGCCCCTGGCGCCCGGTGCGCGTGTGCTCGATGCCTGCGCGGCGCCCGGCGGCAAGACGGCACACCTGCTCGAGCTGGCCGACGTGGACCTCACCGCGCTCGACGTCGACGCCGCGCGATTGCAGCGTGTGCAGCAGAACCTGCAGCGCCTGCACCTGCAAGCGCGCCTCGTGTGCGCCGATGCGCGGCAGGTGGGCCAGTGGTGGGACGGCCGCCCGTTCGACGCGGTGCTGCTCGATGCGCCTTGCAGCGCGTCGGGCGTCGTGCGCCGACATCCCGACGTGCGCTGGCTGCGTCGCGCACAGGACCTGGCGACCCTGGCGCGCACGCAGGCCGAGTTGCTCGACGCGCTGTGGCCCACGGTGGCGCCGGGCGGCATGTTGCTGTACGTGACCTGCTCGATTTTTCGTGTCGAAGGCGAGCAGCAGATCGACGCTTTTTTGCAACGCCATCGCGTGCAGGGTGCGGTGGCGGACGGCGCTGCTCCCGGTCACCTGCTGCCGCTGCCGGACAATGGTTTCGAACGATCCGCCCCGGCGCCCGTCGTGGGCGATGGGTTCTTCTACGCCTTGATTCGCAAGCCCTCGTCCTAAGCCCGCTACCCATGCGCCGCGCGACGACCGCAAGTCACACACCGCGCGCGGCCTGGATCGCGGCGGCGATGCGGCATGCGTTCGTGCGCTGGGCCTGGCGGTTGGCGCTGTGCCTGATGGGGGCATCGGGCCTTGCGCACAATGCGCGGGCCCAGGGCGTCGAACTGGTCACGCTGGAGCTGCGGCCCGACGACGGCGCACTGACGCTGGAGTTCAGTGCCCGCCTGACCCTGTCGCGGGCCATCGAAGACGCCCTGCGCCGCGGCGTGCCGATGTACTTCGAAGTCGATGCCACCTTGTACCGTTCGCGCTGGTACTGGCGCGACGAGCGCGTGTCGCAGGTGGCGCGCAGCTATCGCCTGTCGTACCAGCCGCTGACGGGCAACTGGCGCGTCGGCCTGGGGCCGCTGGGCCAGACCTACCCCACGCTGGCCGAGGCGATGGCGGTGATCTCGCGCCTCAGCGGCTGGCGCCTGGCCGAGGCCTCGCAGCTGGAGAGCGGGCTGCGCTACTACGTCGAGTTCAGCTACCGCCTCGACGCCTCGCAGCTGCCGCAGCCGCTGCAGATCGGGCTGGGCAACGAGTGGTCGCTCGGCCTGTCGCGCGTGCTCAAGGCCGATGACGCTGTCATCGAGGCGGTCAAGAAGTGAGCAAGTCGATGCGCTGGGCGCTGCTGATCTCGACACTGGTCGTGGTCGGCGCGGCACTGGTGATCGCCTTCATGCTGTCGATGACCAGCGAGCGCGACCTGTTCGAGCGCAACTTCGTCTGGCTCTTCTGGGTCAACCTGTTCGTCGCCGCGGCGCTTCTGCTGGTGATCGCGATCGCCGCCACGCGGCTGCTGGTGCGTCTGCGCAGCGGCAAGTTCGGCAGCCGGCTGCTGATCAAGCTGGCCGGCATCTTCGCGTTCGTCGGCGTCGTGCCCGGCGTGCTGATCTACACGGTGTCGGTGCAGTTCGTGTCGCGCAGCATCGAGACCTGGTTCGACGCCCAGGTCGCCGGCGCGCTCGACGCCGGCCTGTCGCTCGGCCGTGGCACGCTCGACGCGCTGGGGTCCGACCTGGTCTCGAAGACGCGCCTGGCCGCCGAGCGCCTGGCCGACAACCGGCAGGTCGGCCCGCTGGCGCTGGAGCGCATGCGCGAGCAACTCGAGGCGCGCGAGGTGATGCTGCTCGGCGCCAACGGCCAGGTGCTGGCCAGCGCGAGCTCGCAGGCGAGCAACATCACGACGCCGCAGCGACCGTCGGCGGTGTTGTTGCGCCAGGCGCGCGTGGTCGGTGCGGTGAGTCAGTTCGAAGGCCTCGACGACGAGCCCGCTCCCGGCGAGACGCGCCCGCCGGTGCGCGTGCGCGCGTTGGCGCTGGTGCCGAGCAACGAGATCAGCCTGGCGGCGCGCGAAGACCGCTTTCTCTACGTCACGCAGACGGTGCCGCCGCAGCTGGTGAACAACGCGCTGGCGGTGCAGACGGCATTTCGCGAGTACCAGCGCCGCGCCATCGCGCAGGACAGCCTGCGCCGCATGTACATCGGCACGTTGACGCTGGCGCTCGTGCTGGCGGTGTTCGGCGCGGTGCTGGTGGCCGCGATCCTGGGCAACCAGATCGCGCGCCCGCTGCTGGTGCTGGCCGACGGCGTGCGCGAGGTGGCCGAGGGCGACCTCAAGGCCAAGCCGGTGTTCGCCTCGCGCGACGAGCTCGGCGGCCTGACGCGCGCCTTCGCGCGCATGACCGAGCAGCTGGCCGAGGCGCGCGAGCAGGTGACGCGCGGCGTGGCGCAGCTCGAGGGCGCGCGCACGCGGCTGCAGACGATCCTCGACTCGCTGAGTGCCGGCGTCATCGTGTTCGACCTCCAGCGCGGCATCGACACCGTGAACCCGGGCGCCACCCGCATCCTGCGCCAGCCGCTGTCGGCGTACCTCGGCAAGCCGTTGGACGGCGTGCCGGGCCTGACCGAGTTTGCGCACAAGGTGTGGCAGCGCTTCGAGCTGCACAGCGCGAGCCCCGAGCCCGGCGAGCGCGACCACTGGCAGGACGCGTTCGAGCTGCGCGTCGACGAGCAGACCGTGCTGAACCTGCTGGTGCGTGGCGCGGTGCTGCCCAACGAGGCGCGGCTGATGGTGTTCGACGACATCACCGAGGTGGTGTCGGCGCAGCGCTCGATCGCCTGGGCCGAGGTGGCGCGGCGGCTGGCGCACGAGATCAAGAACCCGCTGATGCCGATCCAGCTGTCGGCCGAGCGCATGCAGCACCGCCTCGAACCGCTGCTGGCCGGCAACGACCGCGCGCTGCTCGAGCGCTCGGTGGGTACCATCGTGGCCCAGGTGCAGGCGATGAAGCAGCTGGTCGACGAGTTTCGCGACTACGCGCGCCTGCCCGCCGCGCAGCTGGCGCCGCTGGAGCTGAACACCGTGGTGCTGGAGGTGCTGGCGCTGTACGGCCAGGCGCAGGAGCAGGGCCGGGTGGTCGCGCAGCTGGCCAGCGACCTGCCACCGATCATGGGCGATGCCACGCAGCTGCGCCAGGTGATCCACAACCTGCTTCAGAACGCGCTCGACGCGGTGGCCGAGCGGCCCGACGGCCGCGTGGTGCTGCGCACCGAGTTCGCCCACGGTCACGACGACGACGCGCGTGCGGTGCGCCTTTCGGTCAGCGACAACGGGCCCGGCTTCGCCGACAAGGTGCTGCGTCGGGCCTTCGAGCCCTACGTGACCACCAAACCCAAAGGCACCGGGCTCGGGCTGGCGGTGGTGCGCAAGATCGCCGACGAGCACGGTGCGCGGGTGCGGCTGGGCAACCTGCGGCAGGGCAACGATGCGAAGGGGAGCGTCGCAGGGGCTCAAGTTTCGCTATCATTTTCACGCCTGAGCCCGATTTCGCTGACCGCCAAGGGAGCGCAGGCACCCCAAGACGCAGGCGGAGCGGCAACGCAGGTGCACTGAAAGCATCGATGGCAACGATTCTGGTGGTCGACGACGAGCTGGGCATCCGCGGCTTGTTGTCCGACATCCTCTCCGACGAGGGCCACTCGGTCGAACTCGCCGAAAACGCCGCCGAGGCCCGCGCGATCCGCGAGCGCATGCGGCCCGACCTGGTGTTGCTCGACATCTGGATGCCCGACGTCGACGGCATCACGCTGCTGAAGGAGTGGGGTGCGTCGGGCCTGCTGACCATGCCGGTCATCATGATGAGCGGCCACGGCACCATCGACACCGCGGTGGAGGCCACCAAGTTCGGCGCGTCGGCGTTCCTGGAGAAGCCGGTCACGCTGCAGAAGCTGCTGCGCGCGGTGGAGCAGTCGTTGACCAAGCCGTCGCCGCGCGCCGCCACGCCCGCCGGCAACGGCGCCACGGTCTACCGCATGGAGTCGGCGCTGCTGCACGATGCGCCGATGCCCGGCGCCGGCGTCGCGCCGATGCTGGCGCCGCTGCCAGTGGGCCCGCAGGCCGAGCAGTCGTTCGACCTCGACCGCCCGCTGCGCGAGGCGCGCGACTCGTTCGAGAAGAGCTACTTCGAGTTCCATCTCGCCAAGGAGAATGGCTCGATGACGCGCGTGGCCGAGAAGACCGGCCTGGAGCGCACGCACCTGTACCGCAAGCTCAAGCAGCTCGGCGTCGACCTGTCGCGCAACAAGCGCGGCTCGCCGGTGTAGCGAAGTCGCGCCGCTATAATCGCGCTCCCTCGCGCTCGGGCTGCTCCCGCAGC
>DATJYZ010000233.1:0-28277 GCA_035499355.1 Burkholderiaceae bacterium | reverse complement strand
CCGCACCAGTTCTCCGGCGGGCAGCGCCAGCGCATCTGCATCGCGCGCGCGCTGATGATGGAGCCCGAGCTGCTGGTGGCCGACGAGGCGGTGAGTGCGCTCGATGTGTCGGTGCAGGCGCAGGTGCTGTCGCTGTTCGGCGAGATCCGCCGCCGACTCGACCTCGCGATGCTGTTCATCACGCACGACCTGCGCGTCGCTTCGCAGGTGTGCGACACGCTGGCCGTGATGAGCCGCGGCGAGGTGGTCGAGTCCGGGCCTGCGCACCAGGTGTTCGGCAACCCGCAGCACGGGTACACGCGGGCGCTGTTCGCCGCCGCGCCGGGGCGCGACTTCGCATTCGCGTCGACGCCGGGGCGCGACGTCACCTCCGGCGCCGCGCCGTCGTAGCGCGGCGCCGCCAGGGCGCGGCGCCGCCGCGCGAACCCGTATATTGCGCAGCCTTGGCCGCCCGCACCCGCCCATGCCCCGCATCCTGATCGCCGGCTACCAGCACGAGACCAACACGTTCGCACCGAGCCTGGCCGACTGGGCCGCGTTCACGCGCGGCGACTCGTTCCCCGCGTTCGCGCGCGGCGCGGCGATGCAGGCGCTGCACAGCGGCGTCAACATCCCGATCGGCGGCTTCATCGAGGCCGCCACGCGGCGCGGCTGGACGCTGCTGCCGTCGGCCTGGGCCGGCGCCATTCCATCGTCGTACGTGACGCGCGACGCCTTCGAGCGCATCGCCGGCGCGATCTGCGACGATGTGCTCGCCGCGCGCAGTGGCGGGCTCGATGCGATCTACCTCGACCTGCACGGCGCCGCGGTGGCCGAGCACGCGGCCGACAGCGAGGGCGAGTTGCTGGCGCGGCTGCGCGCCCTGGTCGGCCCGACGCTGCCGATCGTCGCCAGCCTCGACCTGCATGCCAACGTCACGCAGCGCATGCTGCGCGAGGCCGACGCGCTGGTGGCGTACCGCACCTATCCGCACGTCGACATGGCCGCCACCGGCGAGCGCGCCGCCGAGCTGCTGGCGCGCCGCTTCACGGCCGGCCGCAAGGAATTGCAGCACGCGCGGCGGCTGCCGTTCCTGATCCCGCTGAATGCGCAGAGCACCTGGATGCAGCCGGCGCAGGACCTGTACGACGAGCTGGCCGCGCTCGATCGCGAACACGGCACCGTGCTCAGCTTCTGCATGGGCTTCCCGGCATCGGACTTCGACGAATGCGCGCCGATGGTGTGGGGCCACGGCGAGCGGGCCCATGCTGCGGTCGAGCGCCTGTTCGCGCGCGTCGCCGAGCCCAGTCAGTGGCAGCAGGATGTGCTGCCGGCGCGCGATGCGGTGGCGCAGGCCATCACGCTGGCCGAGAGCGCGGCCCAGCCTGTGGTGATCGCCGACACCCAGGACAACCCCGGTGCCGGCGGCGACAGCAACACCACCGGCATGCTGCACGCGCTGCGTGCGCAGGGTGCCGGTCGGCGCTTCCCGGGCCAGGTGGCGCTGGGCCTGTTGTTCGACCCGCGGGCCGCGCGCGCCGCCGGCAACGCCGGCGTCGGCGCCGAGCTCGAGCTGGCGCTCGGCACCGCGGTGCCCACCTTCACCGGCCAGGCGAGCGACCCGCCGCTGAGCGGCCGCTTCAAGGTGCTCGCGCTCGCCGACGGCAACTGCACGCTGACCGGTCCGATGATGACCGGGCTGACCGTGCGCCTGGGCCCCAGCGCGTGCCTGGAGATCGACGGCATCCGCGTCGCGGTGGTGAGCGGCAAGAAGCAGCTGCTCGACCGCCAGCTGCTGCGCATGGTCGGCATCCACGCCGAGCAGCAGCGCATCATCGTGGTCAAGAGTTCAAACCACTTCCGCGCCGACTTCCAGCCGCACGCCAGCCACGTGCTGGTGGCCAAGGCCGCGGGGCCGATGGCCGCCGACCCCGGTGACCTGCCGTGGCGGCGTCTGCCGCCATCGATCCGGCCGCGGCCGTAGGCCGAACTCGCCGGCCGCAGCGTCCTACAGCGGATCCAGCGGGTAGATCGGCCGCCGCACGCGGCGGTGGTTGAGCGCCGCGTAGTCCGACGTGCAGACGCCGCTGCCGTTGCACTCCACCACCGCGTACGCCAGCGACCTCAGGCCGGCGCGCCAGTGCACGCGGCTCTTCAGCATCACGAAGGTCTTGTGCTGCGGCGCGATGCCCACCGCGGTGAAGGCCGCCAGGTCGTGCGGCTCGACGTGGTTGGAGATCACCACGATGTCGATGCCGCCGCTGTCGAGCACGGCGGTCGGGCCCATCGTGTGCCATTCACCGCGCCCCATCGCACCGACGTTGCGATGGCGGCCGTCGCAGATCAGCCGCACGCGGCCGCTCACGCTGCGCGGCTCGCCCTTCAGCCCGAGCGACGGCATGTCGAGCTTGCCGCCCAGCGACAGCGTGACGCTGGCACCGACGCCGGCGGCGATCATCTGCTGCACCGCCGCCGGATCGAACACCGCGAACGCCGCCGCGTCGCGCAGGCCCGCGTCGAGCATGGCGCCCAGCACCGTCATCGTGTCCATCGTGCCGCCCGAGGCGCAGTTGTCGCTGTGGTCGAGCAGCACGACCGGGCCGCTGCCGGCCGGCTTGGCCGCCGCCAGGGCTTGCGCGCGCGCCATCGACTGCGCCAGCGGCTCGGGCGCATAGACGAACTGCGCGCGCGCGACCCAAGCGCGCTCGAGCAGCTCGTCGCACCAGCGCCGTGCCAAGGCCGGGTCGTCGTCGGTCACCACCACCGCCGACAGCCCGGCGAACTCGATGTCGGCATTCGGGAAGCCGACGAACACGCTGGCGCACAACGCGCCTTGCGCCTCCATCTCGCGGCAGCGCGCCTGCAGCTCGCGGTTCGGCGAATCGTCGGTGCCCTGGCGCATCACGTGCGGCAGCATCGGCTGGCGGCCCCAGGCCATGGTCGGCCTCGCCCGGCCGGCCAGCTGCGCCAGCAGCGCACGGCCGGCGCGCTGACCGGTCGCGGCCATGTCGACGTGCGGATAGGTCTGGTAGCCGGCGAGCACGCTGGCGTGCTGGCCCATCGCGTCGTAGAGGTTGGTGTGCATGTCGAGCGCGACGCCGATCGGCACGCCCGGCGCCAGCGCGCGGATGCGCCGCAGCAGCTCGCCCTCGCCGTCGTCGTGGCTGCGCGTGACCATCGCGCCATGCAGATCGAGCAGCACGCCGTCGCAGCCGGCGGCCACCGCCTCGACGATGCGGCCGGCGATGTGCTCGAAGGCCGCGTCGTCCACCGGCCCGCTGGGCGCCGCCGCCGCGGCAATCGGCACCGTGATGCGCGCGCCGGCCGCCTCGGCCAGCTCGATGAACGCGCCGATCGCCGAGCCCGTGCCGCGATAGGCCGCAATGGCCGCGTCGCCTTCCGGCGGCTGCGCGGCCCCGCGCGCGAAGCGCGCCAGCGGCGTCGGCACCGGCGAGAAGGTGTTGGTCTCATGCTTCATCTGGGCGATCACCAGCTTCATCGCGGCCTCCGGAGCAAGGCCGCATCATGCCGCGGCGGCATGCGGGCAACCCCCGGGCGTGCCAGGGGCGGATTGCGCCAAGATGCGCTGCAGCATCCGCTCGCACCCCAGGAGGCCCCGTGACCCCCACCGCCCTCGCCGATTGCACGGCCACCGACCTGCTCGCCCTGTATCGCTCGCGCCAGGCATCGCCCGTCGAGGCGACACAGGCGGTGCTGGGACGCATCGACCGCATCAACCCGAAGCTGCTGGCGTACTGCCACGTCGCGCCCGACGAGGCGCTGGCCGGCGCGCGCGCCAGCGAGGCGCGCTGGCAGAAGGGGCAGCCGATCGGTGCGCTCGATGGGGTGCCGACCTCGATCAAGGACCTGATCCTCACCAAGGGCTGGCCGACGCTGCGCGGCAGCCGCACGGTCGACGCCAACCAGGCCTGGGACGTCGACGCGCCGGCCACGGCGCGCCTGCGCGAGGCCGGTGCGGTGCTGCTCGGCAAGACCAGCACGCCGGAATTCGGCTGCAAGGGCGAGACCAACTCGCCGCGCACCGGCATCACGCGCAACCCGTGGGACCCGACCAAGACGCCGGGCGGCTCCTCCGGCGGCACCGCGGCCGCGGTGGCCGCGGGCCTAGGGCCACTGTCGGTGGGCACCGACGGCGCCGGCAGCGTGCGCATCCCGGCAGCGTTCTGCGGCAACTTCGGCTTGAAGCCGAGCTTCGGCCGCGTGCCCGCCTATCCGCTGTCGCCGTTTGGCACCGTGGCGCACCTGGGGCCGCACACGATGAGCGTGCGCGACGCCGCGCTGATGCTGACCGTGCTGGCACAGCCCGACGCGCGCGACTGGACCTCGCTGCCATTCGACGCGCGCGACTACACGATCGGGCTCGACGACGGCATTCGCGGCCTGCGCATCGCCTGGTCGCCGACGCTCGGCTATGCCAAGAACGTGCACCCCGAGATCGCCGCCGCTTGCGCTAAGGCGGTCGACGCCCTGCGCGCGCTCGGCGCCCACGTCGAGGCGGTCGACCCGGGCATCGAGGATCCGCTGGAGATCACCACCGGGCTCTGGTTCGTCGGCGCGTGGACGGTGTGGAACACGCTGACGCCCGAACAGCAGAAAGTCACCGACCCCGACTTCGCCGCCGAGGCCGAGCTCGGCACCCGCTACAGCGCGCTCGACGTGCAACGTCTGCAGTTGCGGCGCGGCGCGCTCGGCGCGCACATGCGGCAGTTCATGCAGCGCTTCGACCTGTTGGTGACGCCGACCGTCGCGGTGCCGGCGTTCGACGCGCGGCCGGCCGGCCACACGCCGCTCGATCCGGCGTCGATGCTCGGCTGGACGCCGTTCTCCTACCCGTTCAACCTGACCCAGCAACCTGCGTGCACGATCCCGTGCGGCCTCACCGCGGCCGGGCTGCCGATCGGCCTGCAGTTCGTCGGCCCGATGTTCGGCGACGCGCTGGTGCTGCGCGCCGCACGCGCCTACGAGTCGGTGCGGCCGATTCCGCGGCCGTCGCTCAAGGGGCTGCTGTGAGCGACCGGGCCGCTGCCGAGTCGAACGCCAGGGTGCTCAGCACGGAGGCCATCCGATGAACCGGCCCTGGTTCGACGGCGACGCGCACGCGCTGGCCGGCGCGATCGTGCGCGGCGAGTGCAGCGCGGTGCAGGCGCTGCAGCGCACGCTGGCCGACGTCGATGCAATGAATGCGCGGCTCAACGCGGTGTGCCTGCTGCGCCCCGACCCGGCGCTGGCGCGCGCCGCTGCGCTCGATGCCGAACTCGCCCGCTGCGCCGACCGCGCGGCGCGCGAGGCGCTGCTGCGCGCACGGCCGTTCTTCGGCGTGCCGCTGCTGCTGAAGGACCTCGGCCCGGCCGTCGCGCATCGCGACCTGCCGTCGCGGCTCGGCTCGCGCGCGCTCGGGCCGCAAGGTCTCGAGTGGTCGTTCGACGGCGCCCTCAGCGAACGCTTCATGGCGGCCGGCTTCGTGCCGTTCGGCCGCACCACCTCGCCCGAGATGGGCATCAGCGCGAGCACCGAGGCGCTCGCCTACGGCGGGCCCACGCGCAACCCGTGGAATGGGCAGCACTCGGCCGGCGGCTCCAGCGGCGGCGCGGCCGCCGCCACCGCGTCGGGCATGGTGACGATCGCGCACGCCAACGACGGCGCCGGCTCGATCCGCATCCCGGCCTCCGCGTGCGGGCTGATCGGCTTGAAGCCCTCGCGCGGGCTGATGCCGGCGGGACCGTTGGTCGGCGAAGGCTGGGGCGGGCTGGCGATCGACCACGTGGTCACGCGCAGCGTGCGCGACTGCGCGCTCGCGCTCGATGCCACTGCGGGCGCCGACCCCGGTGCGCCCTATTCCGCGCCGCCGCATCCGGCGAGCTTCGCCGCACTGCTGTCCACGCCACCGAAGCCGCTGCGCGTCGCGTTGTGCAACGGCTTCTTCGAGGGCGACGCCGTGCACCCCGAGGTCGCCACGGCGATCGACGCCTTTGCCCGCGCACTGCAGGGCCTGGGCCACGGGGTCGAGCCGGCCCGGCCGGCCTTCTCGACGCACGACGTGGTGCAGCCGGTGATGCAGGTGATCGCCACCGGCGTGGCGATGCTGCTCGACGCACTCGGTGCGCAGCGCGGCCGCACCATCGACGAGGCCGATCTCGAGCCGGTGGTGCGCAGCGCGTGGCAGGTCGGCCGTGGCATCTCGGGCACCGACTACCTGCGCGCGATCGACACGCTGCACCGGCTGGGCCGGCGCATGGCCGCCTTCCACGAGCGCTACGACGTGCTGCTGACGCCGACGCTGGCCGAGCCGCCGGCGCTGCTGGGGCGCTTCGCGATGCGCAACCCCGACTTCATCGACTACCGCCTCGGCCGCGAAGGCCTGTGGCGCTACACGCCCTTCACGCCGCTGGCCAACGCGACCGGCGCGCCGTCGATCTCGCTGCCGGTGGCGCTGTCGGGCGGCGGGCTGCCGATCGGCGCGCTGCTTACCGCCGCGCCGGGGGCCGATGCGCTGCTGCTGCAGCTGGCCGCGCAATGGGAGGCCGCGGTGCCGTCGCCACCGCGCATCGCGCCGCTGTCGACGTGAGCGCCGATCCCATCACCGACCTCGATGCGCACGCGCTGTCGCGTGCGATCCATGCACGCCAGGTGTCCTGCGTCGAGGTGATGCGCGCGTATCTGGCGCGCATCCACCGCCTGAACCCGAGGGTCAACGCGATCGTCAACCTCGCACCCGACGACGCGCTGCTGGCGCAGGCCGCCGAGCGCGACGCCGAGCTCGCGCGCGACGCCAGCCGCGGCTGGATGCACGGCATGCCGCAGGCGATCAAGGACGCCGCCGGTGCGCTCGGCTTCCCCACCACCTACGGCTGCACGCTGATGCGGCACAACGTCGCGCGGGTCGACAGCCTGATGGTCGAGCGCATGAAAGCGGCCGGCTGCATCGTGATCGGCAAGACCAACATGCCCGAGTTCGGGCTCGGCTCGCACACGTACAACGATCTGTTCGGCGCCACCGGCAACGCCTGGGACCCGCGGGTCAGCGCCGGCGGCTCCAGCGGCGGCGCGGCGGTGTGCTTGGCGCAGCGCCTGCTGCCGGTGGCCGATGGGTCCGACTTCATGGGCAGCCTGCGCAACCCCGCCGGCTGGAACCATGTCTACGGCCTGCGGCCGAGCCAGGGCCGCGTGCCGCTGTGGCCGGCCACCGACGCGTGGGTCGCGCAGCTCGGCACCGAAGGACCGATGGCGCGCAACGTGCGCGACCTCGCGCGGCTGCTGTCGATCCAGGCCGGCCATGACGCGCGCGCGCCGCTGTCGATCGCCCAGGGGCCGGACGACTACACGCCGCGCGAACCGGCATCGCTGCGCGGCACGCGCATCGCCTGGCTGGGCGACCTCGGCGGCCATTTGGCGCTGGAGCCCGGGATCGCCGCAGTGTGCGAACGCGCACTGCGCGTGATGGCCGATGCCGGCGCGATCGTCGAGCCGCTGAGCACGATCGGCGTCGACCTCGACCGCGTGTGGCAGGCCTGGCTGGTGTGGCGGCGCATGCTGGTGGCGCCGCGTGTGGGCACCGCGCTCGCGCTGCCGGGCGCCACGCGCGAACAGATCAAGCCCGAGGCGCTGTGGGAGTTCGACCAGGCGCAGGCGCTGTCGGCCACCGAGTTCATGCGCGCCAGCGAGATGCGCACGCGCTTCCACGCGCAGATGCTGGCGCTGCTGCAGCGCTTCGACGCATTGGCGCTGCCGGTGGCGCAGGTGTGGCCGTTCGCGATCGAGCAACATTGGCCGCAGGCGATCGCCGGCCGTGCGATGGACACCTACCACCGCTGGATGGAAGTGACGCTGTACGCCACCTTCGCCGGCCTGCCGGCGATCAGCGTGCCCGCGGGCTTCGACGCTGGCGGCCGCCTGCCGATGGGCCTGCAGCTGATCGGCCGGCCACGGGGCGACGCGGCGCTGCTGCAACTCGCGGCCGGCCACGAAGCGCTGATCGGTGAGTTGCTGGCGCGCCGCCCGCCCGAGCCCTGACGCTGCAGCGCCCGCGCGCGCCATCGCACAATGGGCGGCCTTCAGCCGCCCTTCGAGTGTCACGCTGCCGATGAGCTCACGCTTGCCAACACCCTACCGCGACGAGCCGCCGCTCGTCGACGACCTGCTGCGTTCGCTGTCCGGCCGGCTCGACTGGCCGGCCGCGGTGGCACAGGCCACGCCGTGGGTGCAGGCGGTGCGCGACAAGCCGGCGCCGTTCTGGGCGCTGGAGTCCCTGCTGCGCGAGTATCCGATCAGCAGCGCCGAAGGACTGGCACTGATGCGGTTGGCCGAGGCGCTGCTGCGCGTGCCGGACGCCGAAACCGCGATCGCGCTCACCGCCGACCAGCTCGGCCGCGCCGACTTCGCCGGCGACGACGAAGGCGAGTCGCCACACCGGCTGCTGGCCACGCTGTCGTCGAGCGCGATCGGGCTGGCCAAGCGTTGGCTGCCCGACGTCGGCGAGCCGCCGGGCTTGTTCGAGCGGCTGGGCGCGCGCACCGTGGTCGCTGCCACCGTGCGCGCGATCCAGCTGCTGGGGCGCCAGTTCGTGCTCGGCCGCGACATCGACGAGGCGCTCGACGAGGCGGCCGCGCAGCGGCGCGAGCAACCGCGCCTGCGCTTCTCCTTCGACATGCTCGGCGAAGGCGCACGCACCCAGCGCGATGCGCTGCGCTACCTGGCGGCGTACGACAAGGCCATCCGGGCCATCGTCGCGCGCGGGCAGGCGCAGGAGGCGTCGGCCGACGCGGCGGGCGCGCTGGTGCGCGACGGCATCTCGATCAAGCTCTCCGCCTTGCACCCGCGCTACGAAGACGCCCAGCACGCACGCGCGATGAACGAGTTGGTGCCGCGCGTCACACCGCTGCTCGAGCTCGCCGCCGCAGCCGGCATCAATCTGACGATCGATGCCGAGGAGAGCGACCGCCTCGAGCTCTCGCTCGATGTGTTCGACGCGCTGGCCGCGCACGTGCAGCAGCACGCGCCGCGCTGGGGCGGCTTCGGGCTCGCGGTGCAGGCCTACCAGACGCGCGTGCTCGACGTGATCGACGAGGTCGCGCGCATCGGCAACACGCGGCAGCTGAAGTTCATGGTGCGCCTGGTCAAGGGCGCGTACTGGGACGGCGAGATCAAGCGCGCGCAGGAGCTGGGCCTGCCCGGCTACCCGGTGTTCACGCACAAGCAGCACACCGACATCGCGTACCTGGCCGCCGCGCGCGCACTGATCGGCCATGCGGCGGTGATCGTGCCGCAGTTCGCCACCCACAACGCCGGCACCATCGCCGCCATCGTGCAGATGGCGCGCGCACGAGATGCCCACTTCGAGATGCAGCGCCTGCATGGCATGGGCGACGGCGTGTACCGCGAGGTGCTCGCTTCGCTGCCCGATCTGCGGCTGCGCGTCTATGCGCCGGTGGGCGAGCACCGGGACCTGCTCGCCTACCTGGTGCGCCGCCTGCTCGAGAACGGCGCCAATTCGTCGTTCGTGCACCAGCTGACCGACACCGCGGTGCCGGTCGACGAACTGCTGCGTTCGCCGCTGCACGCGCTGGCGGGCAGCGGACAACCGCTGCCGCGCGACCTCTACGGGCCGGCGCGCCGCAATCCGCTCGGCGCGGATCTGGCGTGCGTGCCGCAGCGCGAGCCGTTGCTGACGGCCTGGGCGCAGGCGGCGGTGCCCGCCGTGTCCGAGACCGAGCCGGCGCAGGTCGACGCGACGATGCGGCGCCTGCGTGCTGGCTGGCCGGCGTGGAACGCGATGCCGGTGACCGACCGCGCGGTGCTGCTCGAGCGCGCGGCCGACCGGCTCGAGGCACGGCTGCCGACGTACTGCGCACTGCTCGTGCGCGAGGGCAAGAAGACCTGGGGCGACTGCGTCGCCGAAGTGCGCGAGGCGGTCGACTTCTGCCGCTACTACGCGCTGCAGGCGCGCACGCGGCTGGCACCGCAGACGCTGCCGGGCCCCACCGGCGAGAGCAACGAGCTGCGGCTGCACGGCCGCGGCGTGTTTGTCTGCATCTCGCCGTGGAACTTTCCGCTCGCCATCTTCGCCGGCCAGGTGGTCGCCGCGCTGGTGGCCGGCAACGCGGTCGCCGCCAAGCCGGCGGAGCAGACGCCCGGTGTGGCCGCCGCGTTCGTCGACCTGCTGCACGAGGTGGGCGTGCCGCGCGACGCGCTGGCGCTGCTGCACGGACCGGGCGAGACGGTGGGCGCTGCGCTGGTCGCGCATCCGTTCAACGCCGGCGTGTGCTTCACCGGCTCGACGCAGGTGGCCAAGATCATCCAGCGCACGCTGGCCACGTCCGACGGCCCGATCGTGCCGCTGATCGCCGAGACCGGCGGCCTGAACGCGATGATCGTCGACTCCACCGCGCTGCCCGAGCAGGTGGTCGACGCGGTGGTGGGCAGTGCCTTCCGCTCGGCGGGCCAGCGCTGCTCGGCATTGCGACTGCTGTGCGTGCACGACAGCATCGCAACCCATCTGATCGAGATGCTGGCCGGCGCCATGGCCGAGCTGCGCGTCGGCACGCCGGAGGACCTGGCGACCGACGTCGGCCCCGTGATCGACGCCGAGGCGCACAACGGTCTCACGCGCCACGTGCGACGGCTCGAACGCGAGGCCCGGCTGCTGGCGCGCACGCCGGTCCACGACAGGTTCGCGCAGACGCACATCGCGCCGGTGGCCTTCGAGATCGACACGGTCGAGTCGCTGCGCGAGGAGGTGTTCGGCCCGGTGCTGCACGTGGTGCGCTGGAGCGGTGACATCGACGCACTGGTGGCGCGCATCAACGCCCTCGGCTACGGCCTGACGCTCGGCATCCAGACGCGCATCGACAGCCGCGCGCTGCGCATCGCCGACCGTGCGGCGATCGGCAACGTGTACGTCAACCGCAACATGATCGGCGCGGTGGTCGGCGTGCAACCGTTCGGCGGCGAAGGCCTGTCGGGCACCGGCCCCAAGGCCGGCGGACCGCACTACCTCTACCGCTTCTGCGCCGAGCAGACGCTGACCATCAACACCGCGGCGGCCGGCGGCAATGCGTCGCTGCTGGCTGGCGGCGACTGAACGCGCCGATCAGCCTGCCAGGCGCTCCTCGCGCCACAGCGCGCAGGCCGATTGCACCGGCCGATCGGAGAAGCTGAACAGCACGCACTCGTCGCGCGCCTGCAGTCGCAGCGTCTGCCACGACGGCACGACGAAGTGGTCGCGCGGTGCGAACTCGACGCGTTGGGCTTGCGCGCCTTCGCCGACCAAGGCCACACCGTGGCCCTCGACCACGCTGAACACCGCGCCGTCGGTCTGCCGATACGGCTTGCCGTCGAAACCCGCCGGCAGCAGCTGCAGGAACGCCGCCATCGTCGGTGTGGCCGCAGCACCGGTGGCGGGGTTGATGTACTGCAGCTTGACGCCGTCCCACGCGTCGATGGCGCCATCGTGCGCCAGCCGCGCCAGCGCATCGCGCGAGCGCGTGTACGGATAGCTGAAGATCGGCGACGTCGCGCCGTGCGGTGACGCCTCGTGCAGCGGTGCCATGTTGGCGCCGTAGCGCGCCAGGTTGTGGCCCTCGGGGCGCGCGATCGCCTGCTGGTCGGCACCGAGGTTCTCGGCGAAGCCGGCGTCGAGAAAGCGCACCAGCGGGATGTCGAGCGCGTCGAGCCACACCACCGGCCCCGTCGCGTCGCTGCCGTGGTCGTGCCAGGTCCAGCTCGGCGTGATGATGAAGTCGCCCGGCTGCATCGTCGTGCGCTCGCCGTTCACCGCGGTATAGGCGCCGTGGCCTTCGACGACGAAGCGCAGCGCCGACTGCGTGTGGCGGTGCGCCGGCGCCACCTCGCCCGGCAGGATCAGCTGCAAGCCGGCGTACAGCGACTGCGTGATGCTGGCCAGCCCGGGCAGCGCCGGGTTCTCGAGCACCAGCACGCGGCGCACCGCTTCGGCGGCGCTGATGATCGTGCCCGAGCGCATCAGGTGCGGGCGCAGCGCGTCGTAGCGCCAGTGCGCGGCCACGCACGGCGTGTGCGGCTGGGGCGGCACCAGTGCGTGCAGTTGCTCCCACAACGGGCTGAGGTGCAGCGGACGGATCGCCGCGTAGTACGCCTGGCGCTCGCTGGCGACCGTGGCGCGCGGGTCGGGTTGTGCAGACATGCGGACTCCGGTGGTCGGTGGCGCCGCCTCGGCTCAATCGTCGAACGGGTGCTCGGGGTCGATGCCCTGGTACAGCCAGTGGGTACCGATGAACCCGGCGGCCTCGTTGCCCGATTGGAACATGCGGTTGCGCAGCTCGCGCATCACGCCGCTGGCGTGGTAGATCTCGCCGTAGAAGCGCACGGTCAGCTGCACGCGCCCGGTGCGCAGGTAGCGCGCCTGCTGATAGCGGCGAAAGGCAGCGGCGATGTCGCGAGGCGAATCGCGCAACGCGGCGCCGAGCACCACCGCATCCTCGATCGCCATGCACGCGCCCTGCGCCAGGTACTGCAGCATCGGGTGCGCGGCGTCGCCGAGCAACGTGGCGCAGCCCTGCGACCAATTGGCCACCGGCTCGCGGTCGCACAGCACCCACATCTTCCAGGTCTCGATCTTGGCCAACAGCTCCTTCACCGGCGCGGCAGCCTGCGCGAAGCGCTGGTGCAGCTCCTCGGGGTCGCCGAAGGTGTTCCAGCCTTCCTCGTAGCGGTCGCTGTGGAACACGGCCACCAGGTTGAACAGCTCGCCGCGGCGCAGCGGGTAGTGCACCAGGTGCGTCTTCTCGCCGCCCCACAGCGTGACGTCGGGGCTGTAGAGGTGCGACGGCACGTCGCGCATCGGCAGCACCGCGCGGTAGGCGATATGAGCAGCACCCGGTGCAGGTCGGCCCGATAGATCACGCCGTAGGGCTGCCGGTACGCGGCCAGCGTCTGCTCGCCGACCGGCGCGCGCACCACGAACTCACCCGTGCGCACGTCGCGCATCACCAGGTTGGGCGGAAAGTAGGCCACATCGTGGATCGCCTCAGTGAGCCCGAAGTGCCCGAACACGCGGAACGCGTTGGGCCCGAGCTGGATGCCGGCGCCGATCTCGCCGAAGGCGTCGGCCTGCTCGAGCACCTGCACCGCGTGGCCCTGGCGCGCCAGCACCAGCGCAGCAGCCAGCCCGCCGATGCCGCCACCGGCCACGACGAAGGGTTGCCCCTGCTCGGCCATCGGCTCCTGCCTTCGCTGCGCCGCGCCGGGATCGACCGCGCTCACGCGCGCAGCGACCACACGCCGGCGGACTCGTCGGCCCGGCCGTCGCAGCGCAGCTTGACGAGGTGTGCGCGCAGCGAGCGCGCCGCCACCGCGTGCATGCGTGTCGGCACGTCGGCATAGACGATCGGCAGCAGCGCATCGACGTCGCCGCGACCGACCTGCTGCAGCGCGGCCACCACCTTGGCTTCGCGCTGCAGCCGGTGCGCCACCGTCCTGCGCACCACGTCGTGCGGCTTGTCGATCAGGAAGCCGTGCCCGGGCGCCAGCCAATCGATCTCCTCGTCGAGCAGCATGCGCAGCGAATCCAGGTAGGCCTGCATGTCGCCGTCGGGCGGGTTGATCACCACGGTCGAGCCCTGCATCAGATGGTCGCCTGTGAACAGCAGCTTCTCCTGCTCGAGCAGGTAGCACAGGTGGTTCGACGCGTGGCCCGGCGTGTGGATCACGCGCAGCGTGCAGTCGCTGCCGAGCGCGATGCGCTCGCCGTGCGCGAGCACGGTGTCGGGCCGGAACGTGCCGTCCTGCCACTCCGGGTGGTCGGCGACGCGGCCGAACAAGGGCGCGCCGGTGGCTGCGTGCATCGCCCGTGCCGCGGGCGAGTGGTCCTTGTGCGTGTGGGTCACGAGGATGCGCGTGATCGGCCCCGGCGCCGCGGCGAGCAGCGCCTTCACGTGCCCGGCATCGTCGGGCCCGGGATCGATCAGCGCGCACGGGCCGCCGGGATCACCGACGAAGTAGCCGTTGGTGCCCGGCCCCGTCATCACGCTGCCGTTGTCGGCGGTGACACGCACGACGCGCGGCGACAGCCGCACCGCGCGCCCGGGCACCAGCTCGATGCCGACGTCGCCGCGACCGTCGGGGTCGAGACGGCCGATCTCGGCGTAGGCCCAGTGCGTCGGCAGCACCGGCCGCATGCCCTTGGCGCTGGAGCCGATGCGCGGCATCGTGCGCGGCACTTCACGCGGCGTGGCCGCGAAGGCGATGGCGTCGTCGGCGTGCTTGAACGTCGCCAGCGTGCGCAGCGTCTCCTCGGTCACCAGCATCAGCTTGAGCTTGCGCTCGGCGGCCAGTGCGTCCGCCGGCTTGAGCCACATCAGCTCGGCCGACTCGGTCTCGTCGGCACTGGCACGTTGCTCGGGTGGCGCGATCGCGACCAGGAATCGCGTGTCGAAGCGCTTGGGCCGCCCCGGCGGCGTGAGCCAATGGCTGAAGTAGTGCAGCCTGTCGGTGGCGAGGCGCCAGCCGTGGCGGCGGCACAGGCCGGCCAAGTCGGTGCGGCCGGCATGCAGGTCGTGCCGCATCGTGCGCACGGCGTCGTCGCCGAACGCAGCGAGATCGACCCAGCGTCCGCTCGCGTCGACGGCCAGCAGCAGCCCGGCCTCCTCGAAGCACTCGCGGATCGCGGCGATCCAGTAGTCGAGGCCGCCGGCGTCGACGCGCAGCAACGCGCTCGCGCGCGCATCGTCGATGCCGTCGCACAACGCATAGGCCAACTTGTCCTCGGTATCGAGATGACCGCCCGGGAACACCGCCGCGCCGCTGTTCTGGTCGCCTTCACGTTCGGCACGGCGCAGCATCAACACCTCGACGCCGTCGGTGCCAGCGCGCAGCACGATCAACGAGGCCGAATCGCGCGTTCTTGGCGGCGCCCTGCGCTCGCTGTCCGCAGCCCCGCTTGCCATCATCAGCGGGCGTCCGTTGGAACGCGCAGGACGCCCGTCTCGCGCAGCGCCCGCACCTCGGCAGCCGTGAAGCCGGCATCGAGCAACACGGCCTCGCCATCGCTGCCCGCTGCCTTCGAGGGCCGTGGCGTGTCGGCGACGCTGCGCGAGAAGCGCGGCGCCGGGGCCGTCTGCATCACGCCGGCCACCTCGACGAACGCAGCGCGCGCCTGCGCGTGCGCATGCGACGGCGCCTCGCGCAGCGACAGCACCGGCGCGACACAGGCGTCACCCTGCTCGAACTCGCGCGCCCAGTCGTCGCGCGTGCGGGTGGCGAAGCAGGCGGCGATCGCGTCGCGCATCTCGGGCCACAGCTTCGGGTCGTACTGGCCCTTGACGTAGCGCGCGTCGAGGCCGATGCGCTGGGCAAACTCGGCAAAGAACTTCGGCTCCAGCGCACCGAGCGCGACATGGCGGCCGTCGGCGGTGGCGTAGGCGCCGTAGAACGGCGCGCCGCCGTCGAGCAAATTGGCGCCACGGCGGCTGTCGTCCCAGCGGCGCGCGGCCAGCATGCCGTGGAAGATCGACAGCAGCGACGACGCACCGTCGACCATCGCGGCGTCCACCACCTGGCCGCTCCCCGAGCGCTCGCGCTCGAACAGTGCCGCCAACAGGCCGAACGCCAGATACAGCGCACCGCCACCGTAGTCGCCGATCAGGTTCAGCGGCGGCACCGGGGCACCGCCGGCCGGTCCGATCGCGTGCAGCGCGCCGGTCAGCGCGATGTAGTTGATGTCGTGCCCCGCCGCCTGCGACAGCGGCCCGCTCTGGCCGTAGCCGGTCATGCGCCCATACACCAGTCGCGGGTTCCGCGCCGCGCAGTCGTCTGGCCCGAGGCCGAGCCGTTCGGCAACCCCGGGACGCCAGCCCTCGATCAGCACGTCGGCGCCATCGATCAGGCGCAAGACCGCGTCGCGGCCGGCCGCCTGCTTGAGATCCAGCGCGACCGAGCGACGGTTGCGCCCGGTGACGTCGTAGCGCGGGTCGAGCGGCACGCCCAGACCGCTCGGCTCGACGCGATCGACGCGGATCACGTCGGCGCCCTGGTCGGCCAGCAGCATCGCGCACATCGGGCCGGGGCCGATGCTGGCCAGTTCGATCACGCGCAATCCGGTGAGAGGTCCGCCCATGGGTGCAGTGTGCCCGAGTCGGATGGTCGCTCGACGGCGCAGGTCTTCAGGCCGCGACCTCCAGCAGCAGCCGGGTGAGCGGATCGGCGGCGCTGACCATCGCATCGTGCCCGCTGGCAATCTCGCGCACGCGCCAGCCAGGCTCGCTGCGCACGCGTTGGCGCATCGGCGCGATGCTCGGCCAGGCCGGACTCGTGCAATCGATGAACGTGCGCGGCACGCGCGCGAGGCGCTCGGCGTCAAAGGTCAGCGGTTCCTGGTACTGGCCGAACGGGTGCGGCGTCTGGCGCCGGTTGACCCAGTCGCAATCGGCACCGCGCAGACCGTACAGCGCCGCATCCGGCGGCGGCAGCGCGCCCAGCGGGTGGGCCGCGGCGGTAGCCAGCCGCGAGGCCACCAGTTCGGGCGCATGGTGCGTCGACCAGCTCTCGCCCGGGTGCGGTACCACGGCGTCGATGTAGACCAGGTGCCTGAGCAAGCCGGACTGGCGCATCAGCAGCCGATCGGCCGCGCCGGTGATCACCAGACCGCCGTAGCTGTGCCCGACCAGCACGATGTCGTCGAGTTCCTCGCAGGTGACCAGGCTGACCACGTCAGTGACGTGCAGGTCGAGCGTGATGCCACGCCGCAGCAGGTGGGCGCGTTCGCCGGTGCCGGTGAGCGTGACCGCGTGCGCGGCATGGCCGGCCTCGCGCAACCGTGGCAGCACCCGCGCCCAGCACCAGGCACCGTGCCAGGCACCGTGGACGAGCACGAAGGTGGCCATGGCGACCGTCAGTGGAGCGTGACGCGCGCGAACTTGCGCTTGCCGACCTGCACGACGAAGGTGCCGGCGCCGACCTTGAGCGCCTTGTCGCTGACCACGGCGCCATCGATGCGCACGCCGCCCTGCTCGACCAGGCGCAGCGCTTCGCTGGTCGACGGCGCGAGCCGCGCCTGCTTGAGCAGCTGGCCGATCGCCAGGGGTGCACCCGAGAGCGCGACCTCGTCGATCTCGTCGGGAACGCCACCGGCGGCGCGCAGCGCGAAGTCCTGCGCCGCCGCATCAGCCGCAGGCGCGCCGTGGAAGCGGCTGACGATCTCGGCCGCCAGCATCACCTTGGCGTCCTTCGGGTTGCGGCCGCCGTCGACCTCGCGCCTGAGCGCCGCGATCTCGGCCTCGGAGCGGAAGCTGAGCAGCTCGTACCAGCGCCACATCAGCGTGTCGCTGATTGACAGCACCTTGGCATACATCGTGTTGGCGTCTTCGGTGATGCCGACGTAGTTGCCCTTGGACTTGGACATCTTCTCGACACCATCGAGCCCCTCGAGCAGCGGCATCGTCAGGATGCACTGCGGCTCCTGGCCATACTCCTGCTGCAGGTGGCGGCCCACCAGCAGGTTGAACTTCTGGTCGGTGCCACCGAGTTCGAGGTCGCTCTTCAGCGCCACCGAGTCGTAGCCCTGCATCAGCGGGTAGAGGAACTCGTGCACGCTGATGGGTGTGTTGGCTTCGAACCGCCTGGCGAAGTCGTCGCGTTCCATCATGCGCGCCACCGTGTAGCGCGCAGCGAGCTGGATCATGCCGCGCGCCCCCAGCGGGTCACTCCACTCGCTGTTGTAGCGGACCTCGGCGCGCTCGATGTCGAGCACCAGCCGCAGCTGATCGAAGTAGGTCCTGGCGTTGGCCTCGATCTGCTCGCGCGTCAGCGGCGGACGCGTGCTGTTGCGGCCCGACGGGTCGCCGATCATCGACGTGAAATCGCCGATCAGCGGGATCACCGTGTGGCCCATGTCCTGCAGCTGACGCATCTTCGTGAAGACCACGGTGTGGCCCAGGTGCAGGTCCGGCGCCGTGGGATCGAGGCCGAACTTGATGCGCAGCGGCCGCCCGGTGGCCTCGGCGCGAGCCAGCTTGCGCAGCCAGTCGGCCTCGGGCAGCAGCTCGCTGCAGCCCCGAAGCGACACCGCCATCGCCTCGCGCACGGTGTCGGTGATGGGAAATACTGGCGCGCTGGACATCGTGGCGGGTGGGTTGGCGGTGGGCGTGCGTGGTTTTCCGCAGGTCGCCCGCAGGGGGGTCGGTATACTGGGCGCGTTGCAACGGCGCTGGTAGGCGCCTGCTCACTTCGCTTGGATCTCGTCGCAGCGACTTGCGAGCACGACGCGGCGGCGATTGTAGAGGCCGTGGCCTTGTGGCGCGGCGTTCGCCAACGGCCCTCGAGCAGGGCCAGCCGGCTCGATCGGGCCGGCCCTCCGGACACTGATGAAGTTGGGACTCGTTGAATCCGCGCAGGTGGTCGGCCAGCGCGCCTTGATGGGCGCCGCGGCTGCCTTCGAACGCCATCGGCGGCGCATCGCCGTGGCATCGACGGCGTTGCTCGCCGGCACCGCGCTGACGGCTTTCGGCATCGCGCCGATGGCGCCCGATGCCGCGCAGCTGCCGCGGCGACAGATCATCGAGCCGCTCGAACCTCCGGGGCTGCCGGCGCAGCTGCTGGCGCTGGCGTCGTACGACATGGTGCTGTCGCGCGCCGACCAGACGCGCGCCAGCGACAGTGTCGAGAGCCTGCTGCGCCGCCTTGGCGTGTTCGATCCGCAGCTGGCCACCTTCATGCGCGCCAACAACGACACGCGCCGGCTGTTTGAAGGCCGGCCTGGCAAGCAGGTGCAGGCGCGCACCAGCAGCGACGGCCGACCGCTCGAGCTGGTGGCGCGCTTCGCCCCGCCGACCCCGGAACTCGCCAACACGCATTTCACGCGCCTGACGATCCAGCGCGAGGGCGATCAGTGGCGGGCCAGCAGCGAATTGGCGCCGCTCGGCACGCAGGTGCGCGTGGCCGGCGGCACGATCCAGACGTCGCTGTTCGCGGCCACCGACGAGGCGCACCTGAGCGACCAGATCGCGATCCAGATGGTCGAGCTGTTCTCGGGCGACATCGACTTCCACCGCGAGATCAAGCGCGGAGACACCTTCAGCGTCGTCTACGAATCGCTGAGCGCCGACGGCCAGCCGGTCACCTGGGCCGACGAGGCCGGCCGCGTGCTGGCGGCCGAGTTCGTCAACGGCGGCAAGGTCTACCAAGTGATGTGGTACGCCGAAGCGGGCGACAAAGGCGGCTATTACGGGTTCGACGGCCGGAGCCGGCGCCGCACGTTCCTGGCCAGCCCGGTGGCGTTCTCGCGCGTGACCTCCGGCTTCTCGATGCGCATACATCCGATCCTCAACACCTGGCGCCAGCACCTCGGCGTCGACTATGCGGCGCCCACCGGCACGCCGGTGCGCGTGGTTGGCGACGGCTGGGTGCAGTTCGCCGGCTGGCAGAACGGCTACGGCAACGTGGTGCAGGTCGCGCACGGCAACGACCGGCAGACCCTGTACGCCCACCTGAGCCGGATCGAGGTCAAGCAAGGTCAGCGCGTCGAGCAAGGGCAACGCGTCGGTCTGGTCGGTGCCACCGGCTGGGCGACCGGGCCGCACCTGCACTTCGAGTTTCGCGTCGGCGGCCAGCACCAGGACCCGACGCGCATCGCGCGCAGTTCGGAGCCGACGCTGATCACCAGCAGCGTGCGCCCGCGTTTCGAGGAAGCGGTGCGCGCCGTGCAGCAGCAGCTCGACATCGCCGAAACCTTGCGCGACTCCCCGGGCCAGGGCGAATAGCCCGCCAGGCCCAGGGCCGGCGCGCAGACCCCGCATGAGCGTGTTTCTGGGATTGATGTCGGGCACCTCGCTCGACGGCATCGACGGCGTGGCCGTGTCCTGGCCCGACGACAGCGCGCCGGCAATGCAGCTGCGGGGCCACGTGCATCACCCGTTCGATGCGCCGCTGCGCGAGCGTCTGCTGTCGCTCAACGAGCCTCGATCGGACGAGCTCGAAGCCGCGGCGGCCGCGGCGTTGTCCGTCGCGCATGCCTATGCCGACGTGGTCGACGAGCTGCTGGCGCGCAGCCGCCTTGCACGCACCGATGTGCGTGCCGTCGGTGCGCACGGCCAGACGGTTCGCCACCGCCCCCAGGCGGCCGGTGGCGGCTTCACGATCCAGCTGCTCAACGGCGCCGCGTTGGCCGAGCGAAGCGGCATCGACGTGGTCTGCGACCTGCGCAGCCGCGACCTCGCCGCCGGCGGCCAGGGCGCACCGCTGGTGCCCGCATTTCACGCCGACCGATTCGGCGTGGCTGGCGAGTCGCGCGCAGTGCTCAACCTGGGTGGCATCGCCAACGTCACGCTGCTCCACGCCGACGGGCGCATCGGCGGCTTCGACACCGGGCCGGCCAACGTTCTGCTCGACGCGTGGTCGGCCGAGCAGCGCGGGGTGGCGTACGACGACCAAGGGCGCTGGGCGGCGTCGGGCCGCGTCGATGCGGCGCTGCTGCAGCGACTGCTGTCGGAGGCGTACTTCCAGCGCTCACCACCGAAGAGCACCGGACGCGACTTGTTCCACCTGCCTTGGCTGAAGGCGCACCTGGCCGCATTCGGGCGTGTGCCGGCTCCGGCGGACGTTCAGGCCACCCTCGCGGAATTGACGGCGCGCTCGGTCGCCGACGCGCTGCGGCGCGACCTGCCTGACGCGCGCGGACTGTGGGTCTGCGGTGGCGGCGCCAAGAATCTCGAACTGCTGTCGCGACTGTCGGCGCTGCTGCCCGGCTGGCGGGTGCAAACCACCGACGCGTTGGGCCTGCCGCCGTCGCAGGTCGAGGCCGTGGCGTTCGCATGGCTCGCGCGTGAGTTCATTGCGCGTCGGCCCGGCAATCGCCCGGGCGTCACGGGCGCGAGCGGGTCGCGTTTGCTCGGTTGTCTCTACCCGGCGTAGCGCCTGCACATCAAGCAAAACGGCCGCGCTGTGCGCGGCCGCCGTTCCCCGGAGCTCGAAGCCTCAGGCCGAGAAGCTCGACCCGCAGCCGCAGGTGGTGGTGGCGTTGGGATTCTTGATCACGAACTGCGCGCCCTGCAGGTCTTCCTTGTAGTCGATCTCGGCGCCGGTGAGGTACTGCAGGCTCATCGCGTCGATCAGCAGCGTGACGCCATTCTTGGTCATCTGCGTGTCGTCGTCGTTGATCGCCTCGTCGAACGTGAACCCGTACTGGAAGCCCGAGCAACCACCGCCCTGCACGAACACGCGCAGCTTCAGCTCGGGATTGCCTTCCTCGTCGACCAGCTCCTTCACCTTGGCGGCAGCGCTGTCGGTGAAGACCAGCGGTGCAGGCATTTCTTGCAGGGTTTCGGCGACGGCGTTCATGACGGCTCCTTCAACGACCAGCGCAGTGTAGGCCAAAGCCCTCGGCGGCCACGGCGCAGGGTCTTCCCTCGAACTGGGGCCGTCCGGGGCCGTTTCAAGCGCCGTTGGACGCGGCCAGTACCAGCGGGGCGCGGTCGGCCGCCTTCAACGGACGCAGTTCGCCGTCGACCTGGGCGCCTTGGTGCATCTCCAGCGCCTCGTAGCGGATGTCGCCGACCACGCGCGCCTTGGGCTGGAGCTCGAGCAGCTCGTGCGACTCGATCGGCCCTTGCACCTCGCCGTTGACGATGACATGCGCCGCGTGCACACGGCCGATCACCTTGGCCTTCTCGCTGATGACCACCAGGCTGGCGGCGCTGTCGCCAGCGATCACGTCGCCGCGCACCTCGCCGTCGATGCGCAGACCGTCGCTGAAGCGGATTTCTCCCTGCAGCACCGAGCCCTCGCCGATGAGTGTCCGGATCGGGGGTTGCGCCTTCTTGCTGTTGAACATCGTGCTCTCCAACGATTGATCGGCGCGGCCGCGCGCCTCAGAGTTGTACCGACTGCTCGGCCCTGACGTCGCCGGACTGGTCGATCACCTTCACCTGCAGCGTCTTGACGACGGCCTGCTCCGGGTACTCCACCATTCCTTCGACGCGGGCGTACTGCTTCAGCTGCAGCGGCTTGGCGCCGTCGACCGGCTGGCTCCACGGCTGGCCATCGACCGTGCCCGCCAGCGTCAGTTCGTAGTGGCCGCTGAACTCGCTCTTGGCCTTGCCGTTCTGCATCACCAGCATCTGGTAGCGCAGCTGGCCCGGCGCCCGTGCCTCGGCCTGCAGTGCGCGCACGGCCACCCTGTCGCTGCCCGACGGCGGGAACATGCGCTCGAAGAAGCTCAGGTCGCCCTTGAGCGCGAGGTGCTCGGTTTCGAGTTCCTTCAACTGCTGCGCCAACCGCTCCTGGGTCGCGCGCTCGGCCTTGAGCAGACTCTCGGAGGAGTCGGCGACGCTCTGCGCCTTGTCGCGCTGCTCTCGCAGTTGTTGCACTTCGACACGCAGTCGGAGCAGCTCTTCCTTGGCGTCGCGCTCCAGGCCGGCGATGTCCTTGCCGAACTCGAAGGCCCACAGGCCGATCGCCGCAGAGAAGCCGAACACCAGCGCGATCACTGCCCAGCGCAGCGGCCACGGCAGGTGCCGCGTGACGATGACGCGCGGCGCGCTGATCGAGAGCCTGCGGCGATAGAGCTTCCAGCGCATGCGAGGCGAAAAAGGCGGCTTCAGAAACGAACGAGGCCGCATGGTAGCGGCCTGCGTGCGAACGGTGCGTTTCGAATTGCCCGCTTATCGCTTGCTGAACTGCTTGCGCCGGCGCGCGCCGTGCAATCCGACCTTCTTGCGCTCGACCTCACGCGCATCGCGGGTGACAAAACCGGCACGACTCAATTCGGGCTTGAGCGCGGTGTCGTAGTCGATCAGCGCACGGGTGATGCCGTGACGCACCGCACCAGCCTGACCCGACTCGCCACCGCCATGCACGTTGACTTTGATGTCGAAGGCGCCGTCGTTGTTGGTGAGCATCAGCGGCTGCTTGACCACCATGATCGAGGTCTGGCGGCCGAAGTACTGCTCCACCGGCTTGCCGTTGACCGTGATGTCGCCCTTGCCCTTCTTGAGGAAGACGCGCGCCACCGAAGATTTGCGCCGCCCCGTGCCGTAGTTCCAATTGCCGATCATCGTCGGGAACCTTTCAGATCTGCAGCGCGCGCGGCTGCTGCGCGGTGTGCGGGTGCGCGGCACCACCGTACACCTTGAGCTTCTTGATCATCGCGTAGCCCAGCGGTCCCTTGGGCAGCATGCCCTTGACGGCCTTCTGCAGCGCCCGCTCCGGGTGCTTGGCTTGCAGATCCTTGAAGCTGATCGAGCGGATGCCGCCCGGGTAGCCCGAATGGCGGTGGTACATCTTCTGCTCGGCCTTGTCGCCGGTGACGCGGATCTTGGACGCGTTGACGACGACGATGAAATCGCCGGTATCGACGTGAGGCGTGTAGATGGCCTTGTGCTTGCCGCGCAACCGGAGTGCCACTTCGCTGGCGACACGTCCGAGCACCTTGTCGGTGGCGTCGAGCACAAACCACTCGTGCTTCACTTCGGCCGGTTTGGCACTGAAGGTCTTCATGAGGGTCTCTCTGCTGACGGGCGCGCCGCTCCGCGCCCTGAACAAACCGGCGGTCGGCTCCGCGCCGACCTTGGGGGCGCTGCTTGTTTCTGCAGCCTCCCGTCGGTCCTATTGGCCCGGCAGCCCCGCCAGCGGGGAAAGCCCAGCAGTATAGCCGACCGATGCTGTCGGTCCTGACGGGCCGCGGAGTAGAGGTCTCTGCCCAGCCACGGGCCTTGCGTACACTAGGTGTAAACCCTAAATGACCATCATGTCTGCTCTCGAGACCCCCGTACGCCACGAAGCGCCGACCGGCCCTACGTTCAAGTTGGCGGGGGGGCCGCCTGTCTGGGTGCCGATCCGGTCACTGTCGCCGCGGCACCGCGACCGGATCACCCGCCACTTGCTGGAGTTGCCGGAGCGCGACCGCTACCTGCGCTTCGGCTACGCCGCCTCCGACGACCAGGTGCGGCGCTACGTCGAGCAACTGAACTTCGATCGCGACGAGGTGCTGGGCATCTTCAACCGCCGGCTGCGCCTGCTGGCCATGGCTCACCTGGCATACCCGCCCGAGGACGCCGGCGATGCCGACACCAGCGCCGAGTTCGGTGTCTCGGTGGCCGCCAATGCGCGCGGCCGGGGCTACGGCAAGCGGCTGTTCGACCTGGCCGTGCTGCACGCACGCAATCGTGGCGTGCAGACGCTGCTCATCCATGCGTTGAGCGAGAACACGGCGATGCTGCGCATCGTGCGCCGCGCCGGTGCAGAAGTGGTGCGCGACGGCGGCGAGGCGCAGGCCTTGCTGAAGCTGCCCTCCGACACGTTCTCGTCACAGGTCGAGGAGATTGTCGAGACCAGCGCGGCGGAATGGGACTATCGGCTCAAGCAGCAGGCGCGCCGCATGGAGCGCCTGAAGGAGACGCTGTCGGCGCTCGCCCGCCGCGCCTGACTTGCGGCGCGTGCGTCGCGCAGCCATCACCCGCAGGTAACAGAACTCCGGCAGCACACAAGCACGGGGTCGCTGCTCCTCTCGCTGCGGTTAACATCGCTGTCGACATGCAGCAGATGCTTCCCTGGATCGTGGCGCTGGTCGCCGTGGCGGTGCTGGCACCCGCGGTCGTGTGGTTTGCGCTGCGGCCCCGCGCGGCGAAGGCGACGCCCTTGCCCAGCGAGTGGAACCTGTCGGCGCGCCCGGTGTTCAGCACCGACGAACGGCGTGTGTATCGCCAGTTGCGCGAAGCGCTACCGCACCACATCGTGCTGTCGAAGCTGCCGCTGGTGCGCTTCTGTCAGCCCACCGACCCGCAGGAAGTGCGCTTCTGGTATGAGCTGCTCGGCGCGATCCACGTCACCTTCGCGGTCTGCAGCGCCAACGGCCGCGTGCTGGCCGCGATCGACCTCGACACCGACCGCGGCAATTCACGCCGCGTGATGCAGATCAAGCAGGCGGTGCTGGCGGCCTGTCGCGTGCGCTACCTGCGCTGCCCGGTCGACCACATGCCGTCGATCCCCGAGCTGCAGCTGCTGGTCCCGCAGAGCGCCGCCTCGTCGCGCGGGCCGCAACCGGCCGCACCGCCGGTGCACCCGCGTCGCGAAGTGTCGGCCACGGTCACCGCCGCGCCGAGCCGGCGGCGCGACCGCGCCACGTTGTGGCAGGACTCCAATTTCTTCCAGGATTCGTTCTTCGCGCCCGACAACCGCAGCGAGTCCACCGGCAGCGAATTCGGCGCACTGGGCGGCGCCTCCGAGCGCCCTGGCGTCGAAGTGCACGAGGGTCCGCCGACCGAACCACCCACCGAACCGCCGACCGAAGGTGGCGCCGTGGTGGTCGATCCACCGTCGCGCGTGTCGTCGGTCAGCACGCGGCACTGAGCGCGTCTTCACGCCCGTACGATGCGGGCCATGGTGGCCTCGCATCCGTATGAACGCCTGACACCCCAGCGGGTGCTCGATGCGCTGCAGACCGTGGGCTGGCGCGGTGATGGCCGGCTGCTGCAGCTGAACTCCTACGAGAACCGCGTATTCCAGGTGATGCTGGAAGACGGTTCGGCGGTGGTGGCCAAGTTCTATCGGCCGGGTCGCTGGAGCGACGCGCAGATCCTCGAGGAGCATCGCTTCGCGTTGCAGCTCGCGCAGCACGAGGTGCCCGTGGTCGCACCGCTGCCCCTGCTGCGCGATGACGCGCCGGCGATCGACATGCGTTGCGTCGGCGAGCCGCCGACGCTGGCTTGCTGGAGCGAAACCGGTGCCGACTTCCGCTGCAGCGTGTATGCCCGGCGCTCGGGGCATGGCCCCGAACTCGACGATCCATCCGTTCTGGCGTGGCTGGGCCGCTTCGTCGCCCGACTGCATGCGGTCGGGACCCGCGAGCCGTTTCGCACGCGGCGGCGACTCGATGCCGCGACCTACGGCCACGAACCGCTGCGGCGCCTGCTCGGCGGCGACCACGTCACGCCAGCCGAGCGCCCCGAGTTCGAGGCCACCGCCGTCGTCGCGCTGCAGCGGGTCGACGCCGCGTTCGCGCGCGCCGAGCCGATCGCCACGCTGCGCCTGCACGGTGATTTTCATCCCGGCAACATCCTGTGGCGCGACGAGGGGCCGCACATCGTCGACCTCGACGACTGTTGCAGCGGCCCGGCCGTGCAGGACCTGTGGATGCTGCTGTCGGGTTCGCGCGAAGAGATGCGCACGCAGCTGTCACACGTGCTCGATGGGTACGTTGCCTTCATGCGGTTCGACGCGCGCGAACTGGCGCTGATCGAGCCGCTGCGCACGCTGCGCATGCTGCACCACAGCGCGTGGCTGGCCGAACGCTGGAGCGATCCGGCGTTTCCACCGGCGTTTCCATGGTTCGGCAGTGCCGCCTACTGGTCGCAGCAGACGCAGGCGCTGCGCGAGCAGGTCGACGCGATGCAGCAGGACCCGCTGACGCTCTAGGCGCGTCAGCCCGGCGTCGCAGCCAGCAGGCGGGTCACGCGCTGGACGTAGTTCGCCGGATCGTCGAGCTGCCCACCTTCGGCGAGCCACGCCTGATCGAACACGATGTGGGCCAGGTCTTCGAACGGCGCGCCATCGCTGCCCAGACGCCGGATCAACGCATGCTGCGGGTTGATCTCGAGGATCGGTTTGGCCTTCGGCGCGTCCTGTCCGGCCTGCTTCAGCAGCCGAGCCAGGTGCCCGCTCATGTCACCGGACTCCACGACCAGGCACGCGGGTGAATCGACCAGGCGCGTCGTGACGCGCACATCCTTGGCCCGATCCTTCAGCACGTCCTTGAGCTTCTCCACCAACGGCTTGGCCTGCTCGGCGGCAGCGTCGGCCTCCTTCTTCTCGTCCTCGTCCTGCAGGCTGCCGAGGTCGATTGCACCCTTGGCCACGCTTTGCAGCGAATGGCCTTCGAACTCGTACAAGTGCGACAGCATCCACTCGTCGACGCGGTCGGTCAGCAGCAGCACCTCGATGCCCTTCTTGCGGAAGATCTCCAGCTGCGGGCTCGCCTTGGCGGCGCCAAGGCTGTCGGCGGTGATGTAGTAGATCGCCTGCTGGCCTTCCTTCAGGCGCTTGACGTAGTCGGCGAGCGAGACGCCGTTGTCGGCCTGCGTCGACGCGAAGCGCAGCAACTTGGCCAGACGTTCGCGGTTGGCGTGGTCCTCGCCGAGGCCTTCCTTCATGACCGCGCCGAAGGCGTCCCAGAAGCGCTGGTACTTGGCCTTGTCGTCGGCGCTGTCGCTGTCGGCCAGCCCTTCGAGCATCGACAGCACGCGCTTGGTGCTGCCCTCGCGGATCGCCTTGACGTCGCGGCTCTCCTGCAGCAGCTCGCGGCTGACGTTGAGCGGCAGGTCGCTCGAGTCGATGACGCCCTTGACGAAGCGCAGGTACACCGGCATCAGCGCCTCGGCGTCGTCCATGATGAAGACGCGCTTCACGTACAGCTTGACGCCGCCGCGCTTGTCGCGATTCCACAGATCGAACGGCGCCTTGGCGGGGATGTACAGCAGCTGCGTGTACTCGCTGCGGCCTTCGACGCGGTTGTGCGTGTAGGCCAGCGGCGGCTCGCTGTCGTAGCTGATCTGCTGGTAGAACTCCCGGTACTGCGCGTCGGTGACCTCGCTCTTCGGACGCGTCCACAGCGCCGCGGCCTTGTTGACGGTCTCCCACTCGTCGCTGGGCACGTTCTCCTTGTTCTCCTCGTCCCAGGTCTCCTTGCGCATCAGGATCGGCAACGAGATGTGGTCGGAGTAGCGCGAGATGATCGACTTCAGCTTCCAGGGGCGCAGGAAGTCCTCCTCGCCGTCGCGCAGGTGCAGGATCACGTCGGTGCCGCGCGTGGGCTTGTCGATGGCCTCGACCTCGAAGTCGCCGATGCCCTCGCTGCTCCAGCGCACGCCCTGGGCCGCGTCGAGGCCGGCCCGGCGCGTTTCCACCGTGATGCGGTCGGCGACGATGAAGCCCGAATAGAAACCGACGCCGAACTGGCCGATCAGGTTGGCATCCTTCTTCTGCTCGCCCTCGAGCCTGGCCATGAACTCGCGCGTGCCGCTCTTGGCGATCGTGCCCAGGTGCTCGATGGCCTCGTCCTCGCTCATCCCGATGCCGTTGTCGCGGATGGTGAGCGTCTTGGCCTGCGGATCGAACAGCACGCGCACCTCGAGATTGGGGGCGTCCTCGTACAGGGCGGCGTTGTCGAGCGCCTCGAAGCGCAGCTTGTCACAGGCGTCTGAGGCGTTGGAGATCAGTTCGCGCAGGAAGATCTCCTTGTTCGAATAGAGCGAGTGCGTCACCAGGTGCAGGATCACGTCGGTGCCGCGCGTGGGCTTGTCGATGGCCTCGACCTCGAA
>DATJYZ010000232.1:0-5473 GCA_035499355.1 Burkholderiaceae bacterium | reverse complement strand
CGCGCCGACAGCGCGCGCGAGCAGGCACGGCTGCCGTTGCTGTCGGACGCCGAGATGGCCAACGGCTCGGTGGCCGAGGCGGTGCAACGGCTGCGCGAGGGCCCGCAGGCGGCACGCTTTCGGGCGGTGTTCGGTGCCACGGTGCTCGACCGCGACGACACGGCATTCGAGCGGCTGCTGTTCGCGCTCGAGGTGTTCCAGCAGTCGCCGCGCGAGTTCTATCCGTTCAGCAGCCGCTACGACGAGGTGCTGCGCGGCCGCGCGCAACTCGGCGAGCGCGAGGCGCGCGGCCTGGCGTTGTTCAACGACCCAGCCAAGGGCAACTGCGCGTCGTGCCATCCGAGCGAGCGCAAGCCCGACGGCGCGTTCCCGTTGTTCACCGACTTCGGCCACATCGCGATCGGCGTGCCGCGCAACCGCGCGCTTCCGGTCAACGCGAACCCGGCCTACTTCGACCTCGGCCTGTGCGGCCCGCTGCGCGGCGACCTGGCGCATCGCGACGACTATTGCGGCCGCTTTCGCGTGCCGACGCTGCGCAACGTGGCGCTGCGCGGCAGTTTCTTCCACAACGGCGCGATGCACTCGCTGCGCGAGGTGTTGCGCTTCTACGCGCGGCGCGACACGCATCCGCGGGAGTTCTATCCAGCCGCCGCCGATGGCCGCGTCGACACCTTCGACGACCTGCCGCCGTGGCTGCGCGGCAACGTCGACGTCGAGCCGCCGTTCGACCGCAAGCCCGGCGACGCGCCCGCGCTCAGCGACGACGAGATCGCCGACGTGATCGAGTTCCTGCACACCCTCACCGACGCCGACCTCGTTGCCCGCTGAGCCGCGCGTATCATCCGCGCGATGCGCACGCACCCGCGCTGGACCCTGCGCGCGCCGCGGCAGCACCGCCGGCTGGCGTGGCTGCTGGCGCTCGCGCTGCTGCTGCCGTTCGCGCAGGCGGTGGCATGGACGCATGCGATCAGCCACCACGCGGTGCGCATCGACAGCGGCGCGCCTTGGTCGCTCGACAGCCCGTGCGCCACCTGCCTGGGCGCGGCGCCGCTGCATGCCGGCGCGTTGCCGTCGGCGCCGCCGGCGCTGGCCGAGCCGCCGCTGCAGCAATCGCTGTCGCCGGTGCTGCACGAAGCCGCGCGTCCGGCCGAAGCCCCGCTCCCGTATCACAGCCGCGCACCGCCGCGCTTCAGCTGACCCGTCGCGTCGCCATGCCGCCTCCGGCGCACGGCGTGTGTTTCCGTCAGCCAAGGAGCAGGCCATGCGCCTCATCGTCCCGGCGAGCCTGACGCTCGCTCACCTGTGCGTGCTGGCGCCGTCGAGCGCCCACGCGGCCACGCCGGCCGAAGACATCGCCGCGCTGCGCGCCGAGATCGACGCGCTGCGCACCTCGTACGAAGCCCGGCTGCAGGCGCTCGACGCGCGCCTGCGCGCCGCCGAAGCCGCGACCAAAGCCCCACCACCGGCCAGCGCCCCGGCGCCCGCCGCAGCGGCCGCCACCGCGCAGGCGGCCGCGCCCGCCGCGGCACCTGCCGCCGCAATGCCGGCCGCGGTCGCGCCACCGCCGGTCGCCGCAGCGCCGGTACCGACGGGCGCCGGCGGCGCCAACTCGTTCAACCCGGCGCTGTCGCTGATTCTGTCGGGCACCGCGACGCACACGTCGCAGGACCCGGCGCGCTACCAGATCACCGGCTTCGCGCTGCCGCCGGACGCCGAGTTCGGGCCCGGCACGCGCGGCTTCAGCCTCGCCGAGAGCGAGCTCGCCTTCTCGGCCAACATCGACCCGTGGTGGCGCGGCGCGGCCAACATCGCGCTCGAGCCCGACAACTCGCTGTCGATCGAAGAGGCGTTCGTGCAGACCACGGCGCTCGGCAACGGCTTCACCGTGAAGGCCGGGCGCTTCTTCTCCGCCATCGGGTATCTCAACTCGCAGCACGCGCACACCTGGGACTTCGTCGACGCACCGCTGGCGTACCAGGCGATGCTCGGCGGCCAGCTCAACGACGACGGCGTGCAACTGGCGTGGGTGGCACCGACCGACCTCTTCATCGAGCTCGCGCTCGAGGCCGGACGCGGCCAGAGCTTCCCCGGCACCGACACCTCGCGCAACGGCGCCGGGCGCACGTCGCTCGCGTTGCACGTGGGCGGCGACGTCGGTGCCAGCCACAGCTGGCGCGCGGGCGTCTCCTACATGCACGCGAAGGCGACCGAGCAGGCGCTGACGCAGCTCGACGCGGCCGACAGCGCGATCGACAGCGTGTTCAACGGCCGCACCAACGTCACCGTGCTCGACGCGGTGTGGAAGTGGGCGCCCAATGGCAATGCCGTGCGCACCAACTTCAAGCTGCAGGGCGAATGGCTGCGCAGCTCGCGCAGCGGCACGCTGGCCTATGACACCGCGGGCGCCAACCTGCTGGGCGACTATGGGCAGGACGCCACCGGCTGGTATCTGCAAGGCATCTACCAGTTCATGCCGCGCTGGCGCGTGGGCCTGCGCACCGAGCGGCTCGACCCGGGCACGGTGTCGTACGTGGGGCCGACGCTGCTCGACGCCAACGGCTACAAACCGCGCAAGAACTCGCTGATGGTCGACTTCAGCGCCAGCGAGTTCTCGCGGCTGCGGCTGCAGTACGCGCGAGACGAGGCGCGCCAGGGGTCCACCGACAACCAGTGGATCCTGCAATACCAAATGAGCCTGGGCGCACACGGTGCCCATGCATTTTGACCACCCCCGAAGCAGCCTGGCGGCCGCTTCCCCCTCAAGGGGACGCCGCCAGCGGACCGGCAAAGCCGGATCCGCGGCGTCCGCTTGAAACATGCGATGGAGAAATTCGTATGACACCTCTCAAGGCCTTTGCCCTCGGCGCTCTCATCGTGGCGAGCTCGCTGGCGTCCCCGGCCCACGCCGCGTTGCGCGTGCTTGCCTGCGAGCCCGAGTGGGGTGCGCTCGCGCAGGAGCTCGGCGGGCCGCTGCTCGACGTGGCGGTGGCCACCAGCGCGTTGCAGGACCCGCACCAGATCCAGGCTCGGCCGAGCCTGATCGCGCGCGCGCGCAACGCCGACCTGCTGGTGTGCACCGGCGCCGAGCTCGAGGTCGGCTGGTTGCCGGTGCTGCTGCAGCAGTCGGGGAACGACCGGATCCAGGCCGGCCAGCCGGCCAACTTCGCGGCCGCCGACAGCGTGCGCAAGCTCGAGGTGCCGAGCCAGGTCGACCGCTCGATGGGCGACGTGCACGCCGCCGGCAACCCGCACATCCAGACCGATCCGCGCAACATCGCGCTGGTGGCCGCGGCGCTCGCCGCGCGGCTGCAGCAGGTGGACGCCGCCAACGCCGCCGCCTATGCGCGGCGCGCGGCGGACTTCCAGCAGCGCTGGCAGCAGGCCATGGCGCGCTGGACCGCGAAGGCCGCGCCGCTGCGCGGCATGCCGGTGGCGTCACAGCACAAGGCGTTCACCTACCTGTACGACTGGCTCGGCATCCAGGAGGTCGCGGTGCTCGAGCCCAAGCCCGGCGTCGAGCCGTCGGTGTCGCACCTGCAGCAGGTGCTGGCGTCGCTGAAGGTGCAGCCGGCGCGCATGGTGCTGTACGCCGCGTACCAGGACGGCCGCCCGTCGGAGTGGCTGCAGAAGAACGCCGGCATCCCGGCGGTACGGCTGCCGTTCACGGTGGGCGGCGACGACGCCAGCAAGGACCTGTTCGGCCTCTTCGACGACACCATCGATCGCCTGGTTGCGGCCGCAGCGGGGACCGCGAAGTGAGTGGCGCCGGGCCGCTCCCGAGCCACTCGCTCCCCAAGAGCCACGAAGGGGCTCCGGCGGAGCCCTGGAGGAAGGCGCGCGGCGCCAAGGGGGCACCATGAACCTGCACGGGCTCGACTGGGGCATCCTCGGCCTGCCGCTGGTGGCCGGCCTGCTGGTGCTGGCCACGCACGTGCCGCTGGGCGCGCAGGTGCTCGACCGCGGCATCGTGTTCATCGATCTGGCCGTCGCACAGATGGCGGGGTTGGGTGTCATCGTCGCCGACGCGATGGGCTTTCCCGATCACGGTGTCGCGGTGCAGGTGGCGGCGGTGATCGCGGCGCTGGCCGGCGCCGCGCTGCTGGCCTGGACCGAGCGCCACGCCGGCGCACAGCAGGAGGCGCTGATCGGCGTGTCGTTCGTGCTCGCGGCGTGCGCGGGCATCCTCGTGCTGGCCGGCAATCCGCACGGCGGCGAGCACCTGAAGGATCTGCTGGTCGGCCAGATCCTGTGGGTCGACGGCGCCCAGCTGGGCTGGCTGGCCGCGGTGTCGGCGCTGGTGCTGGTGGCGCTGCGCGCCGGCATCGTGCAGCGCTTCGGCCGCTACGGCTTCTACGGCGTGTTCGCGCTCGCGGTCACCGCGTCGGTGCAGCTGGTTGGCGTGTACCTGGTGTTCTCGAGCCTGATCATTCCGGCCCTGGCGACGCGCGGCTTCGGCAGCGCGCGGCGCACGGCAGTGGCCTACGCGCTCGGAGCCGCCGGCTTCGCGCTCGGCCTGATCGCCTCGGCGCTGGTCGACCTGCCCTCCGGCGCGGTGATCGCGTGGGCACTGGCGCTGTGCGGCGTGGTCGTGGCCACGCTGCACAGGCGCCGCACGGCCTAGTCGAACGCAGCTCCCATGAAATCTTGCGCTATGGTGAGCCGTCGCCTGCCGCGCATCCACCATGAACGACACCACCCCTTTGCCCGCCGCGCTGTCGCGTGCTCAGATCGAAGCCACCGCCGTGCGGCTGGCGCCGCACGTGCGCCACACGCCGCTGCTGCGCGTGGACGGCGGCGACTTCGGTCTGCCCGGCGTGCAGCTGGTGTTCAAGCTGGAGTACCTTCAGCACGCGGGTTCGTTCAAGCCGCGCGGCGCGTTCAATCACCTGCTCACCCGCGAGTTGCCGCGCGCCGGCGTGGTGGCGGCCTCGGGCGGCAACCACGGCGCCGCGGTGGCCTATGCCGCGGGCCGCTTGAACGTGCCGGCGACGATCTTCGTGCCCAAGGTGGCGAGCCCGACCAAGATCGCGCAGATCCGGGCCGACGGCGCGACGCTCAAGATCGTCGGCGAGCGTTACGCCGACGCGCTGGCGGCGAGCGAAGCGTTCGCGCAGACCAGCGGCGCGCTGCCGATCCACGCCTACGATCAGATCGAGACGCTGCAGGGCCAGGCCACCGTCGGCCTGGAGTTCGAGCGTGACGCGCCGCCGCTCGATGCGCTGCTGGTGGCGGTGGGCGGCGGTGGCCTGATCGGCGGCGTCGCCGCGTGGCTGCAGGGCCGCACGCGCGTGATCGGCGTCGAGCCCGAGCTGGCGCCGACGCTGACGCAGGCGCTCGCCGCCGGCGAGCCGGTCGACGCGCCGGCCGGCGGCATCGCCGCCGACTCGCTGGCGCCGCGGCGCATCGGCACGCTGGCGTTCGAGATCGCCAGGCGCCACGTCGAGCGCACCGCGCTGGTCGGCGACGACGCGAT
>DATJYZ010000231.1:0-5361 GCA_035499355.1 Burkholderiaceae bacterium | reverse complement strand
CGTGAAACGCTTGTCGGCTTCGGTCTTGATCTTGTTGCCCATTGAGCGGCTCCGGTGCGTTGGAAATGCTGGACGCGAGATTAGGCCACAAGGCGCCGCGCTGCTCGGTGCGTGACGTCCTCGAGATAGGACTGTGTGGTCGCGAAGAGAATCTCGTGCGCCGCTGAATGAAGTGCACGACCCAGCGGAACCAACGGGTTCAGGTGTCCGTCACCGGGCTGTGTGAGGAAGAGAACGGGCATCGGGGCAGTATGGGGTTGCGGTCATCGCGCCGCATGCGGCCATTGGCGGTGGCAGGCGTCAGCGCGTGCGCCGCAGCGTGGCGCGTGGCAGCTCGCCGAACCGGCTGCGATATTGCGCCGCGAAGTCGCCCAGGTTGCCGAAGCCCCAGCGCAGGGCCACGTCGGTGACGGTGCCGGTGTCGGGCCTGGCGTCGAGCAGGTCTGCGCGCGCGCGGTCGAGGCGCCAGTGCAGCAGGTAGCGCATCGGCGACACGCCGAGTCGCTTCTCGAAGCCGCGCATCAGCGCGCGCACGCCAACGCCCGCGGCGCGCGCGATCTCGCCGAGCGTCGGCACCTGCGCCGCGTGGGCGTGGATGTATTGCAGCGCGCGCTCGGTGCTGCCGTGCGATGCGTCGGCATGCTGCAGATAGCGCGAATGCGAATGCGGCCACGCCATCAGCAGCTCGAGCAGCGTGGCTTCCTGCAGCCGGCGCTCCAGCAGCGCGGCGTGCGCCGACGGGTACGACGGCGTCTCGTCGAGCCGGCGCATCAGCCTGCGCAGCAGCGCGGTCTGCGCGGAGCCCTCGGGCACGAGTTCGACGAAGGTGATCGGCCGGTCGGGGCGCTCGCCGAGCAGCGTGCGCCAGGCGTCATCGAGGTCGACGCACGCGACCTTTAGGTTCAGCAGCTGCAGGTCGGCCGACATCGGCACGTCGCTGGTCTCGTCGGGGCGCCGCACGCCGCTGTAGCCGGCGGTGGCGCGGCGCGGGCCGACCATGATCTCGCCGCGCCGGCAGGTGGAGAACACCCAGTGGTCGTGCGGCAGCGGCACGCGGGCGGTGGCCGGGCAACCGTATTCGATGCTCGACAGGTTCAGGCTGCCGATGTCCAGCCCAGACAGCCGCATGTCGAGCACGCCGCGCGATTTCAGCTCGAGCGTGTGCGGGCCGTACAGGCGTTCGACCGACTCCACCGCCTCGTCACGGTTGCGCGTGCGAAACGACGCGCGCGGTCGTGGCGGCAGCGGCAGGGCGTCGAGCGGTGCCATGGGGCCACACGCTAGGCCCCGAGGCGTGCGCGGTCAATCGGTGTCAGTGCGCGGGCAGCCCTCGCGGCGCGCAGCCCGCGTCCAGAAGCCGTAGCGGTTGCTGGTGTAGCCGAGCGTCTTGTACAGCGCGTCGATCAGCGATTGGCCGCGCTCGTTCAGACCCGCACCCGCGCCCATGCGGTTCATCGTGTAGCCCAGCGACACCTGCTCGGCCGGATCGGCAAAGCCGATGCTGCCGCCGAAGCCGGCGTGGCCGAACGCCGAGACGCCGAGGATCGCCGACTGGCCGGGGCCGACGTTGCGGTTGTCGATCGAGCCGTGAAAGCCGTAGCCGAAGCGCGTTTTCATCAGCACGGTGCGATCGATCGGCAGCGCGCTGTGGATCGCACCGACCTGCGCCGCGTACTCCGCCGGCAGGATGCGCGTGGAGCCGAGCGCGCCGCCGTTGGCGAGCGCCGCGTACATCGTGGCCAACGCGCGTCCGTTGGTGACGCCGCCCGCGGCCGGGATCTGCGCCTGCAGCGACGCCGTGCTGTTGTAGGCCGGCGGCGTGGCCGGCGGCAAGCCGAACCAGCCGCCCATGTTGAAGAACACCGCCGACTGCATCGACGTGGGGTCGGTCAGCATCTTCACGGTGAAGGGGTCGTTGCCGGGCGGATCGGTGTTCGGCAGCATCGGCGACACGCGCGGCAGCACGTGAGCGGGCGCGCCGATCCAGAAGTCCAGGCCGAGCGGCGTGGCGATGGTGTCGGCGAAGTACTGGCCGATCGAGATGCTGGTCACCCGGCGCACCAGCTCGCCCACCAGCCAGCCGAAGGTCATCGCGTGGTAGCCGTGCGCGGTGCCCGGCTCCCACCACGGCGCCATGCCGCCGATCAGGCTGGTCATCGTGGTCCAGTCGGCCCAGCCGCCGATGGGCACCGGCGACGTGAATGGAATCGCGGCCAGGCCCGCCGCGTGCTGCATCACCGTGCGCACCGTGATCGCCGACTTGCCGTTCACCGCGAACTCGGGCCAGTAGAACGCCACCGGCTTGTCGAGGTCCAGCAACCCGCGCGCGATCAGCGTATGAGCCGCCAGCGCGGTGGCGCCCTTGGTGCACGAGAACGCCAGGCACACGGTGTCGCGGTTCCACGGCACGCTGTGCGTGGCGGCGAAGGTGTCGGCCCAGCCGCCCCAGGCCTCGAGCACCGGCACGCCCTTGAGGGTGACGGCGACCGAGGCGCCAATCTCGCCGCGCGCGTTGAAGTTGGCGACGAAGGCATCGAACACCGGACGGAACGCCGGCGCACAGACGCCGCTGATGACGGCGCCGCCGGGGCCGCTGGCGTGGACGACCGGATGCGCCGTCCGATGCCAATCGGGGCCGGTGGCCGCCACCGCGTTGCCGCAGACGCTGAGCGGGAGGCCGGCGCAGCCCGCGAGGGCGGCGGTGCCGTTGACGGACAGGAACTGCCGGCGGGTGGTCCTCTCGGAGTTCTCGGTCATCGGTGTCTCCTGGTTTGCTTTGCGCCAGTATCGAAGCCGAGCCACCCGCACGCTACCGTCGGGTGGACAGCAAACACCGCCAAATGGGCCGCCTGGCCGCCGCGGTGCGTCGACATGAAAGACGCGCTCGAGAAGTCGATGGCGCGGAGGGGCAGTAGGATGTGGCGGCGGGCGAGGGTACCCAGCCCGCTTGCTCTGCATGCACACGCTGCGATGTCTTCGAAGCTGACCAGGGACTTCTATGCCCGCAGCACGCTCGTCGTCGCGCGGCAACTCATCGGCATGCACCTGGTGCGCCGGCTGGCGGGTCGGCGGCGCGTCGGCCGAATCGTCGAGACCGAGGCTTACCTCGGCCCCAGGGATCTTGCCGCACACTCGGCGCGTGGCAAGACACCGGGCAACGCCGTCATGTTCGGCCCGCCGGGGCATGCCCATGTGTACTTTGTCTATGGATTCTGGAACTGCTTCAACGTGGTCACGCGCGAAGAAGGGGTGCCGCAGGCCGTGCTCGTGCGGGCGCTCGAGCCGGTAGAAAGCATCGACGACAAGACCTGGGGCCCCGGATTGCTCTGCAGGGCCATGCAGATCGATCGGACACTGGACGGTGCCGACCTGTTGGGACAACGGCTGTGGATCGAGCGCCCACCGGAGGCCCAACCCCGCCCACGTGTCGCACGCGCTGCGCGCATCGGTGTCGACTACGCCGGCGAGTGGGCGCAGCGACTCTGGCGTTTCTTCGCGGCGGATTCGCTGTACGTATCTACGGCGTCGGCCACAGCGCGCAAGCGCGCACTGTCGGAGCTCAAGCTGTCTGGCTGAACCTCGATGGCGAGTTGGCGACGTGCGCCGTTCACCGGCGGCGATAGACCAGCATCAGATTGTTCGCCGGCATCTCGACCAGCCGGGTGCGTGCGAAAGCGCGCGCGGCGGCGGCGTCGAGGTCCTCCACCCGCCGCAGCCCCCAGCGCGGATCGCGCGCCTTGAGCGAGGCGTCGAACGCTTCGTTCGACGGCGCGGTCGCCACGCCTTCGCGGCGCCACGGGCCGTAGAGGATCAGCGGCGCGCCCTCGGCCAGCAGCCGCTGAGAGCCCGCCACCAGCCCGAGCGTCGCTTGCCACGGGCTGATGTGCGCCATGTTGATGCACAGCACCGCATCGGCGGCATGCACCGGCCAAGCCGCGGAGGCGGCGTCGAGCGCGAGCGGCGGCAAGACGTTGTGGAGCCCCGCGCACCAGCTCGCGATCGAGCCAAGCGCACCCGGGTCGGGATCGGTCGGCTGCCAGACGTGGCCGGGAAGAAGCGCCGCGAAGAAGGCGCAATGCTCGCCCGATCCGCTGGCTACTTCGAGCACCTTGCCGACGGCCGGCAACTCCTCGCGCAGCACCTCGGCGATCGGTTCGCGGTTGCGCAAGGTGGCCGGCGCATGCTTGCGCTGCGCGCTGTCGTCGCCGGGCATCCAGGGCGTGTGCACTTCGGGCTCGCAACAGGCTTGCTGTCCCGCTGAGAGTATCCCGAAGGGCAGCTTGCGATCAGTCGAGCATGCCGATGGCCGTGGGCACATCGGCCTTGCCTTGGGCCAGTTCCTCGAACTCGACCACGTTGTCGATCTCGGTGCCCATCGCGATGTTGGTCACCCGCTCGAGGATGATCTCGATCACCACCGGCACCCGGAACTCGGCCATCCAGGCTTCGGCTTGCTTGATGGCGGGCGCAATCTCTTCCTGCTTGTGCACGCGGATGCCCTTGCAACCCAGGCCCTCCACGACCTTCAGATGGTCGACACCGTAGCTCTGCGTGAATTCCTGCGGCGGTGTGTTGATGTTCTCGAAGCCCAGCTGCACGCAGTAGTCCATCGTGAAGCCGCGCTGCGCTTGCCGAATCAGGCCGAGATAGCTGTTGTTGACCACGACATGGATGTACGGCAGCTTGAACTGCGCACCCACCGCCAACTCCTCCAGCATGAACTGGAAGTCGTAGTCGCCCGACAGGGCCACCAGCTTGCGTGACGGGTCGGCCGCGCGCACGCCCAGTGCCGCAGGGATCGTCCATCCCAAGGGGCCGGCCTGACCGCAATTGATCCAATGGCGCGGGTGATAGACGTGCAGGAACTGCGCGCCGGCGATCTGGCTCAGGCCGATCGTCGACACGTAGGTCACGTCTCTGCCAAAGGCGTTGTTCATGCACTGATAGACACGTTGCGGCTTCATCGGCACGCTGTCGAAGTTGGTCTTGCGCAGGTACTGCACGTCGGACTTGCGCGCGCGGCATTCCCCGGCCCATGCCTTGCGGTCGCGCAACTTGCCGGCGGCCTTCCATTCCCTGGCCAGCTCGACAAACAGCTGCAGCGCGGCCTTGGCATCGCTGACGAGCCCCAGGTCGGGCGCGAACACGCGCCCGATCTGGGTCGGCTCGATGTCCACGTGGATGAACTTGCGGCCCTTGCAATAGACCTCCGGCGAGCCGGTATGGCGATTGGCCCAGCGGTTGCCGATGCCGAGCACGAAATCGGACTCGAGCAGCGTCGCGGTGCCGTAGCGGTGGCTGGTTTGCAGCCCCACCATCCCCGCCATCAGCGGATGATCGTCCGGTATGGCGCCCCAGCCC
>DATJYZ010000230.1:0-6922 GCA_035499355.1 Burkholderiaceae bacterium | reverse complement strand
CTCGAAGTGCACCAGGTGCGGCTTGACGTACAGCGCGGTGCGATACCCGGCGTGGCGCGCGATCGACTCGACCATCGCGCAGGTCGAGCCCTTGCCGTTGGTGCCGGCGACGCTGATCACCGGACACTCAAAGCGCAGCTGCAGCCGGTCGCGCACGGCCTTCACGCGATCGAGCGTGAAGTCCATGCTCTTGGGATGCAGGCGCTCGCAGTGCGCGAGCCACTCGTCGAGCGTGCGCGGTGCTGTCATGCGCGCGACGACCGTGGCAAGCAACGGCCGAAGCTTGTGGCGCGTCAGTCCGGTGCCGGGCCTAGGCCACCGCGTCGGCGCTTTGCTTGAGGAGCATCGCCAGCAGCTTGGCCACCGCGGGCCGGAGCTGGCGGCGGTCGACGATGAGGTCGAGTGCGCCCTTGCCGAGCAGGAACTCGGCGCGCTGGAAGCCTTCGGGCAGCTTCTCGCGCACCGTGTTCTCGATCACCCGCGGCCCGGCAAAGCCGATCAGCGCCTTCGGCTCGGCGAGCACCACGTCGCCCATGAAAGCGAAGCTCGCCGACACGCCGCCCATCGTCGGATCGGTCAGCACGCTGATGAAGGGCAGCCGGGCTGCCGACAGCCGCGTCAGCGCCGCGTTGGTCTTGGCCATCTGCATCAGGCTCAACGTGCCCTCGTACATGCGCGCGCCACCCGAGGCGGTGAAGCAGACGAACGGCATCTTCTGTTCCACCGCGGTGTCGACGCCGCGCACGAAGCGCTCGCCGACCACGCTGCCCATCGAACCGCCCATGAAGTCGAACTCGAAGCACGCCGCCACCAGCGGCACGCTCAACACAGCGCCGCCCATCACCACCAAGGCATCGGTCTCACCGGTGTTTTCGAGCGCGGCCTTCAGGCGCTCCGGGTACTTCTTGCTGTCCTTGAACTTCAGCGCATCGACCGGCACCACCTCCTGCCCGATCTCGAAGCGGCCTTCCGGATCGAGAAAGCCGTCGAGCCGCGCGCGTGCGCCGATGCGGTGATGGTGTTCGCACTTCGGGCAGACGTTGAGGTTGCCTTCGAGGTCGGTCTTGTAGAGCACCGTTTCACACGCCGGGCACTTGATCCAAAGACCCTCCGGCACCGAGCGCCGCTCGGACGGATCGGTCTGCTGGATCTTCGGCGGCAGCAGTTTCTCGAGCCAACTCATCTGCGGTGTCCTTGTGTCGGGCGCCGGGCGGCCCCAAGCCCGGCGACGCCCCCTCGGGAGGCAGCGCAGGCGCTAAGCGACAGGCGTGGGGGTGTCATCTCAGGTATCGAGTGCAGCGCGGATCTCGGCCATGAAGCGCCGACCGGCGGCGGCCACATTGTCGCGCGGTTCGGTCTCGAGAATCTGCACCAGACGGGACCCGATGACCACCGCATCGGCCACTTTGGCCACCGCGCACGCGCTCTGCGCATCCCGTATGCCGAAACCCACGCCGACCGGCAGTTTCACGTGCTTCTGGATGCGCGGCATCGCATCGGCCACCGACGACACGTCGAGGTGGCCGGCACCGGTGACGCCCTTGAGCGCCACGTAGTACACGTAGCCGCTGGCCAGCCGCGCCACCTCCTGGATGCGCGCCTCGGTCGAGGTTGGGGCGAGCAGGAAGATGAGGTCGATGCCGGCACCCTTCAATGCCGCCGCGAACTGGCCGCATTCCTCCGGCGGGTAGTCGACGACCAGCACGCCATCGACGCCGGCGGCCGCCGCCTCGCGCACGAAGGCCCCGACGCCCCGCCGCTGATCGAAGCGCTCGATCGGGTTGGCGTAGCCCATCAGCACGATCGGCGTCGACGCATCGCGGCTGCGGAATGCCCGCACCGCCTCCAGCACCTGCGTCAGCCCGATGCCTTTGGCGAGCGCGCGCTCCGAGGCCTTCTGGATCACCGGGCCGTCGGCCATCGGGTCGGAGAACGGCACGCCGAGCTCGATCACGTCGGCACCGCCTTCGACCAGGCCGTGCAGCACGTCGACCGTGGCATCGGCAAACGGATCGCCCGCGGTCACGTAGGGAATCAGCGCCTTGCGGCGTTGGCGCCGCAGCCGCTCGAGCGCGGGTGCGATGCGGCTCATGGGCGTCCTCGCGCCGGTGCGCCCTTGACCGATTGGCCCCGGCACGACGGCCGACAGTAGAAGTCGGCGCCCGACAGGTCGGCCACAGTGCCGATGTCCTTGTCGCCGCGGCCCGACAGGTTGACCAGGAGGTGCTGCTCGGGCTTCATCGTCGCGGCCAGCTTGATCGCGTGCGCGACCGCGTGGCTCGACTCGAGCGCCGGAATGATGCCCTCCGTGCGGCACAGGCGGTGGAACGCCGCCAACGCCTCGTCGTCGGTGATCGCCGCGTACTCGGCGCGCCCGCTGTCCTTGAGATAGGCGTGCTCGGGGCCGACCCCTGGGTAGTCGAGTCCGGCCGAGATCGAATGTGTCTCGAGGATCTGCCCGTTGTCGTCTTGCAGCAGGTAGGTGCGGTTGCCGTGCAGCACGCCGGGCGAGCCGGCGTTCAAACTCGCCGCGTGCTTGCCGGTCTGCAGGCCCAGACCCGCCGCTTCGACGCCGATCAGTCGCACGGACTCGTGCTCGATGTACGGGTAGAAGATGCCCATCGCGTTGCTGCCGCCACCCACGCAGGCGATCACGGCGTCGGGCTGCCGGCCGATGCTCTTTTGCATCTGCACGATGCACTCGTCGCCGATCACGCGCTGGAAGTCGCGCACCAGGGTCGGGTACGGATGCGGGCCGGCGACGGTGCCGATGATGTAAAAGGTGCTCTCGACGTTCGTCACCCAGTCGCGCAGGGCCTCGTTGAGCGCGTCCTTCAGCGTTCTGGAGCCGCTCTCGACCGGCACCACCTTCGCGCCCAGCAGGTGCATGCGGTAGACGTTGGGCGATTGGCGTTTGACGTCCTCGCTGCCCATGTAGACCACGCACTCCATGCCATAGCGCGCGCACACCGTGGCGGTGGCCACGCCATGCTGCCCGGCGCCGGTCTCGGCGATCACGCGCGGCTTGCCCATGCGCTTGGCCAGCAGCGCCTGCCCGACCGTGTTGTTGATCTTGTGCGCGCCGGTGTGGTTGAGGTCTTCGCGCTTGAGGTGGATCTGGGCGCCACCGACCTCGCGGCTCAATCGCGCCGCGTGGTACACCGGGCTCGGCCGGCCGACGAAGTGTTCGAGCTCGTCGCGAAACTCGGCCACGAAGGCTGGATCGTTGCGATAGTGCTGATAGGCGACCTGCAATTGGTCGAGCGCGTGGACCAGTGTTTCGGCGACGAAGGTGCCGCCGTATGGCCCGAAGTGCCCGCGCGCGTCGGGCTGTTGATAGTGCGTCATGGATCGAGAGGAGATCTAGTGGATGGCATCGGCGATGCGCGCATCGGCTTCGCGCACCGCGTCGCAGAACCGGCGGATCAGCGCGGCGTCCTTGACGCCTTTGCTCGCTTCGACGCCGGAGCTCACGTCAACGGCCCAGGGCCGGACGTGCATCACCCCATCGATCACGTTTGCAGGATTCAACCCACCAGACAAAACGAGCGGAACGGGCGCGTTTGGTGGAATGAGTGACCAATCGAAGACCTTCCCGCCCCCGCCGTAGCCCTGGACGTCGGCGTCCAGCAGCAGCGCCGAGGCGCTCGCGTAGGCGTGCGCGAAGTCTAGCAGCGCGAAGCCCTCGTGCATGCGGGCGGCGCGGATGTACGTGCGGCCCGCGGACTCGCACTGCGCCGGCGTCTCGTCGCCGTGAAACTGCAGCACCGCGCGCGGCACCTGGTCGATGGTGCGCCTGACCTCGTCGGCCTTGGCGTTGACGAACAGGCACACCGGCGTCACGAACGGTGGCAGCGCACGTGTCAGTTCGCCGGCACGCGCTGCGCTCACGTGGCGCGGGCTGCGGCCGTAGAGGACGAAGCCCACCGCGTCGGCGCCAGCGTCGACGGCTGCGGCCACGTCGGCCTCGCGGGTGAGGCCGCAGATCTTGATGCGGGTGCGCTGCTGCACGGCGAAGAAGGCCCGGTTCAGGGCAGCCAGTCGGCAGCGGGTGCGCGCTCCGGCAGGCCCAGGGCGGCATCGTAGTACGGGCCCACGAAGTACAGCCCATCGGCAGCAAAGGTGGGAGCCGCGGCGTTACGGTCGCGCGCGGCCAGCACCTGCGCCATCCACTCCGGGTGCCGCCGGCCGCTGCCGACCGCGAGCAGGCAACCCATGATGTTGCGGACCATGTGGTGCAGGTAGGCACTGGCGTCGAAGTCGAACGTCCAATAGGCGCCGCGCTGCGCGATCGCGATGCCGCGCAGCGTCTTGACCGGGGTCCTGGCCTGGCACTCGCTGGAGCGGAACGAGCTGAAGTCGTGCTCGCCGGTCAGCAGTGCCGCCGCCTCACGCATCGGCTGCAGCGACAACTCGTCGAACACCCAGCCCACCAGCGACTGCTCCAGCGACGGCCGCACGGCCGAGCGCAACAGCACGTAGCGGTAGCGACGCCCCCGCGCATGAAATCGCGCATGAAAGCCGGCCGTTACCGGCTGCGCCCACTGCACGGCGATATCCGGCGGCAGGAACCGATTGGTGCCGCGCACCCAGGAGAATGCCTCTCGCTGTACCGGCGCATCGAAGTGCACCACCTGGTTCAGCGCGTGAACGCCGGCGTCGGTGCGACCGGCGCAGACCGTGGTCACCCGCGCATCGGCGAACGTGGACAACGCATGTTCGACACGATCCTGGACGGTCCGTGCCGACGGCTGGCTCTGCCAGCCGTCGTAGGCGGTGCCGCGATACGTGAGGCCCAGCGCCCACCGAGCGCCGAACGCCGTTGTCATCTCCGAGTGGACACCGCGGACCCGGCTCCGCCGGTCTGCTGGTGTCGCCCCCTAGAGGGGAAAGCGGCCGCTAGGCCGCCTCGGGGGTGGGACCATCACGCAAGGCTGTCGAGCATGCTCTGCGCTTTGGTCTTCAGCGCACCGCCGGCCTTGGCAACCACCTCTTCGAGCAGGTCGCGCGCACCTTCCATGTCACCGATCTGGCGGAACTCCTCGGCCAGTTCGAGCTTGCGGGCCAGCGGGTCGTTCTCGTCGAGCGGCCCATGGCCCGACGGCTGCGCCGGCAACGTGAATTCGCCGAAGTCGAGCGTCGGCTTGGCGGCGCTGCCCGACGTGGCCAGTGGGGCCGGACGGCTCGGCGGGTTGAGGTCGAGCGAGATCGACTCGAGGTCGACCGGCGGCTTCGGCTTCGGCTCGGCCTTGGCGGCCTTGGCCGTCTGCGGCATCGTGCCGATGTCGAGATCGAGGTCGAGGTCCGGCGGGATCGTGCCACCGGCGCGGCTGTCGGGCGAGATCGAGTCGATCGCCGAGGCCGGGAACCCGGAGGTCGACGGCATGATCGACTGCGGCATCGTGCTGGCGCCCAGCGGTTCGATGATGCGACCTCCGTCGCTGGCCACAGCGGCCACCGGTGCGCCACCAGGCTTGTACAGCGGATTCTCCGGGTCGATGCCGCGGCCGAGCTCCTGCGCCTTGGTCCAATCGTCGCCTTCGCCCTTGGTCAGCGAGTACAGCTGCGTAGCAAGCAGCTCGAACCCCTTGGTGTCGCGCCGCTTGGCGTACACCTCGAGCAGTTTGGTGCGGATGGCCAGGCGATCCGGGTTGGTGCGCATCGCCTCCTTGAGGATCTCCTCGGCCTGCAGGTCACGGCCGTAGGCCAGGTAGACGTCGGCCTCGGCCACAGGATCGACGTCGCCGATGGCATCGAGCTGGCTCAGCGAGTAGCTCATCGACGAGGAGACGCCGCTGGCGTCGCGGGTGTCGACGCGCTGGCCGCCGCTGGCGCCGAAGAACGAATCGGGTTGCAGGCGGCTCTCGAGGAACGAGGTCTCGCCGTTGTCCTTGCGGAAGCGGCCGCGCAGGCGATAGAGCGCCAGACCGACCAGCAGCACCACGAGGCCGATCGCCCCGGGCATCGCCATCGGGTGGTCCATCAGCGACGACAAAAGACCCGGCTCTTCAGCCGGCGGGGTCGCGGGTTTGGGCGCGGGCTTCGGGGCTGGCGGCGCGGCGGCCACCGGCGGGGCGGCCGGCGTGGGGGTGGGAGCGGGCAGCGACACCGCGGGTGCTGCCGGCGCTTCGGCTGGCGGTGTTTGCGCCACCGTCGGTGCCGGTGGCGGCGCAGCCGGTGCCGGCGGCGGCACAACGGGAGCCGGTGGCGGTGTCTTCGCCTCGACAGGCGGAGTCGGGGCCGGCGTGGGTGGTGCTGCGGGCGCGGCCGGCGCCGCAGGCTGGGCCGGCGTCGTCGCCGTCTTGGCTTCCTTCTCGACCTTCTGCAGCCCCGCGATGTTGTCCTGGAGTTCCTTGGCGCGCCGCGCTTGCTCCTGCTGCTCGGCATCCTTGGACGCCTTGGCTTCCTTGCTTGCCTGCTTCGCAGGCGATTCCGGCGTCAATTTCAGCTTGTCGGGTGTCGGCGCTGTCGCAAGCTTGTTGTCCTGCGCGGAACCGACGACTTTGCCAGTGGCGCGCGCACCGCCTTCGGACTTGGTGATCGCTGGCCGGCCGGCGAGCGCCGCCCGGTAGGCATCGAAGTTCGCACTTTGCGCACGAATGACCTCGGCCGCCTCGGCATTGCTGACGGCACCAGCTTGATCCGACGACGGCACGCTCACCACGGCACCGGCCTTCAGCCGGTTCATGTTCTCGCCCATGAAGGCGTCCGGGTTGCCGCGGAAGAGCGCGACCAGCATCTGGTCAAGCGACACGCCGGCGCGCTGGTTCTGCCGCGCGATGCGGTACAGCGTATCGCCTTCACGCACCTTGTACTCGCCCGGCCCGGAGGGCTGCGCAGCGGCGGTCGATCGACTCGGCTGCACCGTGCCACGCGCGGCAGGCGCGGGTCTGGCGGCCGGCGCAGGTGGTGCTGCAGGTGC
>DATJYZ010000229.1:0-9224 GCA_035499355.1 Burkholderiaceae bacterium | reverse complement strand
AGCTCGGCTTGCGGCGAGCGCGCCTCGGTCTTGCGGCCGCGCGCCAGCAGCCGCTCGCCTTCGCCATCGCGCACCATGCGGAAGTCGATGCGGCGGCTGTCGAGGTCGACCCGGCTCACCTGTACACGCACGCGCGCACCGGCTGCGTAGCGCACGCCGCTGCGCTCACCGTGCAGTTCCTGCCGCAGTTCGTCGTAGCGGTAGTAGCCGCCGCCGAGTTCGGTGATGTGCACCAGGCCTTCGACGTAGAGCTCGTCGAGCGTGACGAACAGGCCGAACGGCACCACCGCGCTGACCGTGCCGTTGAACTCCTCGCCCAGCCGCTCGCGCATGTAGCGGCACTTGAGCCAGGCCTCGACGTCGCGCGACGCCTCGTCGGCACGCCGCTCGTTGGCGCTGCAATGCGCGCCGGCGGCGTTCCATTGCTCGAGCTCCTGTGCCGACGCGACGCGCCTGGGTACGCCCTTGCCGTCGGCGGCCTTGACGGGCCTCGCTGCGGCCTTGGGCGCCTCTTCCAGCGCGCCACTGACGAGGTGGTAGCGCTTGTGGTGCAACAGCGCCTTGATCACGCGGTGGATCAGCAGATCGGGATAGCGGCGGATCGGGCTCGTGAAATGCGTGTAGGCGTCGTACGCGAGGCCGAAGTGGCCGCTGTTGGCCGCCGTGTAGTGCGCCTGCTGCATCGAGCGCAGCAGCATCGCGTGGATCTGCGCGGCGTCGGGCCGCTCGCGCGTGGCCAGCGCGATCGCCTGCAGTTCGCCGGGCGTCGGGTCATCGGACAGCGTGACGCCCAGCCCCATCGCCTTCAGGTAGTTCTGCAGCGTGATCCGCTTCTCGGTGGTCGGCCCCTCGTGCACGCGGTACAGCGCCGGGTGGCCGTGCTCCGAGATGAACTCGGCCGCGCAGACGTTGGCCGCCAGCATGGCTTCCTCGATCAGCCGGTGGGCCTCGTTGCGCTTGCGCGGCTCGATGCGCTCGATGCGGCCGTTTTCGTCGGCGACGATCTGTGTTTCCGTGGTTTCGAAGTCCACGGCGCCACGGCTGCCACGGTGCTTGAGCAGCGCGCGGTACACCTCGTGCAGGTGGATCAGGTGCGGCACCAGCGCGCCGCGCCGTTGCGCCTCCGGGCCGCGCGTGTTGGCCAGGATCGCGGCCACCTCGGTGTAGGTGAACCGCGCGTGCGAACAGATCACACCCGGGTAGAACTGGTACGCGGTGATCGCGCCCTCGCCGTCGACCAGCATGTCGCACACCATCGCGAGCCGATCCTGCTCGGGGTTCAACGAACACAGCCCGTTGGACAGCTTCTCCGGCAACATCGGAATCACGCGGCGCGGAAAGTACACCGACGTCGCGCGTTCGTACGCATCGTCGTCGAGCGGCTCACCGGGCTTCACGTAGTGGCTGACGTCGGCGATCGCCACCACCAGGCGCCAGCCTGCGGCGGCGTTCCTGCCCTTGGCGAGCTTGATCGGCTCGCAGTACACCGCGTCGTCGAAGTCGCGCGCGTCCTCGCCGTCGATGGTGACCAGCGCGATGTCGCTCAGGTCGATGCGCTGGTGCCGGTCGACCGGCCTCACGTGATCGGGCAGCGCCGCGGCCTGCGCCAGCGACTCGGCGGAGAAGCGATGCGGCACCTCGTACTTGCGCACCGCGATCTCGATCTCCATGCCCGGGTCGTCGATCTCGCCGAGCACCTCGACCACGCGCCCCACCGGTTGCGAGAACATCGACGGCGGTTCGGTCAGTTCGACCGCCACCACCTGGCCGACCGTGGCCGCCGCAGTCGCGTTCTTCGGGATCAGGATGTCCTGGCCGTAGCGACGATCTTCCGGTGCCACCAACCACATGCCGTTCTCGTGCAGCAGGCGGCCGATGATCGACGTCTTGCGCCGCTCGATGATGTCGAGCACGCGGCCTTCGGGGCGCCCCTTGCGGTCGTAGCGCACGATTCGGACGCGCACGCGGTCGCGGTGCAGCACCGAGTGCATCTCCTGTTGCGACAGGTAGATGTCGGCCTCGCCGTCGTCGCGCTGCACGAAGCCGTGGCCGTCGCGATGGCCGACGACGGTGCCGCAAACCTCGCTCATCAGCGCACCGGCCAGCGGTGCGATGGCGGTCTCTTTCAAAGTCTTGATGCTAAAATTCCTCGCTCTTGAAACCGGGCCCAGGTGGCGGAATTGGTAGACGCACTAGTTTCAGGTACTAGCGCTTAACGGCGTGGGGGTTCGAGTCCCTTCCTGGGCACCAAACGGCGGAGGCCGAACACTCAAGCGGGCTGGCCGGCGCCAGCCCTTTTCTTTGGTCCCCGCACAGCGGACTGCTCACACCGCGAACTTCTTTGCCAGCCCCTCGGGCCGCAGGCCGTCGTACTCCTCGAACGGCTGGTGGATCCAAGGGCTGGTGGGCAACATCTCGACGTAGTAGTCCGGCGTATAGCTCGACACGCCCTTGACCCAGATCACCGCCGAGCGCAGCTCGCTGATCGACGGCATGCCGCGCAGGCGGTCGACCACCGCGCGCAGCGTGATGCCGGAATCGGCAAGGTCATCGACCAGCAGCACGCGACCGGCCAGTTCGCCCTTGGGCATCGTGATGTACTTGGCCATGTCGAGGCGGCCCTGGATCGTGCCGGCCTCGGCGCGGTACGAGCTGGTCGACATGATCGCCAGCGGCAGGTCGAACACACGCGACAACACGTCGCCCGGCCGCATGCCGCCACGCGCCAGACACAGGATCTGGTCGAACTGCCATTTCGACGCTGCGACCTTGAGCGCCAGCCGTTCGATCAGCAGGTGGTATTCGTCCCACGACACGTACAGGTGTTTGCCGTCGTCGGTGAGCATGGGCCGTGAATCTCCAGGGGTTGTTCAAGCACGAAACGGGTGGCGCAGCACGATGGTGTGGTCGCGGTCGGCGCCGGTGGACACCATGTCGATCGGCGCATCGATCAGCGTGCGCATGCGCTCGAGGTAGGCGCGCGCGTTGGCGGGCAACTGCTCCCAGCGCGTCAGCCCCGCGGTAGTCTCGCGCCAGCCGGGCAGCGTCTCGTAGATCGGCTCGCAGGCCGCGATCTCGTCGGCATCGAGCGGCAGGATGTCGAGCCGCCGCCTGCCATAGGTGTAGCCGATGCAGATCCTGACCTCGGGCAGGCCGTCGAGCACGTCGAGCTTGGTCACGCACAGTCCCGACACGCCGTTGATCAGCATCGCGCGTCGCAGCGCCGCGGCATCGAGCCAGCCGCAGCGGCGCGCGCGGCCGGTGACGACGCCGCGCTCCTGGCCGACCGTCGACAAGTGGTGACCGACGGTGCCCGGCGCGTCGATCGGCAGCTCGGTCGGGAACGGGCCGCCGCCGACGCGCGTGGTGTAGGCCTTCGTGATGCCAAGCACATGGTGGAGCATCTGCGGCCCGACCCCGGAGCCGGCGGCCGCGTTGCCTGCCACGCAGTTGCTGGAGGTGACGAACGGATAGGTGCCGTGGTCGATGTCGAGCAGCGTACCCTGTGCACCCTCGAACAACACGTTGTGCCCCGCACGATGGGTCTGGGCGATGCGGCTGCCGACGTCGCCCATCAGTGGCACCAGCTGCTCGGCGGCGCGCAGGCCGGCCTCCAGCATGGGCTGCAGCTCGAGCCGCTGCGCATGCAGGTAACCGCCCAGCGCCTCGTTGTGCAGGGCGACCAGCTCGCGCAACTTGGTCTCGAAACGCCGCGGATGCTTCAGATCCTGCATGCGCAACGCGCGGCGTGCCACCTTGTCCTCGTAGGCCGGGCCGATGCCTTTGCCGGTGGTGCCGATCTTGCCGCTGCCGCTGCTTTCGCGAAACGCCTCGCGCGCCGCGTCGACCGCCACGTGGAACGGCAGGATCAGCGGGCACGACTCGCTGATCAGCAGGCGCGAGCGCACGTCGAGACCCATCGCCTCGAGGCGGGCGATCTCGCTCAGCAGGTGCGCGGGGTCGACCACGACGCCGTTGCCGATCAGGCAGGCCACGCCGTCGCGCATCACGCCCGACGGAATCAGCTGCAGCGCCGTCTTGACGCCCTTGATCACCAGCGTGTGGCCGGCGTTGTGGCCGCCCTGGAAGCGCACGACCGCCTGCGCATGGTCGGTCAGCCAGTCGACGACCTTGCCTTTGCCTTCGTCACCCCATTGGGTGCCGACCACCACCACGTTGCGGCCACGCGCGATCGAAGCGTCTGAATTCATGGACACAGTGCCTGGAGGACGTGAACTAGAGCGCTCGCAGCACCCACTGGCCGCCGACCGAGGCGAGTTCGCGGTTGCAGTCGAACTCCTGCGCCTCGTGCTCGTGACCCGGCAGGATGCACAGCACGGTCTCGCCCTGCTCGCGCAGCCGGCGCACCGCGGCGCGCAGCGCCGTGTCTTCGCCCCAGGGTGCGCGGATCGCACGCTTCGGCGGTTGCGGCATGCCGTGCGACGACAGCGCCTTGAGGTCGAGGCTGAAGCCCACCGCGGGACGGTTGCGGCCGAACACCGCGCCCACCTCGTCGTAGCGGCCGCCGCGCACCAACGCCTCGCCGACGTCGGCGGCGAACACCGCGAAGCGTGCGCCGCTGTAATAGGCGTAGCCGCCGAGGTCCGCCAGGTCGAAGCCGATGCGCACCTGCGGGTGCGCCTGGCGCACGTGCCGAGTCAGCCACGACAGGTCGTCGATCGCGCGACGGATCAATTCGCTGCGCGGCAGCACCTGGCGCGCGCGCTCGAGCACCGACTCGTCGCCGTACAGGCTCAGCAGCTCGTGCAGTGCCTGTCGCGCCGGCGCGGGGAACCCGCGAGTCTGCTCGGCCAGCGATGCGCTGTCCTTGGCGGCCAGCGCCGCGACCACGGCATGCAGCTGCTCGCCGTCGGCCGGCACCCCGGCCAGCACCCCGCGCGCGATGCGCGCGTCGGCCAGGTCGAGCGTGAGCCCGCCGAGACCGGCGGCCTGCAAGCCGTCGAGCGCGAGCTCCTGCACCTCGAGGTCGGCCTCGAGGCCGGCGTGGCCGTAGACCTCGGCGCCGAGTTGCAGCGGCTCCCTCGTGGCGTGCGGCGCGCCGGGCCGGGTGTGCAACACCGGGCCGCAATAGCACAGGCGCGACACGCCCGCGCGATTGAGCAGGTGGGCGTCGATGCGCGCCACCTGGGGCGTGGTGTCGGCGCGCAGACCGAGCGTGCGGCCGCTCAACTGATCGACCAGCTTGAAGGTCTGCAGGTCGAGCTCACGGCCGGTGCCCGACAACAAGGATTCCAGGTACTCCAGCAACGGCGGCATCACCAGCTCGAAGCCGTAGCTGCGCGCCAGATCCAGCAGCGTGCGCCGCAGCTCCTCCATGCGCCGCGCCTGCGCGGGCAACACATCGGCAATGTGCTCGGGCAACAGCCAAGCAGAGGACATGAGCCACCAGAGGTGGTTAAAAACAAGATTGTACGTGGGGCAAAAGTGCGCCCGACGGCGCGTGGCTCAGTGATTCGCGCCACGCCAGTGGCGCGTCCTCGTGAGCATCGCGGATCCGGCTTCGCCGGTCCGCCGATGTCGCTCCCTCAAGGGGAGGCGGCCGCCAGGCCGCATCGGGGGTGGGCCCTATCGCCAGAAGAGCACCAGCAGCAGCAGCCCGATCAGCATGCTCGACAGGCCGAGGAAGCGGATCTGACCGTCGCTCAGGCGCAGCGCACGTGTGAACACCTCGCGCCAGGTGGTGGGGCTGAGAAACGGCAGCAGGCCTTCGAACACCAGCATCAGCGCCACGGCGCCGAGAAGCAGGTCGACCATGGCGATCGACTAGCGACGTGGCGCCGCTGGCGCGGCCAGGGTCGGCCCGCGCATGGCCTTGAAGAACTCGCTCGACGGATCGACCACCATCACGTCGCTGCGGCTGCGAAAGCTGGCGCGGTACGCCTCGAGGCTGCGATAGAACTGCGCGAACTGCGGATCGCGGCCGAACGCCTCGGCGTACAGGGCCGACGCCTTGGCGTCGCCCTCGCCCTTGAGCTTCTGCGCGTCGCGATAGGCCTCCGCGATGATCACCTCGCGCTGCCGATCGGCGTCGGCGCGGATGCGCTCGCCCTCGGCGGCACCTTGCGAACGCAACTCGTTGGCCACCTGCTGGCGCTCCGACTGCATGCGCCGGTACACCGCGTCGGTGATGTCGGCCACGAAGTCGACGCGCTTGATGCGGATGTCGACCAGCTCGATGCCGAACGCCTTGGCCTCGTCGAGCAGGCGGTTGCGCACGTCCTGCATCACCTTGTCGCGCTCGTCGGACAGCACGCCGCGCACGGTGCGCTTGGTCACCTCCTCGTTGAACGCGGCCTGCACCACCTGGCTCAGCCGGCTCTCGAGGTTGCGGAAGTCGGTGCCGTTGTTGCGAATGAACTGGCGCGGCTCGGCGATGCGCCATTTGGCCAGCCAGTCGATCACCAGGCTCTTCTTCTCGGCGGTGAAGATCGCGCGCGTTTCCGTGCTGTCGAGCGTCTGGATGCGCTTGTCGAGGAACACCACGTTCTGGAACGGCGGCGGCAGCTTGGCCTTCAGCCCCGGCTCAGTGATCACTTCCTTGATCTCGCCCAGCGCGTACACCACGCCCACCTGCTTCTGGTCGACGATGAAGAGCGTCGAGCTGAGGATCATCAGCACGATCAGCAAGCTGGCGACGAACAATCCGATGCGGTTCATGTTTGTTCTTCTCCCCGCCGCCTAACGGCCTTCGCGGTCCCGGCTGCGAGCGCCGTCGCGCGAGCGCGCGTCGCTGCCGGTGGCTGGCGTCGAAGGCCCGCTGTCGCCGCCGGACGGCAGCGCCGGCGCGGCGGACGGGGCCGCACTGCCTTGCTGCAGCAGCTTGTCCAGCGGCAGGTACAGCAGGTTCGAGCCGCTGCGGCTCTCGACCATCACCTTGCTGACGTTGCTGTACACCTGCTGCATCGTCTCGATGTAGAGGCGGTCGCGCGTTACCACCGGCGCCCGCTGGTACTCGGCCAGCACGGACTTGAAACGCTGCGCGTCGCCGTCGGCCTGCGCGATCACGCGCTGCTTGTAGCCCTGCGCCTCCTCGTGCAGGCGTGCCGCCGTGCCACGCGCCTTGGGCACGACGTCACTCGCATAGGCCTGGCCTTCGTTCTTCAGGCGGTCGCGATCGGCGCCGGCCTTCACGGCGTCGTTGAACGCGGCCTGCACCTGCTCGGGCACCTGCACGTTCTGCACGTTGACGTTGACGACCAGGATGCCGGCGTTCAGGCGATCCAGTTGCGCCTGCACCGACTTCACCAGGTCGGTCGACAACGCCTCACGCTGCTCGTAGAGCACCGAATCGACCTTGCTGCGGCCGACAATCTCGCGCACCGCCGACTCGGCGGCCTGCTCGACCGCAGCGTCGGGATCGCGGTTCTCGAACAGATAGGCGCGCGCATCCTTCAGCCGGTACTGCACCGTGAAGCGGATGTCGACGATGTTCTCGTCCTGCGTCAGCATCGACGAATCGCGCAGGCCGGTGGCCTGCACCACGTTGCTGCGGCCGATCTCCTTGGAGCGCAGCTGCGTCACCGGCACGGTCTCGTGCGACTGGAACGGATACGGGAAGCGCCACTGGAAGCCGGCGTCGGAGGTATAGCTGTACTTGCCGAACGTGCTCACCACCGCCTGCTGGCCTTCTTGCACGATGAAGAAGCCGCTGCCGGCCCACACCAGCAGCACCACCAGCGCGATCAGCCCCACGCCGATGCCGGCGCTCTTCATGTCGGGCTGGTACGGCGGCCCGCCACCGCCATCGGATTCGCCGCGGCGCCCGCCGCCCTTGCCGCCGAACAGGCCGCCCAGGCGGCGATTGAAATCGCGCCACAGTTCGTCGAGGTCCGGTGGCCCGTCGTTGCGCCCGGCCATCGCCGTGCGATGGGGCGAGCCGTGCCGCAGCCGCCCGCGCAGCCAGGCGCTGCCCGCCTGCCAGGCCAGGGCCAGCCGGGCCGGCAGCGAGAGGGTTTGGTCGTCAGTGGCCAGGGTCGAGCGCGGGGTCATGCGGTGTGAGGGGCTTGGGCGCGAGGGTGGGATTGTCCGGCAATCGCCGGCCGCGAGTCAGGCGGCGACGCTGCGGGCTCAGGTGGTGACGGCCGCGGCGGCTGCAAGGGCTGGCCGGCGGCGGCGACAGCGATCAAGCCGCGCAGCACGTCGAGACCGGTGCCCAGCATCGCGCTGACGAACACCCGCGGCGCGAGGCCGCCACCGGGGCGCTCGATCCAGTCGTGCAGTGCGCGCGGCTGCGGCTGCAGCGCGTCGAGCTTGTTGTAGACGAGGATCTGCGGCAGGTCCTGCGCGCCGATCTCGGCCAGCACGCGCTCGACCTCGTCGCGCTGCGCCTGCAGCTGCGGACTCGAGGCGTCGATGACGTGCAACAGCAGATCGGCCTCGGTGGCCTCCTGCAGCGTGGCGCGAAACGCCTCCACCAGCTTGTGCGGCAGATCGCGGATGAAGCCCACCGTGTCGGACAGCGCCACCGACTGGCCACTGCCCTCGAGGTACATCGATCGTGTGGTGGTGTCGAGCGTGGCGAACAGCTGGTCGGCGGCATACACGCGCGCCTTCACCAGGGCATTGAACAGCGTCGACTTGCCGGCGTTGGTGTAGCCCACCAGCGAGACGCGCAGCGCCCCGCTCTTGGCGCGCGCCTTGCGCTGGGTGTCGTGCTGGCGCTGCACCTTGGCCAGCCGCGCCTTTACCGACTTGATGCGCTCGGCGATCATGCGGCGGTCGAGCTCGATCTGCGCCTCGCCCGGGCCGCCGCGCAGGCCCGCACCGCCGCGCTGACGCTCGAGGTGACTCCAGCGTCGGACCAGGCGCGTGGCGACGTACTGCAGCCGTGCCAGCTCGACCTGCAGTTTGCCCTCGTGGCTCTTGGCGCGGCGCGCGAAGATCTCGAGGATCAGCGCCGTGCGGTCGGCCACTTGCACGCCGAGATGGCGCTCGAGGTTGCGCTGCTGCGCCGGACTGAGCGCCTGGTCGAACAGCACACCGGCCGCCTGATGTTCGGCGACCAGCGCCTTGATCTCGTCGGCCTTGCCGCTGCCCACGAACAGCGCGGCATCGGGTGCCTTGCGCCGCGCGACCACGCGCGCCACCGGAGCGTCACCGGCCGACTCGGCGAGCTGCGCCAGCTCGTCGAGCGTGGGGTCGAACGAGTGCCCGGCGCCGAAGTCCACGCCCACCAGCACGGTGCGCATCGCGGCCGCGTCGTC
>DATJYZ010000228.1:0-2932 GCA_035499355.1 Burkholderiaceae bacterium | reverse complement strand
CCCGACCCATCGAGGCGCCGGCTCACCTGCTTGACGCCGGGCCAGGTGGCCTTGCCTTCGGAGCGCTTGCGGCGCGCGCTGCCGGCATAGGACTGCAGCTTGTAGACCATGTCGAGCGCGGGCGCGTCCTGCGAGGTGCCGAGCGCCGTGCCGACGCCATAGCCGTCGATCGGCGCATCGGCGAGCGCGGCGATGCGCTGCTCGTCGAGGTTGCCGCTGGCAAAGATGGTCGTGGCGGACAGCCCGGCGTCGTCGAGGATGCGGCGCACCGCCCGCGCATGCGCGCCGAGGTCGCCGCTGTCGAGGCGCACGCCGCCGATCGCGATGCCCTCCGCTGCCAGGGCAGGCGCGATCGCCGCGATCTTGCGCACGGCCTCCTCGGTGTCGTAGGTGTCGACCAGCAGCGTCGGCTTGCGCCGCCACGCGCGCGCGAACGCGCGGAACGCCTCGGCCTCGCCGCGGTGCGCCTGCACGAACGAGTGCGCCATCGTGCCGACGACGGGAATCGCATAGCGCCGCGCGGCCTCGGCGGTGGCCGTGCCGTCGAAGCCGGCGATCCAGGCCGCGCGCGCGGCGAACAGCGCCGCCTCCGCGCCGTGGGTGCGCCGCATGCCGAAGTCGACCAGCACGCGCCGGCCGGCGGCCAGCCGCAGCCGCGCCGCCTTCGACGCGATCAGCGTCTGGAAGTGGACGATGTTGAGCAGCCGGCTCTCGACCAGCTGCGCCTGCGGCAGCGGTGCGGTCACGCGCAGGATCGGCTCGTCCGGGAAGAAGACGCTGCCTTCGGGCATGGCATCGACGTCGCCTTCGAAGCGGAACGCGCGCAGCCGCGGCGCGAGCGATCGCGGCAGGCCGCCGGCGCCGAGCAGCCAGTCGATCTCGGCCTCGTCGAACGCGAGCGTCTCCAGCTCCTCCAGCGCCTGCGCCAGGCCCGCGGCGACGAGAAAGTTGCGCCCGGGCGGCAGCTTGCGCACGAACAGCTCGAACACGGCGGGCTGCTCCAGCCCCTCGTGCACGTAGGCGTGCAGCATCGTCAGCTGGTAGAAGTCGGTCAGCAGGGCGGTCATCGTTGTCGGGTTCACGTTGGCGCAGCCGCGGGATGGTCGGCGTGGCGGCGCCAGCACCCCTTGCGATAGCGCAATGCGAAGCGTCGACGGAGTGGGTCGAATCGCTCCATGGAGGCCGTGCCGACCGATGCCGCGCTGTGCTTTCTGCGCACGCCGCAGGCGCATGGCGTGGCGGCGTCGGACCTCCAGTGCAGCGAGACCCACATGTCGTGGCTCTTCTTCACGCCCACCCAGGTGCTGAAGCTGAAGAAGCCGGTGCGCACCCGCTACCTGGATCACTCGACCGTGGCGCGGCGCGAGTTCGATTGCCGCGAAGAGCTGCGCCTCAATGCGCGTCTGGCGCCGGGGGTCTACCAGGGGCTGACGGCGCTGGTGCGCACGAGCGCCGGCCTGCGGCTCGTCGCCGAAGAGTCGGCGAGCGTCGGCGAGACGCTGGACTGGCTGGTGCGCATGCGTCGCCTGCCCGAGTCGGCGCAGCTGAGCACCCGCCTCGCGCGGCGCGAATTCGATGCCTTGCCGATCGACGCGCTGGGCGGCGTGCTGGCGCGTTTCTACCTCGGCGCGCCGCCGCAGCGCACGACTCCGGCGGACTACCTGGCTCACCTGCAGCGCGAACAGCGCATCAACCGCGAGGTGCTGCTCGGCGCGCGGTGGACGCTCCCCGGTGCCGCCGAGGCGCTGGCGCTGCTCGACGACGCGCTGGCCGAGCACGCGGCGACCGTGGGCGAACGGGCGCAGTGTCTCGTCGAGGGCCACGGTGACCTGCGGCCCGAGCACGTCTACCTGCTCGATCCGCCCGTGGTGATCGACTGCCTCGAGTTCGACCCGCGCCTGCGTCGCGTCGATCCGTACGACGAGATCGCGTTCCTCGGCCTCGAGTGCGAGATGGCGGGCGCGCCTTGGATCGGACCCTTGCTGCAGCGCGCGCTGGCGCGCGGCGGAGTCCCGGCGCCGCCGCCGGACGTGATCGAGACCTACGTCGCCGCGCGCGCCTTGCTGCGCGCCCGGCTGGCACTGGGCCACCTGGCCGACGGGCTGCCACGATCCGATGCCGAGCGCTGGCGCGCACGCGCCACGCGCTACCTCGAGCGCTGCCTGCGATCCAACGCCACACACGGGAGTGTTCCATGCTGATCTTCGGCCTCGACAAGGACCCGCGCTTCGTCGCTGCGCTGGCCGCGCAGCTCGACCGCCCCGTCTCGCCGCACGAGCTGCGCCGTTTCGACGACGGGGAGTGCAAGCTGCGGCCGCTCGTCGACCCCTGCGGCGCCGACGTCTACGTCGTCCACTCGCTGCACGGCGAGGCGGGCGACAGCCCCCACGACAAGCTGGTGCGGCTGTTGATGTTCGTGGCGGCGCTGCGCGACCACGGCGCCGCGCAGGTGACCGCGGTCGTGCCCTACATGGCCTACGCGCGCAAGGACCGTCGCACCAAGCCGTGGGATCCGCTCGGTCTGCGCTACGTGGCGCAGATGATCGAGTGCGTCGGCGTCGATGCCGTGATGGCCTTCGAGGTGCACAACGTCGCTGCGTTCGAGAATGCGTTTCGCCGGCCCACCGTTCACCTCGAGGCGCACCCGGTGTACGACGCGGTGGCGCTCGATGGCGCGGCACGGGGCAGGCTGGCGGTGGCCTCGCCCGACCCCGGCGGCGTGAGGCGCGCGCAGCTGTGGCACGAGCATCTCGAGCAGCGGCTCGGCCGCGCGGTCGGCTTCGCGTTTTGCGACAAGCGGCGCAGCGGCGGCCAGCTCGGCGGCACCGACCTCGTGGCGGGCGACGTCGCCGGGGCGACCGTGCTGCTGATCGACGATCTGATCGTCAGCGGCCGCACGCTGCAGCGCGCGGGCCAGGCGCTGCGCAACGCC
>DATJYZ010000227.1:0-5028 GCA_035499355.1 Burkholderiaceae bacterium | reverse complement strand
ACAGCAGCTGGCACGGCACGCAGACCTCGGCATTGATCGGCGCGGCCACCAACAACGGCGTCGGCATGGCCAGCGTCGGCTGGAACGTGCGCATCCTGCCGGTGCGCGTGCTCGGCAAGTGCGGCGGCTTCCAGTCCGACGTGGTCGCCGGCATGTACTGGGCCGCGGGCATCAACATCCCGAGCGCCTTCGGCACCGGACCGGCAAACCCGTTCCCGGCCAAGGTGCTCAACATGAGCCTGGGTTCGGCCACGACGAGCTGTGCCCAGAGCTACCAGGATGCGATGACCGCGGTCACCAACGCCGGTGCCAACGTCGTCGTGTCGGCGGGCAACGACGCCGGCCTCGCGGTGGGCCAGCCGGCCAATTGCACCGGTGCCATCGGCGTCGGCGGGCTGCGCCACTCGGGTACGAAGGTCGGCTTTTCCGACATCGGGCCGCAGATCGCGATCTCGGCGCCGGCAGGCAATTGCGTCAACCCGTTGGCGTCCGATCCGTGCCTGTATCCGATCCTCACGGCCACCAACACCGGCACCACGACACCGGCCACCAACACCTACAGCGACAGCTTCAACATCTCGGTGGGCACCAGCTTTTCGGCACCGATGGTGTCGGGCACCGCGGCGCTGATGCTGTCGGTCAACCCGACGTTGACGCCGGCCCAGGTGCGCTCGACGCTGCAATCTTCCGCACGCGCGTTTCCAACGAGCGGCGGCACGGTGGGCACGACGATGTGCGTGGCGCCCAACGGCAGCCAGCAACTGGAGTGCTACTGCACCACCAGCACCTGCGGCGCCGGCATGCTCGATGTGCGCGCCGCGGTGCTTGCGGTACCGGCGCCGGCGACCACGCAAGCCGTGGCCTTTGCCACGCCGGCCGCACCGGCGCCCGGGGCCAGCGTCACGCTCGACGGCTCGACCTCCGTGCCCGGGACCGGCAAGACCATCACCGGCTACGCCTGGACGATGGTCGACGCCGGTGGCATTGCGACTCTCGTGCAACCTGCCACGGCTGCCAGTGCCGTGGTCACGACGACGGGCGGCGGCACGTTCAGCGTGCGGCTCGACGTCACCGACAGCGGTGGCGGCGCGCCGGCGTCGAAGACGCTCGTCGTGACGGCCGCGACACCCACCACCAGCCCACCGTCCAGTGGCGGTGGTGGCGGCACCATGTCCTTGGCCTGGCTGCTCGGCCTCGGCCTGGCGGTGGCCGCGCTGCGCCCGCGTCGGCGGTAACAAGCGCAGGCGCCGCGGCGCCAACTGCTCCCTAGCCTGTAGGGCGCACGGTGTTGCGCCACCGCCTGTTTGAGGGTGTCCCGCTGCGAGGGCGATGCCGATACTCGCGCCACGGTGAACTTCTGTGGCCACGCTCGCTGTCGTCCCCCGCGCTAACGCGACGCACCGCTGCCCTTGCAGCGCTGCGCGCACGCGTGCGGTGTTGCGCGCGCGGCCGCGACGCCGATGACACGGGCCGCGTGGCCCGACCTCCGCGCTGGCACGCGCCGCGTGTTGCGCACTGTTCTCTTCGCTCCGCTTTGGGCCTGTCTGTTGGCCGCCGCGGCATTGGCGGCGCCGGCGCCGCGCGGCCTGATCGTCGAGCTGCGCGACGCGCCGGAGCACACCGAGCCCACGCGTGACGTCACCACGCTGGCGCTGCGCGAAGACCCCGGCGCCGTGCAGCGCGAACGGTTGCAGCGGGTGATCGCGGCGGCGGGCCTGGCCAACGCCGCCGCGGCCCAGGGCGCTCCGGCGCTGCGGCCGCAAGGTCGCGCCGCCTACGTGCTCGACTTCCAGCGCTCGCTGTCGAGCACCGAGACCGAGACGATGCTCGAGCAGCTGCGCGCGTCGCCCGAGGTGGCATGGGCCGAGCCCAACGACCGCGAGTCGCTGCAGCAGAGCACGACGCCGAGCGACCCATTCTTCCCCGGCACCGCCGGACAGTGGTGGCTACAGCCCGCCGGCGGTAGCGACGCCAACCAGATCGACGCCCGGCTGCGCGGCGTGCCCAACATGCAGCGGGCGTGGTCGATGAGCACCGGCAGCGCCGCGGTGCCGGTGGCCGTGCTCGACACCGGCATCACCGCGCACCCGGAGCTGCAGGGCGCGTGGCTGCCGGGCGCCGACATGGTGAGCGACCCGGCGATGGCCAACGACGGCAACGGCCGCGACACCGACCCCAGCGATCCCGGCGACTGGGTCACCGACGCCGACCGCGCGGACGATTCGCTCACGCAGTGCGCCAGCCACGACAGCTCGTGGCACGGCACGATCGTCAGCGGCATCCTCGCCGCGCGCACCGACAACAACGAAGGCGTCGCCGCGGTCGGCTGGAACGCACGCATCGTGCCGGTGCGGGTGGCGGGCAAGTGCGGTGCCGAGGTGGCCGACATCGTCGACGGCATGCGCTGGGCCGCGGGCCTGCTGGTCAGCAGTGGCCGCGGCTGGCTGCCGCGCAACCAGCATCCGGTGCGCGTGATCAACCTCAGCTTCGGCGGCAACAAGCCGTGCAGCCGCGCCTACCAGGGCGCGATCGACGAGCTGCGGGCGCGCGGCGTGCTGGTGGTGGCCGCCGCCGGCAACACGCAAGGCGCCGTCACGCGGCCGGCCAACTGCCGTGGCGTGGTGGCGGTGGCGGCGCTCAACCGCGATGGCTTCAAGGCCCACTACTCGAGCTTCGGCCCCGAGGTCACGCTGGCCACCGTCGGCGGCGACGATGTCGGCGGCCCGTGGGGCCCGCTGCTCACCGACGGCGGCCTGCTCACGCTGTACAACGCCGGCAGCACGGCGCCGGGCGAGGGCAACTACGCGCGCAGCTTCGGCACCAGCTTCGCGGCGCCGATCGTCGCCGGCACTGCGGCGCTGATGCTGTCGGTCAACCCCGCGCTGACGGTCGATCAGCTCGTCGCCGGCCTCACGAAGTCGTCGCGGCCGCACGTGCAGTCGCCCTGGCTGGCCCGGTGCGGCGCCGCCAACGCGGCGAGCTGCCTGTGCGGCGCCGACACCTGCGGCGCCGGCATGCTCGACGCCGAACAGGCGCTGTTCTACGCCCGCGATCCGTCGGCCTACGTGCGGCCCGCGCGTGCCGCCGAGGTGCTCGACAACCCGGAGCTCGCCGCCGCCTCGGCGGCCTCGCCGCAGGCCTCGCCGAACGTGCCTTCGGAAGTCGAGGCCGACGGCAACGGCGCGGGCGCGCTGAGCGCGCTGTGGCTGTGCCTGCTCGCGCTGGCCGTGTTCATGGCGGCGCCGCGCAGGGCCTGAAGCCGGCGCCGCTCGGCGGCAGGCTCAGCTGCGTCAGCCGCGCCGCCGTCTCGCCGTTGGCGCGCTCCACGCGCAGCAGCGTCACCACCACCGGGCTACTGACGACCACCACGCGCGCCGCCTTGACGCCCTGCTGCACCACCTGCGCCAGTGCCGCGTCGGCGGCGGCGCGGGTGTCGTAGCGGCCGAATTGCAGTCCCGGCTGCAGGTCGGGCGAGTTGCGCACGCTGTCGACGTTCAGTTGCTGGCGCCGCAACTCGTCGCGGCGCCGCGCCAGCGCGGCGTCGTCGGCAAAGCGGCCGAGGTAGACCAGGTAGGCGCCGCCGCGCTCGGAGCGCTGCTGGGTCCATTCGAGCGACGACAGGTTCAGCGCGCGCAGGGTGCGTTCGGCGGCGGCCACTTCGGTGGTGGCGAGCGGGCCGGCTTCGAGGCACACGGTGGCCTCGCCCTCTGCCGGTGTACTGGCGGGCACGGCCGGCGCCGGCGCGCCGCCGTTCGTGCGTTGCGCGGCCGCCGCCTGCAGGGCGGCGCTCGCGGCCGTCGGCGTGATCAGTTGCACCGCGTCGGGACGCACCTGCTGCTTCAGCCGCTCGGGCTCGCGCTCGCGGCCGCGCGGGAAGCCCGGCACCAGGTCGTACGACCAGGCGAGCACCAGCAGGTTGGCCACCACCAGCGCGATGAGCAGGCTCCGCATCACGGCGGCGGCTCACTCGACGAACGCACGCTGACGTCGCCCACGCCCACCGTGCGCAGCGACGGGCCGACGCGCAGCCGCAGCGCGCCGCTGTCGTCGACGCCTTCGGCCACACCCTGCGGCAGGTCGTCGAGCGTGGTGGTGACGACGCGGCCCCGCAGGCAGTCGCGGCGCTCGAAGCGGGCCTTGAACGGCGCGAAGCCGTCGCGCTGGAACTGCAGCACCGCGTCGACCCATGGCCGGGCGATGCGGGCCAGTGCGTGCGGCGCGTCGATGCCGGGCTCGAACTCCTGCAGGCAGGCGAAGCCGGTCTGCGCCTCGGCCACCGGCTGCGCAGCGATGTTCAACCCGAGGCCGATCACCGCCATGCGGCGTCGACCCACCGGCACCGACTCGACCAGGATGCCGCCCATCTTGCGGGGCGCGTCGCTGCCCGGCTCGATGCGCATCAGGTCGTTGGGCCACTTGAGGCCAATCGACGCGGCGCCCTCGCGCGGCCCGTGCGGATCGAGCGCGTCGGCGAGCGCGACGCCCATCGCCAGCGACAGCCCCGACCAGTCGGGCGGCGTGAACGGCAGTGCCAGCGAACAGGTCAGCGAAGCGCCCGCGGTGGAGTGCCAGCTGCGGCCCCAGCGGCCGCGGCCACGCGTCTGCTGCTCGGCCACCAAGAGACACGGCTGCGTGTCACCCGCGCGGCGCCCGTGCCGCGTGGCCTCCAGCAGCGGCATCGGCCCGCTGATCGGTGGCTCGAGCTCACCGGGCCGCGACGGCGCGGCGTCGGCCTGGCCGCTGGATCGCCGCGCCCGCTCCACCAACACCGTGTTGGTCGACTCGCAGCGCGCCACCACCTCGATCGCCAGCCCCGGCAACAGCGCCGTCAGCTCGCGCCACAGCGGCTCGGTGTTCCACGACTGGACGACGCTCTCTTGCATGGCTGACAGGCTGCCGGGTGATCACCACCACGGCCTCGGGCTGGGCGACGGCTAGCGCTTGGGCGCGAGCATCGTGCCACGGCAGTCGCGCGCACCGCAACGACATGCAAACTGTTTTTTCACTTTCGGCGTGTAGCGCTCGTCG
>DATJYZ010000226.1:0-2667 GCA_035499355.1 Burkholderiaceae bacterium | reverse complement strand
GCGTCTACTCGGGCGACAGCGCCGGCGACCCCGACCTGCGCATCTCGCACGTCGCGATCGATCGCGCGCACACCACGGCGGCAGACCTCGGCAGCTACTTTCCCCTCGCCGAGTTGCGCCGCCGCGTTGCGGCAGGCCGGGTCGGCGCGCTGGCACCGCGCTTCCACGGCCTGCCGACCAATCGCAGCCACCGTGCGACGCTCGACGTCGATGGCCCCGAGCTGGTGGCGCGCTGCCTGGCCGACCGCGCCGACGTCGCGCTGCTGGTGCCCAACTGCCCCGTATGCCACCAGAGCGTCAGCCTGGCCGCGCGGGCGTTGGAGGCCGCAGGCATCGCCACCGTGGTGATGGGCTGCGCCAAGGACATCGTCGAGCATGCCGGCGTGCCGCGGCTGCTGTTCTCGGACTTTCCGCTCGGCAACGCGGCGGGCAGGCCGCACGACGTGGCGTCGCAGGCATTGACGCTCGAGCTGGCGCTGAGTCTGCTGGAGTCGGCGCCGGCGGCGCGCACCACCGTGCAATCGCCGCTGCGCTGGAGCGAGAGCGCCGACTGGAAGCTCGACTACTGCAACGCGCAGCGCCTGTCGGCCGACGAGCTGCAGCGCCGGCGTGCGGCGTTCGATGCCGGCAAGGCGCAGGCGCGGCAGCTGCGCGAGCCCGTCGCGTCGCCGAATGCCGGCGGCCTTGCCGGCAGATGAGCGATCATGCGCGGCGGGAGGTGACCGACGAATGTCGCAGCAGGGCTTGCAGGTGAACCTGGTGTTCAACGCCGACGACCAGGCGTGGATCCGGCGCGAAGGCATCGCGGTGCCGCGCTTCTGGCACGGTCACGACGCGGCGCCGGCGCTGGGTGACGTGGTGCGCTTCGGCGGCCGTCAGTTCGTGATCCAGGCCCGCGTCTGGGAGCACGATGGTGAATCGACGGTGCTGCGTCTGTTCGTCGGCGATGCGCGCGCGCAGAGCGACACGTCGCTCGGAAGCCTGTGATCGGAGGGCGCCTGATGTTCGACCTCAAAGGCCGCGTCGCCGTCGTCACCGGCGGCAACGGCGGCATCGGCCTGGGCATGGCCAAAGGCCTGGCCAGGGCCGGCGCGCGCGTCGTGGTGGCGGCGCGCAACCGCGACAAGTCCGACGCCGCGGTGCGCGAGCTGATGGCGCTCGGCTCCGATGCGTTCGCGCTGCCGGTCGACGTGACCGACGCGGGCTCGGTCGCCGCGATGACAGCCGAGGCGGCGCGGCGCTGCGGGCGCATCGACATCCTGGTGAACAACGCCGGCATCAACATCCGCAAGCCGGCGCACGAGATGGCGCTGACCGAGTGGCAGCAGGTGATCGACACCAACCTGACGAGCGCGTTCGTCTGCGCCCAGGCGGTCTATCCGCACCTCCGGCGCGCCGGCGGCGGCAAGATCATCAACATCGGCTCGATGCTGTCGATCTTCGGTGCCTCGTTCGCGCCGGCCTATGGGGCCAGCAAAGGCGGCATCGTGCAGCTCACCAAGTCGCTGGCGGTGGCCTGGGCGCCGGACCACATTCAGGTCAACGCCGTGCTGCCCGGCTGGATCGACACCGACCTCACGCGCCAGGCGCGGCAGCAGCTGCCCGGCCTGAACGAGCGTGTGCTGGCGCGCTCGCCGAGCGGCCGCTGGGGCACGATCGACGACTTCGAAGGCATCGCCGTGTTCCTCGCCAGTGCCGCGTCGGCGTTCGTCACCGGCACCGCGATCGCGGTCGACGGCGGCTATTCGACGCAGGTGTAGTGCGCACTGTGCGACCTCGGATGATCCGTCGAGAACAAAAGGGCTCTCATGTCGACCATCGAATCCCGACTCGCCGCGCTCGGCCTGCAATTGCCGGCGCCGCTGCAGATGCCGGCTGGCGTCAAGCTGCCGTTCCAGTTCGTGCACGTCGTCGGCGCGCGTGCGTTCATCTCCGGGCACGGCCCGCAGAACACCGACGGCTCGCTCGCGGCGCCGCTCGGCAAGGTTGGCCGCGACCTCACCGTCGAGCAGGGCTACGCGCAGGCACGCTGCGTCGGGCTCACCATCCTCGGCAGCCTGAAGCGCACGCTCGGCGATCTCGACCGTGTGCGCCAATGGGGCCGCGTGTTCGGCATGGTCAACGCGGCGCCGGGCTTCAACCGCCAGCCGGCGGTGATCAACGGCTTTTCCGATCTCATCATCGAGCTGTGGGGGCCGCAGGCCGGCGCGCACGCGCGCAGCGCGGTGGGCATGGCGGAGCTGCCGTTCGACATCCCGGTGGAGATCGAAGCCGAGGTCGAGCTGAAGGTGTAGTCGCATGTGCAGGAACATCAAGACCTTGTTCAACTTCGAGCCGCCGGCCACCGAGCTCGAGATCCGCGACGCGTCGCTGCAGTTCGTGCGCAAGCTGAGCGGCTTCACGGTGCCGTCGAAGGCCAACGAGACGGCGTTCGAAGCCGCGGTCGAGCAGGTCGCCGACGCGGCGCGCGAGCTGATCCGCTCGATGGTCACGCAGGCGCCGCCGCGCAATCGCGACGACGAAGCGGCCAAGGCGCGCGCCCGCTCCGCGCTGCGCTTCGGCCCGCGTGAGGCGGCGCCCGTGGGCGACGAGGCGTGAAGGGACCCAGCCGATGCTGTTCATGGTGATCGAGCGCTTCCGCGACCACGACATGGTCCCGGTCTACAC
>DATJYZ010000225.1:0-4910 GCA_035499355.1 Burkholderiaceae bacterium | reverse complement strand
TGCGTCGCCAGCGCGCCGACGCCACGCCGCGTGTGCACGCACAGCGCGCCCACCGCGAAGAAGCGGCTCGCGATGGCCACGCCGAAGCGACCGTGGCCGTCGCGCGCAAGGATGGACCAGGTCATGCCGGGCGAGCCTTGGCTGGAGAGCACCATTGGACGCAGCGCGTCGCCGCTCGCGCATCGGGAATTGCCAGTGCGATGGCGCAGCGATTCAGCACGCGGGGAGCAAATCAGCTTTCGGCGGGCCCGGGAATGGGGGCGGCGTCAGCGGCCCGGCGGGTTGCGGCCGAACACGGCACCGGCGGCGTAGCGGGCGCGCGCGCCGAGCCGCTCTTCGACGCGGATCGCCTCGTTCCACTTGGCCATGCGTTCGCTGCGCGCGAACGCGCCGACCTTCAGCTGGCCGACGTGCCAGCCGATCGCCAGATGCACGATCGTCGTGTCTTCGGTCTCGCCCGAGCGTGCCGACACGATGCCGGCATAGCCTGCGTTGCGCGCGGCCTGCCAGCACTGCAGCGTCTCGCTCAGCGTGCCGCGCTGGTTGGGCTTGAGCAGCACGGTGTTGGCGGCCCCCGCCGCGGCGGCCTGGCGCAGCAGCGCGGTGCTCGACACCAGCAGGTCGTCGCCCACCACCTGCACCCTGCCACCGACCGCTCGCGTGAAGCGCGCGAAGCCGTCGAGGTCGTCCTCGGCCAGCGGATCCTCGATGCTGACGATCGGGTACTTCTCGATCCAGCGCACCAGCAGCTCGCTCATGCCGTCGCTGTCGAGCTCGCGGCGCTCCAGCCCCAGCGCGTAGCGGCCGCCCTTGCCGAAGTCGCTGGCCGCCACGTCGAGCGCGATCGCCACCTGCTCGCCGGGCACGTAGCGCGCGCGCTCGATCGACGCCACCAACGCCTCCAGCGCCTGCTCGTTGGTGTTGAACACCGGCCACCAGCCGCCCTCGTCGGCAACGCCGAAGGTGGCGCCGCGCGCGTGCATCAGCAGCCCGGCGTGGCGGTACACCTCGGCGGTCCACTCGATGGCCTGCGCAAAGCTGCGCGCAGCGGGGCACACGACCATGAAGTCCTGGATGTCGACGCGCCGCCCCGCATGCGCGCCGCCGCCAAAGATCTGCACCTGCGGCGTCGGCAGCAGCGTGGCGTCGGGGCCGCCGAGGTACTGGTACAGCGGCACGCCGTGCGCCGCCGCGGCCGCGTGCGCGGCGGCCATCGACACCGCGAGCGTCGCGTTGGCGCCGAGCCGCGACTTGTTGGGCGTGCCGTCGAGCTCGATCAGGCAATCGTCGATCGAGCCCTGGTCGTCGGCGGCCATGCCCATCACCGCGCGCGCGATGTCGCCGTTGACCTGCGCCACCGCGCGCAGCACGTCGAGGCCGCCGTGTGGGTGACCGCCGTCGCGCAGCTCGAGCGCCTCGCGCGTGCCCTTGCTGGCGCCGGCGGGCACGATGGCGCGCCCGCTGGCGCCGCCGAGCAGCCGCACCTCGGCCTCGACGGTGGGGCGGCCGCGGCTGTCCCACACGCGGCGCGCGTGCACGAATCGGATCTCGCTCGGGCGGCTGCTCATCGCGATTGAAGCTCGGCCCGCCAGGCATCGCTCACGGCCAGCAGGCGCTGCGGCGGATCATGCAGCAACGCGAGCGCGACGCGGCGCACCGCGTTGCGCTGAATGTCGTCGGTCAGGTATTCGACCGGCGACTTGCCGTCGACGCGCGCCAGCAGCAGCCCGGGCAGCAACGCGGCCGCGCGGCGCTCGAGGCCGTGGCGCGGCTCCCAGTCCACCAGGGCGAAGTAGCTCTCGGCCAGCGCCGCGAAGCAGCGCAGGAATCCGTCGCGGCCCGAGGGCGTCCACAGGCACTTCAGCAGCAGATGGTTCAGCACGAAGGCGAGGTCGAACGCCGGATCGCCCCACCAGGCGCACTCGGCGTCCAGGAACACGGGCCCGCACGAGCCGACCAGGATGTTCTTCGGGCTGACGTCGCCATGCACCAGCGCGCACGCGTTCGCTTGCGTCTGGGTCACCAGCGTGCGCAGCGCGTCGGCGTGCCTCGGGTGCCTGGCTGCCGTGGCGAGCAGGTAGGGCTCGAGCCGGATGTCGAAGAAGATGGCATCGCTGTCGAACTGCGCCGCCAGCTCCGGCCTCGCAGCCGAGTGGGCGTGGATGCGGCCGAGCGTGGTGCCCACGGCGCGCGCCGTGTCGAGGCTCGCGATGCCGTCGCGCAGCTGCAGCTTCCACAGCGGATGCGCGGCCGGATCGAGGTAGCTCATCACCAGCACGCCGAGTCGCTCGTGCTGCCCGAGCAGTTGCGGCGCGCTGCCCGCCACCGCGGCGTTGGCCACCTGCATCCAGCGCGCCTCGTAGCGGTTGCGCTGGATCGGCGCGCGCCAGGTGGCGGCCACCCGCAGCTGCGACAGCGCACGCTTGGCGCAGACCACGCCGTGCGCAGTCTCGATGCGCCAGATGTCCGACGACACCCCGCCGGCGAGCGGCTCGCCACGGAGGGTGTCGCGCGCGCCGGCCAGGCCGAGCTCGCGCAGGGCGAGCGTGAACTCCGATGGGATCGATGACTGCGGCGGCGCCATGGCGCGCGCATTGTGCGGGCAACCCGCGTCAAGGCGCCTGGCGTGCCGACTCCACCAGCTTGACGAGCGCGTAGAGCGCCTGGTTGGCCGGCACCGCGATGCCGTGCCGCGCGCCGAGCCGCACGACGGTGCCGTTGAGGTGATCGATCTCGCTGCGCTTGCCGCGCGCCATGTCCTGTGCGGTCGACGAGAACTGCGCCGGCATCGCGCCGGCGAGACGCGACACCGTGTCCATCGCCTCGGTCAGCGACAGCGCCACGCCCTCGGCCTGTGCCACCGCCACCACCTCGTGCACCAGCGTGCGCTGCAGCTGCACGACATCGGGCTGCGCGGCCATCCGGCCGTAGGGCTGCTGCGCGAGCGCCGAGATCGCGTTGTAGGCGCAGTTGACGAGCAACTTGCGCCACAGCTCCGTGCGCACGTCGGGCGACACGGTGACCGGCACGTCGGCACCGGCCATCAGCGCGACCACGCGCTGCAACCGGCGCGCCACGGCCGGGTCACTGGCTGCCGCGGCATCGAGGGGGCCGATCACCAGGTCACCGCGGCCGAAGTGCTGCACCACGCCGGGCTCGGGCATCGCGGTGGCCACGTAGACAGCAGCGGCCAGTACCGTGTTCGCCAACACAGCGGCCAGTGCCGGCGCGTTGTCGACGCCGTTCTGCAGGCTCAGCACCAGCGCATCGCGGTCGAGGTGCGGCCGCATCTCGCGCGCGACCGCCTCGGTGTCGGTGGACTTGACGCAGCACAGCACCAGGTCCGCCCCGTGCACGGCGGCCACCTCGGTGCTGGCGTTCAGGCGCACCGTCTCGACGCTGCCGCCCTTGTGCAGCAGTAGGCCGCGCTCGCGGACTGCCGCCACGTGCGGCGCGCGCGCGATCAGCGTGACGCGATGACCGGCGCGTGCCAGCAGCGCGCCGTAGTAGCTGCCGACCGCGCCGGCGCCGACGACGGCGATGGTCGAGGGGGACGTCGTCGGCGATGTCGATGTCGTCATGGGGCCGATCCGTGGCGGGCACCGCGCGGCGCGCCCGCGGCCCCGAAGCGTAGCGGCGTTTTGGGCGGCGCGTCAGGCCGCCGCGTCGTTGTCCACGACGCACAGCAGCGTTTCGCCGGTGGCCACCAGCCTGTCCTGGCCCTGCGCATGCGCGTACAGCTCGCACCGTGTGAAGACCTGCTGCCTGCCGGCGCGCAGCACCCGGGCCTTGGCCACGAACCGTTCGCCGACCGCGGGGCGCAGGCAGTTGACGGCGAAGTGCGAGGCCATCACCCGTGCGCCCAGCTGCGACGCCGCCGCGAAGCCGCACGCGGTGTCGATCAGCGCGCCGACGATGCCGGCGTGCAGGAAGCCGCTGTACTGGCCGAGCTCCTCGCGCCACGGCATCGCGAGCTCGACTTCGCCCGGCGCGGCGTGCTGCACCTCGAAGCCGCACCAGCGGTTGAAGGCCGCTCTCTCGTTGACCGTGCACAGCAGGCTCAGGGGGTCGGCAGCAGGCGACATCGGGCGCTCCTTGGTCACGGGCCACGGTAGGCCGGCGCCGGGCGCCGCGCTGTCAGGACTGCGACAACGCGCGCTACAGTCGCACCGAGGAGCGAAGAACCTTGACGATCAATCCCGTCCTGGTCGAAGCCACGCGCGGCGGCATCGTCGAGTCGGCGCACCGTGGCGCGCTGGCCGTCGTCGACGCCCATGGCGGCGCCGTGCGGGCGATCGGCGACGTCGCGCGGCCGGTGTTCGCGCGCTCGGCGGTCAAGGTGCTGCAGGCGTTGCCGCTGTTGACCAGCGGCGCCGCCGAAGCCTTCGCCCTCAGCGACGAGGAGCTCGCGCTGGCCTGCGCGTCGCACAACGGCCAGGCGCAGCACGTGGCCACCGCGGCCGCCGTGCTGGCCAAGGCCGGGCTCGACGAGCGCGCGCTCGAGTGCGGCGTGCACTGGCCGCAGCACGAGGTGGCACAGCGCGAGCTGGCGGCCAGCGGCGTGCTGACGGGCACCCCCGCGCTCGCTCCGCTCGCGACTCGTCAAGAGGGCGCGGCGGGCTCGGCAGCGGCCCAGCGCCCTCTGAGCGCCTTGCACAACAACTGCTCCGGCAAGCACGCCGGCTTCCTCTGCGTCGGCTGCGTGATGGCCCGCGCGCAGGGCAGCGACCCGCGAGCGTTCGTGCGCGGCTACGTGCGCCCCGACCACCCGGTGATGCGCGAGGTCGGCGCCGCGCTGCAGGCCGCCACCGGCTGCGATTTGTCGCGTGCCCCGGCGGGCACCGACGGCTGCTCGATCCCGACCTACGGCATCGCGCTGACGCAACTCGCGCTGGCGTTCGCCCGCGTCG
>DATJYZ010000224.1:0-7746 GCA_035499355.1 Burkholderiaceae bacterium | reverse complement strand
ATCGTCAGGGCTCGGTTCCATGGCCGTCATTGTGGCCAACCTGCAAGCGATGCTCGCCCGAACACCGAGATACGATGGTGTCGAACGACGCAAACCCGATGGCCGATCCGAATGCGCAGCGACAAAGCTCGGTGCAAGCCCATCGGGCCGCATGAGCAAGACCTCTGAGCTGGGCGGCATTGCCGCCATGATCGCCGCGACGGCGGTCTTCGTTATCGGCGACAGCTTCATGAAGCTCGTCACCGAGGCGGTGCAGCCGTTCGAGGTGCTCTTTCTGCGCGGCCTGGCGGCCAGCGCGGTGTGTGCGCTGTTGGTGGCGGTGCGCGGAGAATGGCATGCGATCGCGAGCGCCGTTCACGGCCGCGTGTTGCTGCGGGCGGCCGCAGAGACGCTCAGCGTGCTGTGCTACGTCGTCGCACTGGCCCGCATGCCGATCGCAGACGTGATCGCGATCCTGCAGACGGCACCGTTGCTGGTGATCGTCGGTGCGGCCATCCTCCTGCGCGAAACAATCGGTCCCGCACGGATCGTTCTGGTGCTGGCCGGCTTCGCCGGAGCACTGATGGTGGCGCAACCCAACGCTGCGGGCGTTTCGTCGGCAGCGCTGCTCGCCTTCGCGTCTGCCCTGCTCATTGCCGTGCGCGATCTGGTGGGGCGCGGTGTCCCGGCCCGCAGTCCGGTCATGGTGGTGGTGCTGGCCACCAACGTGACGGTGACGATCGTCGCGGGCGCGATGTCCTTCGTCACCGAGACGTGGGTGGCGCCGACCGGCGGCCAGCTCGCCCATCTCGGCGCTGCCGGTCTGCTGGTCACGCTCGGCCACGCGGGCGTGCTGCTGGCCTACCGGCTCGGCCGGGCCACCTCGATTGCCCCCTTCTTCTACAGCTTTGCACTTTGGGGCCTGATCGCCGGCGCGGTCGTCTGGGGCGCGCTGCCGAACCCGGTGGCGCTCACCGGCATTGCACTGATCGTGCTGAGCGGCGTCGCGATCATCGTGCTGGACAGACGCCGACGTACCAGCGCAGTCGCCTAGATGCGAAGGCAGGGCGTGCGCTCAGCCGCCCGTCGCGCCGGGCTTTACGAACTTCAGCACGAACTCGTCCTTCGGCATCGGAGGATCGGGCGTCTCCTTGTCGCGCGGGTCGGCGGGATTGCGCAGGAACGAACCGGACTCCAGCAGCTTGAACCCGGCAGCTTCGACCTCACTGCGCAGAAACGCCTCTTCGATGCGATGCAGTGTGGTCGATTCAGAGATGCCGGTGCCCGGGCGGCCCGAATGATCTGCGATCACGTACACGCCACCAGGCTTCAATGCTGCGAACAGGGCGCGGTTCATTTGCGCTCGGCCCTCACCGAGGAACCCGAGGTCGTGATAGTTGAACATCAGCGTGACGAGGTCGAGCTTTCCCTGCGCCAGCTCGGGTGGAACCGGGTCCACCAGGCGCTGCAGCGCAAGCGCGATCGGTGCCGCGGGCACGTTCGCGGCGACCAACCTGGCCTCGCGGTCCAGCACACCGGCTCCAGGCGGGCGGGCACCGGCCGGCACCGGGCGATCGGGGTCACGCGGCTGCGCCTGTGCGAAGACCTTGCCGGTCGGGCCGATGCCGCGCGCCAGCAATTCGGTGGTGTAGCCGCCTCCGGCCACCACGTCGAGCGCCACCATGCCCGGACGCAGACCCACGAAGGCGAGCATCTGCTCGGGCTTGCGCCGCTTGTCGTTCGCGCGGTCGGCCGCGGTGCGGTCAGGGCTGTTGACGATGGCGGCGATCTGCGCATCGGTCAACGCCGCCGGCGCCTTGGCGCCGGTGACGTTCGCGCAGGAACTGACGACGCCGAGCGCGGCGGCGGTCAGCGTGGCGCGCAGCGCAGCCGGGACTCGTGGGTTCATCGGGCCGTCTCCTCTTGTCGGGGGCGGCGAGATTGCCAGCCCATGGGCGACGATACCTTCGTTGCCCCATCAGGCGGCATGTCAGGCTCGACGTCTGCCGCGCGACGCAAGTTTGACGCACTGATGAAGCGAGCGCTGCACTGTCGGCTTCGGGCAGTACGCGCCTAGGCTGTTTGCGCCAGGCCGGCAGCGGCACGCGACAAGACCTGGCCGGTGCGTTCGCCCTCTACGGGCACTCCTTCACGCCGGCCGTACCCCGCCCAACCAGCGCCCGACGATGAATGCAGCCGCGGCCCCGAACAACTCTGCGGCGATGAACCCCGGCACGCTGGACGGCGCAATCCCGGCGAAGCTGTCGCTCAGCATCCTCCCGAACGCCGCCGCGGGATTGGCAAACGACGTCGAAGCGGTGAACCAGTACGCCGCGCCAATATAGGCGGCAACCATCGCTGCGACGCGAGTGGGTGGCGAGCGAAGGACGATGAGCACCAGACCGAAGGTCGCCACGACCTCTGCCAGCCATTGCCCAGGCCCCGAGCGGACCTTGGTCGAGAACTGGAGGATGCTCAGATCGAACATCGCGTGCGCGAGCCATGCGCCAAGCGTCGCCCCAGCGAGTTGCGCCACGACGTAGGGGACCACCAGCGACCGCGCGAGCTCACCCCGACACGCCAGCACAAGCGAGACAGCCGGGTTGAAGTGAGCCCCGCTGAGCGGCGCAAACAACTCGATCAGCACGTACAGCCCGCCGACTGTCGCCAGCGTGTTGGCCAGCAGCGCGACGGCGGCATTGCCACCCGCCAGCCGCTCGGCCATCACGCCGGAGCCGATGACCACGGCCAGCAGGAGAGCCGTGCCGAGGGCTTCGGCAAGCAGCCTGCGGGCAACCGAGGCCACGACTCAGCGCGTCCCGATGCTCTTGACCTCGCGCCGCAGGGCCATCGCGTCGAGTCGCTCGATCGGCAACGCGAGCATCAACTCGAGCCGACGCTTCAGCGTGAGCGCCGTATCGTGGAACGCCAAGCGCTTGGCCTCATCGGTGCCCTCCACAGCCGCCGGGTCGGGCATGCCCCAATGAGCCGTCATCGGCTGGCCGGGCCAGAACGGGCAGACCTCGCCGGCGGCCTGGTCGCACACCGTGAAGACGAAGTCCATCGTCGGCGCACCGGCCCGCGCGAACTCATCCCAACTCTTGCTGCGCAGGCCGTCGACCGGGATGCGCAAGGCGCGCAGCTCGTCGATGGCATATGGGTTGACCACGCCCTTGGGGTGGCTGCCGGCGGAGTACGCCTTGAAGCGGCCCTTCGCGAGCGCGTTCGTCAGGGCTTCGGCGAGGACCGACCGCGCGGAGTTGCCCGTGCAGATGAAGAGGACGTTGTCAACCTTGCCCGCCATGTCAGCAGCACGAGGTGGCTGCCTTGACCGGGATGCCCACCGGCTTGCCGCGTGGCGAGTCGCCGGCACAGCATGCCGATGGCTCCCTGGCCTCGGCGCCGGCTTCGCTGAAGGTCGGGATGCCGTTCAGGGTGTGGAACTGCTCCCACGGGATGCCTTGCGGATCGGTGACCCAGTACTTGTCGCTGCGCGCGTAGCAGCAGGTGGTCTCGCCGACGTCCTGCAGCGTCAGGTCTGCGGCTTCGGCCTGGGCCTTCAGTGCAACGAGCTCGTCCTCGGTGTCGGTCTGGATGCCCAGGTGGTCGACCCCGGGCTTGCCGCCTCGTGTCGAGATGGCGAAGTTGATGCGCGGATCCTCCAGCATCCACTTGGCGTAGTCGCTCTCCACGCGAGTGGGCTGCGCCGCGAACATCTTGGAGTAGAAGGCGATCGAGGCTTGGAGATCCTCGACGTGGGCGTGAACGTGAAAGCGCTTCATGCGGAATCCTGAGGGGTCAGCAGCCGCAGGCTGCCGAGGTGGATCGGACGGCGCACTCGGCGCCCTGGCAGCAGTTGTCCGTGAGGTAGCCGAGAAGGCCGTTCATGCGGTCGTAGGCCGCGCGGTAGACGATGTGGCGGCTGGCCCGCTCCTGGGTCACCAAGCCCGCCGCAGCGAGCTCCTTGAGGTGGAACGACAGCGTCGTGCCGGGAATGCCAAGGCCGTCTTGCATCACGCCCGGGGTCAGTCCCGCGGGGCCGGACACCACGAGTGCGCGAAACACCTGCAGGCGGACCGGGTGGGCCAGCGCGGCCAAGGCTTGCACGGCTTGGTCATCGGTCATTCGGTCATACTACCAGAAACCTGGAACTATCGTTATAGACAATGAAGAGGGGCGAGTACTGGGGTCCGTTGACCCCCGCCGCGTCTGGCCGGCAGGAATCCGTGCGACTCCATGAGTTGGAAGCGTGGACATCCTGGTGCAGTCGCGATCTGCGCCACTCAGCGATCGGCGATGCCGATCCACTGCGAGCGCGCCACGTCCGCGCGTGGAGACGGTGCGTCGGTCGCACTCGAGGCGGTGGCGGCGAGCGGAGGTGCGCCGGTGGCGAGGGTGTCGAGCCGTCGTAGCTCCCGCTCGAGCGCCACGGCGAAACGCGTCCACTCGACTTGCAGCGCGCCCAGCCAGGTACGAAGGCGCAGCACGTCCATGGCTCGCTCGCCGCGTTCGAACTTGCTCACCTCGCTCTGCGTGAGCCCCAGCAGTTCAGCCAGCGCGTCCTGGTTCACCCCTGCTGCCTGGCGCACTTCTATGAGCATGCGCGACAGGACGGCACGCTCCATGGACCGCCTCGCGAGCCGGCCTTGACGGTGGTGGGTCGCCGCAGCGGCGGCAGCGCGCCAATCACCCGAGCGCGCCAGCCCGCCGATGCCGGACAGCTCGCCTGGCCCAGAGAGCCCGGCGCGCGGCGGCGCGCCGGGTGGATGTGCACTACTGGACAGAGATCGCCTTCGCCGTCTGGGTGGCGTCGAACACCAGCGTCGACGGCCACGTCGGCCAGTTGACGCCCAGCGCCGCGTTGTTGGGGTCGCCGTTGCGCGCGAAGGCGCCGATGCTGCGCATCATCGCGTCCGACAACGCCAGCCGGCCCGGCTGGTTGGCCGTGGTGAACTCGATGTTCGAGTACAGCGACGGGCCGAAGTTGCCGAACGCGAACGCCAGGTCGAAGCCGTGCGCCGCGCCGTAGATGTCGTTGAACGGCGCGGGCAGCTCGTCCCAGTCGAAGCGGTAGGTCCAGATGTTGCTTTGCTGGGTCTGCACGGCCGACAGCACGGCGTCGCGGTTGTCGAAGAAGAAGATCTTGCTGAGCTTGTCGGCCACTGCGTTGAACCCGGTGACGGGTGTGGTGATCGGCAGGTATGCCGGCGGAATCCACTGCTCGATGGTCGTCGTCGGCGGACCATCGGGCTTGTAGTTGAAGGCGAGCGAGAAGACCGTCGCGTCATCGAGCAAGCGGGCGCTGCCGGTGCCGCCGGCCAGCGGGAACAGCGTCGGGAACAGCTTGCCTTCGTCGCGCGTGTTGCCCGCCAGCAGCGGCGCCTTCACGTACTGGCCGGCGCGGATGGCGCTGATCGGACTCAAAGGCAGCACGTTGCCGTCGGGGATCGGCCCGGAACCCGACGCACCGATGGGCGCCAGCTTGGCGATGATGGTGTTGACGATCGTCGCCGCGCTCTTGCTTCGCGCGTAGGCCGCGATCTGCTCGGGCGTCTGCGACGCGATGTACCCCGCCGCCGAGGCGAGGTCGGTGGCCAGCCCGTCCCCGATGACCAGGTTGGCGAGCAGGAAGTCGGCTTGGCCGCGGAAGGCCGAGGCCGGCGCCAGCGTGGCGATGCTGCCGGCAGGCACCTCGCCGGCCAGCGCGATGCCGCCGCTGATCGGCACGAAGCGATGCACCAGCGCCGGGTCGGCCTTCACCACCAACGGCGATGTCATCACCGCGTAGACGTTGACCGCGCCTGCGGACTGGCCCATCAACGTGACGTTGCCGGGGTTGCCGCCGAAGTTGGCGATGTTGCGGTTGATGAACTGCAGGCCCTTGATCAGATCCAGCAGCGCGAAGTTGCCGGAGTCGTTCAGCGGCTCGCCCGTCTTCAGCTGCCCCAGGTTGAAGAAGCCGAACAGGCTGAGGCGGTAGTTGATGGTGACCACCACCGCGTTGGCCGCCTTCGCGAGGTTGGCTCCGTCGTACACCGGGTCTGCGGTGTAGCCGGTGACGTTGCTGCCTCCGTACACGAACACGATCACCGGCAGGTTGGTGGCGGCGCCGGCCGGACGCCAGATGTTCAGGTATAGACAGTCCTCGGATCCCACGGGTTGTCCGAGGGTCGTGCCGATGGTCGCGTCGTACCGGTTGTTCAGGCCGGGGCCGTACAGGCGGCCGAACGACACGCAGGCGTTGCCGAACTGCTGCGCGGTCCTGGGTGTGGTCCACGCAGCCGGCTCCGCCGGCGGCTTCCAGCGCAGGTCACCCATCGGCGCCTTGGCGAAAGGGATGCCTTTCCAGGCGTAGGTGCCGCTGGTGGCCGAGTTGTCGCTGCCGAGGATCGGGCCCAGATGGGTCTGGCGCTGCGTCGGCAGCACCGCCTCGTGCTCGACGCAGGTGAACGAGGCAGCTGCGTTCACGTTGCCGCTGCCGTTGTACTGCGCCCAGCGCGGGAAGTCGCACAGCGGCCGCGTGCGCCCGGGAACGCCGGCGGTGTCGGTGACGACCTGCGCGCTCGGCGCGACGCCACCCTCGGCCCACTTCTCGAGCACCGTCAGCGAATCCCAGGCGGCGTTGAAGGTCGAGCTCGCCGCGTGGCCATAGCCCGGCACTTCGTAGTAGCGCGCGAACTTCGCGACCTCCGCCGGCCCCATGCGGGCCTGCAGCCGCTCGTAGTACTCCTCGGTGGCGCGCGTGCTCACCAGCACGTCCGACACGCCGTGCGCGATCAGCAGCTTGCCGCCCTTGGCGGCGAACGCGTCCAGGTTCACCGGCACGTCCATCAGCGTGCTCAACTGGCTGACCCGGTCGGCCCACGGGCCGGGGTTCTGCGGATCGAAGGAGAACGTGTCGTAGCCCGGCGAACGGGTGACGAAGTACTGGATCCACTGATCCGTCATCTTGCTGATGTACGGGGCGGCGGCCGGCATCGGCAGCGTCGGCTGCGACGTGCCCATGGCCAGGAAGGTGATGATCGGCTCGAGCGGCGACGTGCGCGTGGTGATGCCGAGGTCCGAGCCCCACATGTTGTAGCCCTCGAAGCCATCTTCACCGCTGGCCAGCTCGAAGTTGAAGCGGGTATCGGAATTGAGCGCCTTCACCATCGAGATCTGCGCGTCCGACAGGCAGGTGTCGCCGGTGTCGGCGCCATCGGGGCAGCGCAACGGAGAGCCGTTGACGCTCGCCGTCGCCGGATCGAAGACGGCGTTGCAGCGCACTTGATTGTTGATGAGGCCGTCCAGCACGCCGTCGAGGCCGTCGCACGCCTCCATCGCCGCGTTGAACAGCAGCTCGCGCTTGGCCGCCGAGGCGATGTAGGCGCCGGGCTTGGCCATTTCGCGGCTCATGCGGTGGCCGGCCAGGATGGCCGAGGCCTGCTTCCAGGCCGGGTACCAGGCGATCGCGCCATCCCAGTCGTCGGGCCAACGCGTGATGGACTCCAGCGCTTCGCGCCCGCCGGTGGACCCGCCGGCGAAATACGCCTGGCGGATCGAGTCGACGGCGTAGCGTGCCTTGATCAGGTAGACCGCCGTGTCGCGCGTCTTCTTCAGCGCCTCACCGCTCCAGTTGCGGATGGCTTCGTCGTTGAGGCCGAAGCTGCCGTCCAGCGAGCCCAGCGCGTTGGCCTGGTGGCCCGAGTCGCTGGCGAAGGTGGCGTAGCCGCGGCCCAGCGGCACGGCCGCGTTGGTCGGCCCGAGCGGGACGTTGCTGGCGACGTT
>DATJYZ010000223.1:0-4181 GCA_035499355.1 Burkholderiaceae bacterium | reverse complement strand
CGATCACCCGCACCTTGCCGGCCTTGACGTCGGCCTCGTCCACGATGGCGCGCACGCCGGCGAAGTGATCGGCATGCGAGTGCGAATAGATCACGGCCTGGACCGGCTTCTTGCCGAGATGCTTGTTCACCAGGTCGAGCGCTGCGCGGGCTGCCTCGGCCGAAAGCATCGGATCGATGACGATCCAGCCGCCCTTGCCGGCGACCAGCGTCATGTTCTCGATGTCGTAGTTGCGCACCTGGTAGATGCCGTCGGCCAGCTTGAACAGGCCATGCTTGGCGGTGAGCTTGGCCGACTCCCACAGGCTGGGGTTCACGGTGTCGGGTGCGTCACCCTTGAGCGCATTGAGCGGTGCGGCATCGAAGACGATGGTGCCCTTGGCGTCCTTGATCTGCAGATCGTCCATCGCCGCAATGAAGCCGCGCGTGGCGAAGTCGGTTTCCTGCGCGCTGCCGAAGCTGCGGCCGGACGCAAAGGCCTTGTTGGCCGCGATCGTCGCCGCGCTGGCGCCCTTGGGCGTCAGGTCCGGCGTTTTGGTCTGAGCGCCAGCGGCGCTGGCGAGAAGTGCCCCGGCCAGCGCCAACAGCGGTGCAAAGGAAGAATTGCGTTTCATGCGTTTGTCTCCTGGTGTTCTAGGTTGATAGGGAAACTGGTGACTGAATTCGGTCGAAGGTGTTGCGCCGGCCGGGCACCGCGTCCGTGCTCGCGCAGCATCCGGGCAAGCTTCTCGCCGATCATGATCGTGGGGGCGTTGGTGTTGCCGCCGATCAGCGTCGGCATGATCGATGCGTCGGCCACGCGGAGTCCTTCGATGCCGCGCACGCGCAGCTGCGCGTCGACCACCGCCATCGGGTCGCTCGGCGGCCCCATCTTGCAGGTGCCGGCCGGGTGGTACTGGGTGTCGGCGCGGCGGCGGATGTCGTCGGTGAGTGCCGCCTCGTCGTCGGCGCGCACCGGATAGAGCATCTTGCCGCGCACGCCGTCGAACGGCCTCGATTCGAAGATGCGCTGCTGGATCTGCGTGCCCCTGAGCAGCAGGTCGAAGTCGCGCTCGTCGTCGAGGAATTTCGGATCGATCAGCGGCGCGTCGCGCGCATCGCGGCTGCGCAGCGCGACCTCGCCGCGGCTGTAGGGGCGCATCACGCTGACATGGCACGACATGCCGTGGCCGGCGTGCAGCTTGCGCGCATGGTCGTCGACGATGCCGATCACGAAATGCAGCTGCAGGTCGGGCACCTGGACGTCCGGGCTCGAGCAGACGAACGCCCCGGCCTCGGCGAAGTTGCTCGTCAGCATGCCGCTGCGCTGCTTGCGCCATTCGAAGATCGCGCCGGTCAGCTTGGCCGTGCCTCGCATCGACACGCCGAAGCTCTCGCTGTGGCTGGGCACCCGCCAGGTCTGCACGTGGTCGATGTGGTCCTGCAGGTTCTTGCCGACGCCGGGCAGGTCGCACACGACCGGAATGCCCATCGCCTGCAGCTCGGCGCCCGGGCCGATGCCCGACAGCAGCAGCAACTGCGGTGAGCCGAAGGCACCCGCCGAGGCGATGACCTCGCGGCGCGCCTTGACGCGCCTGGGTTCGTTGCCCTGCAGGTACTCGATGCCACTGGCGCGCCGGCCGTCGAACAGCAGGCGGGTCGACACGGCATGCGTGACGATCGACAGGTTCGAGCGTCCGAGGTTCGGTGTCAGGTAGGCCTTGGCGGCGCTGCAGCGCTCGCCGTCCTTCTGCGTCACCTGGTACATGAATGCACCTCGCTGATCGGCACCGTTGTAGTCCGGGTTCAGCGCCAGTCCGTGCATCGCTGCCGCCTCGAGGAACATCTGGTTCAGCGGGCTGGTGTGGCGCGGGTAGGTCACGTTGAGCGGCCCGCCCTGCCCGTGGTAGCCGTCGTCGAACTGCTCGTTGTGCTCGGCGCGCTTGAAGTGCGGTAGCACGTCGTCGTAGGACCAGCCATCGTTGCCGAGCGCGGCCCAGTGGTCGTAGTCCCAACGGGCACCGCGCACGTAGACCATCGCGTTGATCGAGCTCGATCCACCGAGCGTCTTGCCGCGCGGCTGGTAGCCCTTGCGACCGTTCAGGCCCTTCTGCGGCACGGTCTCGAAGGCCCAGTTGTTGATCCTGGTCGGAATCATCGCGACGACGCCGGCCGGCGCGTGGATCAACGCGCTCTTGTCGGGGCCGCCGGCTTCGAGCAGGCACACCGTGGTGTCGGGGTCTTCGCTGAGGCGCCCTGCGATCGTGGCGCCGGCCGAGCCGCCGCCGACGATCACGTAGTCGAATTCGAGGTTGGTCATGTTCAGTGGAGCTCCGTGGGAATCGTTCGCTGCGGGCGGCATGTTGGCGGGCGTGGACGACATTGCCCATTGCGCTTCACGTCGTTCGCATGACAGAAAGCATCGTTTCAGCGGCGACGCCATCGCGGCGCCGCGTGCGGCAGCCTCAGCGGCCGCGTGTCATCGCTGGCCGGTGACCAGCGCCTCGAAGCGCGGTGCCGCAGCCACCTCCAGCGCGCCGTCGGCGCCGCTGCGGTAGATTCCGCGCGCCACGTTGTGCGGATGGCGGGCCGCCTCGGTCAGGCTGAGCACCGGCGCGAAGCAGACGTCGCTGCCCTCGAGCAGCTCGCACCAGTGCGCGCACGGACGGCTCGCGAACAGCGCGGTGAAGCGCCTCTTGAGCGCTGGCCAGTTCGACTTGTCGTATTGCGCGGCCGGGTCGACGTCGGTCAGCGCGAGCTTGTTCAGCAGCAGCGCATAGAACTGCGGCTCCAGTGCACCGAGCGTGATGAACCGACCATCGGCGCAGGCATAGGTGTCGTAGAACGGCGAGTCGTGGAACGGGCTCGCCTCGGGGCCGTCGAGCTGGCCTGCGGCGCGCACCATCTGCGCGATGCCGCCGAGCATCGCCACCACGTCGACGATGGCACCGTCGACCACGCGGCCCTGGCCACTGACGCGCGCGTCGAGCAAGGCGCAAACGATGCCGAACGCCAAGCCGAGTGCGCCGGCGGCGTCGCCCAGCACGGTGGGCGGCACGATCGGCTGCTGGCCGCGGTGCGCCGACAGCGACAGCAAGCCTGTCAGCGCGACATAGTTGAGGTCGTGCCCGGCTGCCTGGGCCAGCGGCCCGCTCTGGCCCCAGCCCGTCATTCGACCGTAGACGAGCTTCGGGTTGCGCGCGGCACAGTCGGCCGGCCCGAGCCCCAGCCGCTCCATCACTCCGGGACGGTTTCCCTCGATCAGCGCGTCGGCGTCGGCCACCAGCGCCATCGCGTCGGCCACCGCCGCAGGCTGCTTCAGATCGAGCAGGACGACGCGCTTGCCGCGGCGCATCGGGCTCTCCCCCTGGCCACCGAGCCGCTCGTTGACTGCGCCTTTGTGCGGCCGCGCGATCACGGTGACCTCGGCGCCCATGTCGGCCAGCATGCGGCCGGCCAGCGGGCCGGGGCCGATGCCTTCGAACTCGACAACGCCGATGCCCGAGAGCGGCGCCGTCACGGATGCGGCCTTCATGCGATCAAGCCGCGCTTGCACCCGTCGGCACTGGGGCGCCGGCATCCGACCTGGTTTCCGCTCCGGCGTATTCGCGCCCTCCGAATCGCAGTGTCGAATGCTCGCGCGCTGAACGCAGCACAGGGAAGAACATCTGGTGCGACCAGTGCTCATGGCCAAACACCCGATCGCTCTGCAAGCCGACTTGGGCAGGGTATTGCTGGGTGATGTGCGCCGTGCCGAACAGCACGTCCCAGAAGAACAGCAGATTGCCGAAGTTGCCCTTGTAGTTGCCGATCCCGTCGGTGTTGGTCAGCGCATGGTGCGCCCAGTGCGTCGCCGGCGTGGAGATGGTTCGTTGCACCACCCACATCAGCGGCCGCAATGCCCGGATGCGATAGAGCGGCGCATCCCACTGCCAGGCGCTGTGCGCCCCGAGGACGATCAGGAACTTGGTCAGGATGTAGCACGCATAGACCAGCCCGAATCCCAAGTAGATCGCCACGCCGGCAAACCACAGGCCCGGCATCAGCAGGTAGTAGAAGAAGTTGTTCCGGTAGGTCATCCGGATGCTCATGTAGCTGGCCGTGTGGTGGGCACGATGCATGGGCCACAGCAACGGCGTGTGCGACACCCGATGCCACCAGTACTGGGTCATGTCGTCGGCGATCAGCAGCATGCCGACCATG
>DATJYZ010000222.1:0-9114 GCA_035499355.1 Burkholderiaceae bacterium | reverse complement strand
GGACGCGGTAGCGCTGAACCCGCAGCCGCTGCCGCCACGCGAGCTCGGCACCTCGCTGTCGAGCCGTTTCGACGCGGTGGCGATCAATCCGCAGCCGCTGCCGCCGCGCGAGCTGGGCCTCGGGTCGCTCCTCGGCAAGCTGGACGCGGTAGCCCTGAACCCGCAGCCGCTGCCGCCACGCGAGCTCGGCACCTCGCTGTCGAGCCGCTTCGACGCGGTGGCGCTCAATCCGCAACCGCTGCCACCGCGCGTCGGCTCGCTCTGATCGCTGCACCGGGCGGCGCACGCGCAGCCCGCGCCGTCACGGCATGCCGCGCGTCTCGTTGCGCTTCATCGTCAGGTACTCGTCGCGGCTCATCTCGTGCAGCTGCAGCGCGTGGCGCTCGGTGGCCGCGAACCAGTCGCGCAGGCGCTTCTCGAGCTGCTCGCCTGGGGGCACCGCCAGCGACTCGACGTAAACCACCACCGCGAGGTAGTAGCGCATCGCGTTGCGCTCGACCATGCCGCGCACACCGCGGATGTGCTCCGGCTTGCCGCCGGCACCGCTGCCGGTGACCGTGAAGCCGACCTTGTCGCGGCCGAGCGTCGCCAGGTAGGCCTGCATCGCCCAGCGTTCGACGGTGCTGAACTTGTAGCTGTACGACACGTGAATGAACGTACGCCGCTCGTCGATCGCAGTGGCCTCGAGCAGCACCTGGTCGCGCGCGTCGGTCGCCGCCTCGGCGGCCATCTGCACGCGCACGTAGTCGGGTCCCGAGCTGAGCACGCGAAACGCGAACTCCACCGATCTGCCGGCGCCGGCAGGCTGTTCGAACTTGCGCCCGACCACGAGCGTGATCGTCTCGCTGCCGGCGCCCCCTTTGACCCGGCATTGCTTGGTGTTCAGATGCAGGATCAGCACGTCGCACCAGCGGGTGCGCTCCTGCAAGGCCTGCCCGGCGACCGCAAACGGCTGCTCGATCACGGCGAAGACGTCGCCCTGCAACGCGTCTTCGCCCGAAGCGGCCTGCAGCAGCAGCGGTTGCTGGAACGGGCTGCTGGCCAGCGGCGTGCGCAGCGCGTCGTAGCGGGCGCGCAGTGCAGCGGCTTCGGACGACAGCGCCTGCACGGCGCTTGCGCAGGCGAGCCAGCAGACCGCTCCAACGCACCATCGGGCGCCGCCAAGAACGCCTCGTCGCAGACCGCTATTCACCGCGTCTCCATCGCTCGAACATGTTGATCGCATCCGGAACTCGCGACAGTGTGCAACGAGCGGACACCCTGCCCGCTACGATCGCGCAGCTTCGGAAGCATCCATGCAGACCGCTCGTCGCCGCACCGTCCTGCTCGCCACCCTGGGCAGCGGGCTCGCGTGCGCACCCTGGCTGCGGGCGAACGGTGGTACCGGTGACGCGACGGTCACGGCCAGCGCACGCCCGTTCGATGCGGCGCGAGCCTGGGCCGAATGGATGCAATTGCTGGCGCTGGACTACGCCTACTACGAACGGCCGGGGGTCGATGGGCCGGCCATCGCGGCCCACTTCGCGCCGCTGGCGAGCGCAGCGGCGACGCCGCAGGCGTTCATCGCGCTGCTGCAGCAGATGGCGCGCAACTTTGCCGACCCGCACTTCAATGTCGGGCCGGCGCCCCCCGACGGCCCGAGCCTGGTGCCGACGGCATCCGATCTGTACGGCGCGCTGCGCAACGGCCGCTTCGTGATCGGCGACGTGCGCGGTGGCGGCGATGCCGCCCTCGAGGGCGTGGTTGCCGGCGACGAGGTGGTCTCGATCGACGGCATGGCACCCGACGCGGCGGCGGCGCGCCTGCTCGGCAGACCGTTGAGCGCGCTGTCGCCACGGCAGGTGGAGTTCGGACTGAATCTGGCGCTGGCCGGCACCCGCGATCGACCTCGAGCGCTCACGGTCGCGGGCCGCGATGGTCCGCGCACGTTGTCGCTGCGCAGCGCGGGCGAGTGGGCGCGCGCGGTCGCCGCTGCGCCGGCCGTGCACAGCGAACGGCTCGGTGGCGTGGGCGTCATCTCGTTCAGCAACTCGCTCGGTCGCGACGAGACGGTCGGCGCCTTCGCTGCAGCGCTGCGCCCGTTGCTCGACACGCGCGCGCTGGTGATCGACCTGCGCAACACGCCCAGCGGCGGCAACAGCACGGTCGCGCGCGGCGTGCTGGGTCACTTCGTCAGCCGCGAGAAGCCGTACCAGGTGCACACGGTTCCCGGCGAGGCGCGGCGTTACGGCGTGCAGCGCAAGTTCGTGGAATACGTGCTCCCGCTGCAACCCCTGTATCACGGGCGTGTCGCGGTGCTCGCCGGGCGCTGGACAGGCAGCATGGGCGAAGGCATGGTGATCGGGTTTGACGCCATCGGCACGCAGACCGTCGGCTCGCCGATGGGGCACCTGCTGGGCGCGCTGTCCCACGAGACGCTGGCCGAGTGCGGCGCGACGGTCGAACTCGGCGAGGAGCAGCTCTTCCATGTCGACGGCAGGCCGCGCGAGGCGTTCGTGCCGCGGCTGCGGGTCGAGCCCGCCGAAGCAGGCCGGCACGGCGACCCCGCCCTGGAGGCGGCCTCGCGCTGGTTGAAGGCACGGGGCGCCACGGGCTGAAGCCCGAGGCGGGCGCCGTTACCATCCGCGCATGACGCCCGCCGCCCTCGCCGCCGTTGCCGGCACCGCCTTGCTGGTCGCGGCTGCGCCGGCGGCCGCGCAGACCGCCTTGACGCTGTACGGTGGCCTGCGCGGCGGCAGCGGTTTCCACCAGAGCCAGCCTCCGAACGCCGGCGTCGGCATGAGCACCACCGCCGCCGGATCGTTCGGCGTCGAGTGGCCGGCCAACGACGCGCGGCCGTATCAGCTGTTCTTCTCGACCCAGCGCACCAAGCTCGACCTCAGCGGATCGACCACCTCGGGCAGCCCGAGCGAGATGTCGCTGCAGGTGAGCTACCTGCACTTCGGCGGACTCAACTTCTTCGATGGCCGCTACGGCGGCGGCGGCGGTTACGTGGTGGGCGGCCTCGGTGCGACCTTTCTCGATCCCAAGCTGTCGGGCACGTCGTCGGTGATCCGCCCCTCGATGAACGTCGGCCTCGGCTACCAGTGGCCGCTCGGACCCTCGGTGGCACTGCGCACCGAGCTGCGCGGTTACATCACCGTGATCAACAGCAGCAGCTCGCTGTTCTGTTCTGGCGGCTGCATCGTGCAGATCCAGGGCGATGCCTTGACGCAGTTCGAAGGCCTGGTCGGGCTGAACTTCAGATTCTGAGCACCGGCTGCACGCAGCCCTGCGCCGGGCTGTCACCTTTGCGCCGTCACCTCTGAACGGGTGGTGCGGGTATCTCCGCTGCTGCAGCCGCTGGCGCAGCGGTTCAATGTCTCCCAAAACGAGGAGGCAATCATGCAGACCCTGCGCTGGAATTTCTGGCAGCGATACGGCGTGCTGTGCGCCGCGCTGGCCGTGTCGGCCTGTGGCGGAGGCGGCAGCACCGACATGACCGCGAGCGACGCGCAGACCGGCGCCGCTGCGCATGACGCAACGGCCGAGCACGGCAGCGACAACGGCGGCGGTGGCAAGTCGAGCTTCGCGATCCGCACGCTGGGCAACCGCGCCGACCTGATCAGCGACGGCGACGCGCTGGTCGAGGTGCAGGTGCCGAAGAACGTGCGGCTCGACAAGGTGAAGGTCACGCTCAACGGCAAGGACGTCACCACCTTGTTCAGCCCCAGCGGCGCGGCCCAGACGCTGCGCGGCGTGATCACGGGCCTGAAGGTCGGCAAGAACGAGTTGGCGGTGCAGTCCAAGCCCGGCAAGGGCGACGGTCACGGCTTCGGCAACGACAAGAACGACGACGCCAGCCTGACGATCACCAACCACCCGCGCGGCGGACCGGTGCTGCTCGGCTCGCAGACCCAGCCCTGGGTCTGCGCCACACCGGCGCCGATGGCACAGAGCGGCAACACCCCGGGGTCGAATGCCAGCGGGCTCTCGACCTACGCGGTCGACACCCAGTGCAACATCGCCACCGAGTACAAGCTGTTCTATCGCACGACCACGGCCGGCTGCTCGACGGCGCTGCCCGACCCGAGCCCGCCGGCGGCGCCGCCGACCAACAACTGCTTCAAGCCCTACACACCGGGCACGACGCCGTCCGACCTGGCGACCACCACCACCACGCACGGCGTCACGGTGCCGTACATCGTGCGCGTCGAGCGCGGCACGATCAACCGCGGCATCTACGACATCGTGGTGCTGTTCGATCCGACCAAGCCGTGGAGCGCGCTGGCACCGCAGAAGCAGTGGAACGGCAAGGTGGTCTACAGCTACGGCGCCTCCACCGGCCAGCCGCGGCTGCAGTACCGCACCGAGCAGAACTGGGCCGACGACACGGCGCTGTCCAGAGGCTTCATGGTGATCGACAACAGCGTCACCGACTCGCTCTACAACTCCAACCGCGTGCTGGTGGCCGAGACGACGATGATGATGAAGGAGCACATTGTCGACACCTACGGCGAGATCAAGTACCTGATGGGCAACGGCTGCTCTGGCGGCTCGATCCAGCAGAACACGGTGGCGTCGATCTACCCGGGCCTGCTCGACGGCATCCAGCCGAGCTGCGACTATCCCGACTCGATCACCACCGGCATGGAAGTCACCGACTGCGTGCTGCTGGTCAACACCTACGCCGGGTCCGCGTGGCAGGCACTGATGACGGGCCTGACGCAGGCGCAGATCAACGCCAAGAAGACGGCGATCAACGGTCACCTCGACCAGACCGCATGCCACGGCTGGACCAACCTGTTCGGCAGCAACAACCAGCCGGGCCAGTACGTGCCGATCGGGGTGGTGGACAACCCCAGCGGCGCCCTGGGGCCGATCGGCGGCCCGCGCAACAACTGCCAGCTGCCGGCCTCGATGGTCTACGACCCGCTGACCAACCCCGACGGCACGCGCTGCGGCGACCCCGATCTGGCGACGGCCGTCTGGGGCACCACCGACAACGAGAACGCCCCCGGGCACAAGCGCGCGCTGCAGACGATCGACAACGTCGGCATCCAGTACGGCCTGAAGGCGCTGCTGTCGGGTGCGATCACCGCCGAAGAGTTCATCACGCTGAACGAGAAGATCGGCGGCGTCGACAAGGACAACAACCTGATCCCGCAGCGGGCCACTGCCGACCTGCGCGCCCTGCCCACGGCCTACCGTGCCGGGATCGTCGCCAGCGGCAGGAACCTCGGCAAGCTGCCCATCATCGACTCGCGCGGCTACGACGAGATCTACGGCAACCTGGCGGCGGCCCAGTACGGCATCCACCTGATGTGGCGCAGCTACGCCGAGCGCGCACGCATCGAGGCCGACAACCACGGCAACCACGGCAACCAGGTGATCTGGAAGTACAGCTTCTCGCTGGTGCCGGTGCTGCCCACGCAGGTGGCGGCGGTGACGACGCAATCGTTCCTGACGATGGACACCTGGCTGACCACCCTGCTGTCGACGGCGCCGAAGGACTGGATCAACGACGTGCGCACGCAGTCCGAAGTGATCGCGGCCAAGCCGAGCAACGCGCTCGACCTGTGCTACCTGACGACCGACATTCCGTTCGCCAATCCGATCTACGACATGTCGATCTGCGACGCCGATCCGCGGCTGCAGAAGCACTCGTCGCCGCGCCAGGTGGCCGGCGGGCCGCTGGCGGAGAACATCCTGAAGTGCCGTCTGAGGCCGATCAACACCGCCGACTACCTGCCGGCGGTGTTCACCGCGGCACAGCTCAACCGCCTGTACGCGACGTTCCCGGACGGCGTGTGCGACTGGAGCAAGCCGGGCGTGTCGCAGCAGCCGGCGCGCTCTCCGTTGACGTTCGCCGCCGGGCCCGGTGGCCGGGAATTACCCCCGGCGCCTGACGACGATTCGCACGGGCACGATCGCCGCGACCGCTGATCGCGCATCGCGCCCCGAGGGCCGCGCCGGGCAGATGGCGCGGCCCTGCTTCTTCCGGTCGCGCCGCAGAGTCGGGCAGCCCTGGCGGCCGCGTGATGCTCAGCCGGTGCCGGCGGTCGCGTCCGCAGGCTGCGTCGCGAATGCGGACTCCGAGCGCAGGCTCTCGCGCACCGACGCGATGTGCCCGCGCAGGCCGTAGAAAAGGTCCCCGAAGGCCGGCGGCACGACGATCTTGACCACCGCGCGCTCGATCTGGTCGAGCTGCTGCATCAGCTGCTGACGTCGCTGCGCGTCGACATCGGGTTTGAGCGCGTCGCGCTCGAGGCGCTGCAGGGCACCGTACCAGCGGTAGATGCGCGAGGTCATGCGCCAGCGGTAGAGTGCCGGCACGATGCGCATGGCCGGAATCAGCACCAGGATCACCGGCAGCAGCACGGCGACGATGCGCGCGATCAGGCTCGCGACCCAGAACGGGAAGGTGCGGTACAGAAAGGTCTTTCCCGACGCGTAGTAGCGCAACGCGTCGGGACTGAGCCGGAACTCGTGCTCCAGCGGCGCCGGAAACTCGCCGCGCTTCTTGTACAGGCCGGGCCGGCCGTGCACCTCGCGCGCCGCCTCGAGCAGCACGTCGGACAGCGCGGGATGCAGGTTGCTGCGCGCGATCAGTTCCACGGTCGGCCCGATCAGCTGCACGTCCTCGCGCGGGATGTCCTCGCCGAGGTCGAGCGCACCCTGCGGCAGGAGCAATTTGTTCAGGTAGGTGATGCGCCGCGCATAGCCGTCGGCCTGCGTGAAATTGAACAGGTGGATCGACGGCATGCGCAGCAGCTGGCGCATCAGGGCGGTGGGCGTCGAGTCGGACATGGCGAAGAAGGCGTCGATGCGCCCGTCGTGCAGCGCACGCACCGTGTCGTCGGCGGCGGTGTCGATGTAGGTGGTGCCGTCGCCCGCCTTGATGCCGTTGGCGGCGAGCAGCGTGCGCGCCAGGTTGTTGGCGCCGCTGCCCTCGGGGCCGATGTCGAGTCGCAGCCCTTTGAACTCCGACAGCAGCCGCTTGGGCTCGCCGCGATAGAAGATCATCAGCGGCTGGTACGACACGCTGCCGAGCGACATCAGGTTCTCCACCTGCTTGTCGCTCGCCTCGCCGCCGAGCACGAAGCCGACGTCGACCTGCGCCCTGGGGTCGGACAGGCGCGCCAGGTTGTCGCGCGAGCCTTCGGAGGACACGATCCGCAGCGTGACGCCCTCCCGGGCCAGGATCTTCTGGTACAGGTCGGCCGTGCGCCGGAACGAGCTGCCGTCGGGCCCGCTGGCGATCACCAGCTCGCTGGGCGCCGCCGCATCGAACAGCCCGAATGCCGCCAGCGCGATGCCCAGCGCGATCAAGAGAAGCAGGCCGACCGTCATCACGACGCCGCGGCCGAACACCTCGCTGAGACGGTCGACGGCGCGCATGAGTCGCTTCTTCACGGCCGCAATCATCGGCGCGGTACCCGGCCGGTGATGCGCGCAGCGCGCAGGAAGTCGAAGTCCGCGCCCAGATCGGCCTGCGTCACGCTGGCCAGGAACAGCTTGCGATAGCCGCGCTCGGCGCTCGGCTCGGCGACCGGCCGCTCCGCGGCCCGGCGCGCCAGCTCGGCGTCGGACACCAGCAGGATCAGCTCGCGCCGCGCCACCGACAGCCGGATGCGGTCGCCGCTGCGCACGTGCGCCAGCGGCCCGCCGACCGCCGCCTCGGGCGTGACGTGCAACACGATGGTGCCGAACGCGGTGCCGCTCATGCGGCCATCGGAGATGCGCACGATGTCTTTCACGCCGGCGCGTGCCAGCTTGCGCGGAATCGGGATGTAGCCGGCCTCCGGCATGCCCGGCGCGCCCTTGGGCCCGATGCGCTTGAGCACCAGCACGTCGTCGGGCCGCACGTCGAGGTCGTCGCGATCGATGCGTGCGGCCAGATCGGCCGCATCGTCGAACACCACCGCGCGGCCTTCGTGCTCCATCAGCGCCGGATCGGCGGCTGACTGTTTGATGATGGCGCCACGCGGCGCGAGATTGCCCTTCAGCACCGCGATGCCTCCTTCGCGATACAACGGCCGCGCCAGCGCGTGCACCACGGACTGCGCGAACGGCGGTGGCGCGGCCTCGAGTTCCTCGCCGAGCGTGCGACCGCTGACGGTGAGTGCGTCCAGGCGCAACAACGGCTTCAATTCGCGCAGCAGCGTGGTCATGCCGCCGGCGGCATGGAAATCTTCCATGTAGTGGGCGCCCGACGGCTTGAGGTCGAGCAGCACCGGCGTCTCGCGGCCCATGCGGTCGAGCGCATCGAGGTCGACGTCGAAGCCGCAACGGCCGGCGAGCGCCGTCAGGTGGACGATCGCGTTGGTCGAGCCGCCGATCGCCAGCAGCACGCGCAGCGCGTTCTCGAACGCCGGTTCGGTGAGCACCCGGTCGATCGTCAGCCGCGTGCGTGCGATCTGCACGGCCACCGTGCCGGTGCGCTCGGCGACCCGCAGGCGATCGGCCGCTACCGCCGGCGGCGACGCGCTGCCGGACACGCCGATGCCCAGCGCCTCGACGATGCAGGCCATCGTGCTCGCGGTGCCCATCACCGAGCAGGTGCCGACGCTGGCGACCAACTGATCGTTGACCGCAGCGATCTCGCCGGCGTCGATCTCGTCGGCGCGGTAGCGGCCCCAGTAGCGGCGGCAGTCGGTGCAGGCGCCCACCGTCTCGCCGCGGTGCGAACCGGTGAGCATCGAGCCCGTGACGAGCTGCACGGCCGGGATGCCGGCCGACGCCGCGCCCATCAGCTGCGCCGGCACCGTCTTGTCACAGCCCCCGAGCAGCACAACGGCATCCATCGGCTGCGCACGGATCATTTCCTCGACGTCCATCGCCATGAGATTGCGGAACATCATGCTGGTCGGGCTGAGATAGACCTCGCCAAGCGAAATGGTGGGAAAGTCGAGCGGGAGTCCGCCCGCGGCGAGCACGCCCCTTTTCACCGCCTCCACAAGTTCGGGGAAATGCCGATGGCAGGAATTGAAGCCGCCGGCCGCCTGCGCGATCCCTATGACGGGGCGCTTGAGCATGTCTGCCGAAAGGCCGGTCGATTGTGCAAATGAGCGGCGCAGATATAGCGAAAAGTCGGCGTCGCCGTAATTCGTCAGGCCGCGCGCCAGTCCATGC
>DATJYZ010000221.1:0-4206 GCA_035499355.1 Burkholderiaceae bacterium | reverse complement strand
CAGCGGATTGATCGACTGCGCGCCGAACAAACCCTTGAACCCGGCGTAGCTGCCGGGCTCCTGCGGCAGCACGTCGTTCTGCCCGTTCGCGCATATCGACGATCCCTGCGCGCAGTGCACGGCCAGCCCGACGAAGTCGGTCTGTGCCTTCGCGCGCGCGGCGGTGCCCGCGGGTGCGGCCGCCGACGCGATGGCCTCGGTAGCCTGCGGCGACGGGTTGCCGAACACCTTGGTGATGTCGCCGGTCGGGCCGGTGCCGGTGTTCTCCAGCACTACGTTGGCGGTGGCGACGGCGCCGACGTCGCAGCCGGCGCGCGTGTACGCGACCCACGGTGCAGGGATGTTGCTGCCATCGGGCCCGATCATGTTGGGCACGGTCACCGTGTTGGCCGCAGCGACCGGATCGGTCCAGTAGCCGAAGGAACTGGGGAAACTGAAGGTGCCGGCCGACGATGTGCGCACGTAGCTGTTGGACACCGTTTGTCCGTGGCGGTCGGGGTACACGCCGGTCAGCGACGACAGGATGCCTCCGGCGGTGTGCGAGATCAGCACCGTGTGGTCGTTGCTAAGCAGCGTACCGTGGCCGCGGATGAAGTCGAGCAGGTGAGGCATCTGCTCGAGATCCGACGGCACATGCGGGTTGTCGCGGCGGAAATGGGTATTGTCGAACTGGATGTAGATGACGTGCCGGACTTCACCATGGGCTGCGTTGAGTCGGCAGGTGCCGGTCGGCGCGGCGCAGGCCGCTCCGGCCAGGCCCAGTGACAGTGCGAGCGATCCGGTCATTGTGGCGATTCGCATGGCTCTCCTCGGTAGGTTGCTGGGCAGCCGAGTCCGCTCGAGCGAGCGGCCGGGCGATCGCGAAACAATATCGGAGCGCGCCGTGACGAATCGATGACGCGCGGGATACAACGAGTTGGTGGACAAGCGCGGGCTCAGTCAAACCGAGGTGGCGGCGATCACTGGGATGACCCAGCCCAAGGTGTCTCAGGCGCGTCGGTACAAGCTGCAGAACATCTCGCTCGAGCGTCTGATGCAAGCCCTTGTGTCGCTCGACCAAAGTGGCGAGATTGTGGTGAGGCCTGCCCGGCGTGCACACGCGGCCGGTATCACTGTCGCTGCATAGTAAGCGCGCAATGAACCGCGTCCTTGAGCAACGCCCGAACGCCTGACAGTCTACGTTCCCACGTACATGAACGTGGGAACGTGATGTCAGACAGAGTGGAAGAGCTGGCGCGCCGGCTGGTGATCGGACACAAGCGCGACGGCCGAAGCGTGTACGACGAGCAAGCCAAGGCCGAACTGGTGGCCGAGTGCGCGAAGCCTGGGGCGTCGGTGTCGCGCGTGGCGCGCCAGGCCGGTGTCAACGCCAACCAGCTCAGCCGCTGGATACGCGAGCAAGGCCAGGGAGGACGTCGACGCGCCACGAACCGGGCCGTCGTTGCGACGCCTGCAGCGTTCGTGCCGGTGGCCATCGAGACGTCCGTGCCGACTGCGGCGCCCGCACTGTCGATCCAGGCGCGCATGCCCAATGGCGTGGTGATCGATCTGGCGGGGTGCGACCTGACGCAAGCCGGCCAACTGATCCAGGCGTTCGGGAGGCTGCGGTGTTCCGGCTCGACGACGGGCTGAAGGTCTACCTTCACCGCGAGCCGATCGACTTCCGGCTGAACATCAACGGACTGGTGCTGCTGGTGGACAAGGCGCTCGGGCTGAACCCGTTCGCGCCATGTGTGTACGTGTTCGGCAACCGACGACGCAACCGGGTGAAGCTCCTCGGCTGGGAGCGCAACGGCTTCTGGCTGCTGCTCAAGCGCCTGGAGAAGGATCGCTTCATCTGGCCTGACGCATCGGCGGTGCCGACGCTGACGGTCGAGCAGTTGCACTGGCTGCTCGAGGGCATCGACATCGGCGTCGTGCAGCGGCATCCGCAGCGGGTCTACGCGCGCGTGTGAGCCGCAGCACTGTACGGGTGAGTTGCACCCCGACCGTGCTGTTACGGGCCGATGCGAAGATCGCAGGTAACGACACGCGGCGCGATGATCAGAATGCGCGCCGATGGTCTCCATGCCCACTGCCGAAGAGATTGCCGCCCTGCGACAAGCGCTGGCCGACGCGCTGAAGACCAACGAATCGATGTCCGGCGAGCTTCGCGTGCTGCGCACCGAGCGCGACCTGCTGCAAGAGCAGCTCAACCGCTTCAAGCGCCGGCTGTTCGAAGCCAGGAGCGAGGCGGCCGCCAGCGTCCAGCAGAAGGACATGTTCTTCAACGAGGCCGAGGCCGAGGGCGCGAAGGCACAGCCGGCGGCCGAAGAGACCGACAACGAGGCCGGCGACGACCAGGTCGACGTGCCGGCGCACAAGCGCGCCAAGCGCGGCCGCAAGCCGCTGGATCCTGCGCTGCCGCGCGAGGTGGTGCGCCACGAACTGCCCGAGGACGAGCGCGTGTGCCCGCACGACGGCTCGGTGCTCAACGAGATCGGCGTGGAGGTCAGCGAGCAGCTGGACATCGTCCCGCAGCAGGTGCGCGTGATCCGCCACGAGCGGGTGAAATACGCCTGCCCCTGCTGCGATGGCACGATCAAGCTGGCGGCCAGGCCGCCGCAGGTCATCCCCAAGGGGCTGCTCAGCGAGGCGGCGCAGGCCTGGGTGATCACGGCCAAGTACCTCGATGGACTGCCGCTGTACAGGCAGGCGGCGCTGCTGGGTCGCTTCGGTGGCACCGACTGGTCGCGCAACACGCTGGCCGCCGGCGTCGTGAAAGTGGGGCTGGCGGTGCAGCCACTGGTCAACCTGCTGCGCGACGAGATGCTGGCCGCGCCCATCGTCTACGGTGACGAGACCGAACTGCAGGTGCTCAAGGAGCCGGGCAGGAAGGCACAGAGCAAGAGCTACCTGTGGGCGCAGATGACCGAGGCTGCGGGCCAGGACGGCACCGGGCCGCCGATCCGGCTGTTCGCCTACTCGCCCAGCCGCAGCACCGAGACGGCCAAGACGCTGTACGCCGGCATGCGCACAGGCGGCGTGCTGATGAGCGACGGCTACAAGCCCTACGAGGCGATCGCGCAGGAGCACCGGCTCGTGCACCTGGGGTGCTGGGCACACGCGCGCCGCGGCTTCCATGAGGCGCTGCAGGCCTTGCCCAAGGACAAGCGCGGCCCCCAGCAGTTGCCGGCTCGCTTCATCGAGCTGATCGGGCGGATGTACCACGTCGAAGCCCAGGCCAGACGCGCGGGGCTCGAGCCCGCTGCGCTGCAGCGCCGCCGGCAAGAACACAGCGCGCCGGTGCTGGCCGAGATCGAGGCGCTGCTGACGACCCACCTGCACGCGGTGCTGCCGTCCAGCCTGCTGGGCAAGGCGCTTCATTACCTGGCCTCGCAGTGGCCCAAGCTCGTGCGCTTCATCGACGACGGCCACTACCCGCTGGACAACAACGCCTGCGAAAACGCGATCCGCCCGTTCGTCGTCGGCAGACGCAACTGGCTGTTCGCCGACACGGTGGCCGGCGCCAACGCCAGCGCCAACCTGTACTCGTTGCTGCAGACCTGCATCGCCAACGGCATCGACGGCTACCGCTACCTAAAGGCCTTGCTCATCGCGCTGCCTCGGGCCAAGACGGTCGAGGACTTCGAGGCGCTGCTGCCTTGGCGCATCGCGCTCGATCCGGCCTGATCAGCAGACTCAGGTCGCCGCATGGGCGTGGTTGATTGACCGCTTACGAAGATGCCACCGGCCAGCGCGACGGCCAGCTGCCAGGACGCAACGAACAGACTCGCGATGCCAACGACCCCGAGGGCGAGATTGGCGAACCCCAGTTCACGGACCAAGAGCAGTGCCTCCTCGCCCTTGAACCCAAGAATGACCTTGGCCGTGTAGCTCGGCTGAAGGACCTGCCGCGTTCCGGCCAAGAAGAGGCGCCAGCCCACGGACCAGAACGCGAACCACTTCGCTACGAGCACAGCAGTGAGCGTGTTGTTTGCCTGCGAAGCCTCGAACCCGACAGCCACGAGCGGGAACGCAAACATGAGCGTAGCGACGATCGCGTAGTACATGTGCGCCCGAGCTGCCTGTGCGGCCTAACGTTTGAGTTCACCCGCTCGCGAAAGCGGGCGAAGCCCGCTGTAGCGAGTCGGGTGCAACGAAGGGTTGGGCGTCATTCGCGCTCCTCGTGCGATGGCGCCTCCCAGCCGCACGCCATGCAGACAA
>DATJYZ010000220.1:0-2505 GCA_035499355.1 Burkholderiaceae bacterium | reverse complement strand
CACCAGCACGCCGAGCACGCAGGTGCCGATGCGCACCGACAGGTTGCGGCGCACGCGCGCCCACGCGCTCGGCGGCGGCGCGGCGATCGAGGCCGACTCGATCGACAGCTGCTCGAAGCGCGCGCTGTCGTTCATGTCAGTAGCGGATGCGCGGGTCGAAGAACACGTAGCTCAGGTCGACCAACAGGTTGATCAGCACGTAGACGAACGAGAACAGCAGGATCACGCCCTGGATGGTCGGGAAGTCGCGCGCCAGCACGGCGTCGACCGTCAGGCGCCCGAGCCCGGGGATCGCGTACACCGACTCGGTGACGACGACACCGCCGATCAGAAGCGCGATGCCGATGCCCACCACGGTGGCGATCGGCACCGCGGCGTTGGCCAGCGCGTGTCGCTTCAGCACGATGGTCTCGGGCAGCCCCTTGGCGCGCGCGGTGCGGATGTAGTCCTCGCCGAGCGTCTCCAGCACCGAGGCGCGCGTGACGCGCGCGATCAGCGCGATGTAGATGACGCTCAGCGTCACCGACGGCAGGATCAAGTGGACCAGCCACGGCCCCACGCCGTCGGCGATGCGCTGATAGCCCTGCACCGGCAGCCAGCCGAGCTTCAGCGACACCAGCCAGATCAGCAGGTAGGCCAGCACGAACACCGGCACCGAGAAGCCGAGCACCGAGAACGCCATCAGGCCACGGTCGAGCCAGCTGCCGAAGCGCCAGGCGGCCAGCACGCCCAGCGGCACCGCCACCAGCACGGCGAGCGTCATGGTCAGCGCCGCCAGCGACAGCGTGGGCTCCAGGCGTTGGCTGATCAGCGTGGTGACCGGGGTCTTGTAGTAGTAGCTCTGGCCGAGGTCGCCGCCGAGCAGGTGGCCGATCCAGATGGCGAACTGCTCGGGGATCGAGCGGTCGAGGCCGAGCGTCGCGCGGATCTGCGCGATCTGCTCGGTGGAGGCGGCGTCGCCGGCCAGCACGGCTGCGGGATCGCCCGGCGTCAGGCGCAGCATCAGGAACACCAGGATCGCCACCACCACCAGCACCGGCACCGTCGCCAGCAGGCGGCGCGCGAGGAACTTCAGCATCGCGGCACGCCCTCAGGCTGCGCGCGGCGAGCCGTCGCGCGGCGTGCGCCGCAGCACCTGCCCGGCGCGCACGCCGGTGGCGGCGCCGTGGCGCCACGCGAGTGCGCCGTTGACGAACACCGCGTCGATGCCCGCCGAGGCCTGCACCGGCGAATCGTAGGTCGCGACGTCGGCCACCTCGGCGGCGCCGAAGATCACCAGGTCGGCGGCCTGGCCCGGCGCGATGGTGCCGCGATCGGCGAGGCCGAAGTTGCGCGCCGGCAGCCCGGTCATCTTCCACACCGCGGTCTCGAGCGGGAACAGCCCCAGCTCGCGGCTGTAGTGGCCCAGCACGCGCGGGAACGTGCCCCACAGTCGCGGGTGCGGCTTGGGCCCGAGCGGAATGCCGTCGGAGCCGATCATCGTCTCGGGAAAGGCGAGGATACGGCGCACGTCGGCCTCGTCCATCATGAAGTACACCGCGCTGCCCGGCGACAGGCGCTGCGCCGCCTCCTCACGCGACACGCGCCACTCGGCGGCGATGTCGGCCAGGTCGCGGCCGTTGCACTCCGGGTGCGGCACGCTGGTGTTGATCAGCACGCGCTGCGCGAGCATCGCGCGATCGGTGCGGATCATGGTCGAGCCCGCGATGTACGGGTAGCAGTCGAGGCAGACGCACTGCTGTCGCATCGCCTCGCCGATGCGCGCCAGCGTCTGCGCCGAACGGCCGAAGTTCGCGCGGCCGCTGACCTTGTGGTGCGAGATCACCACCGGGCAATCGAGCGCGCGGCCGATCGCCAGCGTCTCCTCGATCGCCTCCATCACCCGATCGGCCTCGTCGCGCATGTGGGTGGCGTACAGACCGGCACCGCGGGCCAACGGCTGGGCCACCGCGATGATCTCGTCGGTGGTGGCCGCCGCGGCGGGCGGATAGAAGGTGCCGGTGGACAAGCCGATCGCGCCGGCCCGCAAGGCCTCCGACACGTGCAGCGCCATCGCGTCGATCTCGGCCGTGTTGGCCGGCCGGTCGAGCGCGGCCATCGTCAAGCCGCGCAGCGAGGTGTGGCCGACCATCGCCGCCACGTTGACCGCGGCCGGCTGCGCGCGCAGTGCGTCGAGGTAGGCGCCGAAGCTCTCGAACTCGTCGTCGCCGCGGCGGTTGATCAGGTCCAGCGGCGGTGGGCGCTTGAGCCCGCGGCGCCACGGCGCCGCGCTGACCCCGCAGTTGCCGGCGACCACCGTGGTCACGCCCTGCGAGACCTTGAACGGCAGCGTGGGTTGGTCGAGCAGCGCCTGGTCGTCGTGGGTGTGCGTGTCGATGAAGCCGGGGGCGACGATGCGCCCGCCGGCGTCGATCACCTGGCGCGCCGGCTGGCCGGCGAGGTGGCCCACCGCCGCGATGCGGCCGCCATGCACGCCGACGTCGGCGCGCACGCGCGGCGCGCGCG
>DATJYZ010000219.1:0-3134 GCA_035499355.1 Burkholderiaceae bacterium | reverse complement strand
CCAGTCCTTCGGCAGCAGCACGGTGGCCGTGCGCTCGAAGGTGTCGCGCTCGTGCTCGCGCAGCCAAAGCAGTTTCGGTGCGGTGAAGCCCGGCATCGCCAGGTTGCCTGCGATCGCGTGCAACCGCGGCGCCGCGGCTTCCAGCGCGGCACATTGCGCGGCGCTGCGGCCATCGTTCCACAGGATCGCCGGGCGCAGCACGTCGCCGCCGGCATCGAGCAGCACAGCGCCGTGCATCTGGCCCGAAAGGCCGATCGCCTGCACCGCGGCCAGCGCCCCGGCAGCCTGATCGCGCAACCGCTGCATCGCCGCATCGAGCGCGGCCCACCAGTCGTGCGGATGCTGTTCGCTCCACAACGGCTGTGGCTGCGCGATCGCCAGCGCGGCGCCAGCGCCGGCGACCACCCGGTGCGACGCGTCGAGCAACAGCAGCTTGATCTCGGACGTGCCGAGGTCAATGCCGAGGAACATGGCGCGCTCAGTCGGTGGGCGCCGGCGTCGCGGTGGCGCCGCTGAACCGCCGTGCAGCCTGGCGGCGGAACTGCCGCGGGGTCATGCCCTTCACCTCGAGGAAGCGGCGGTTGAAGTTGGCGACGTTGTTGAAGCCCACCTCGTAGCAGATGTGCGTGACCAGGCGGTCGCTCTCCATCAGCAGCTGGCAGGCGCGGTTGACGCGCACGCGGTTGACGAAGTCGACGAAGGTGTTGCCGGTGGCACGACGGAACAGCCGCGAGAAGCGGCTCTCGCCCATGCCGAACTCGGCCGCCAGCTCCGACAGCGCCAGCGGCTCGGCGAGGTGGTCGGTGATGCGTGCCACGATCGCCTGCACCTGTTCGTTGTCGACGTCGCCGGGCTCGCCCTGGATCTGCACGCTCGACAACAGCCGGTAGTCGGTGCTGGCGGCGAGGTCGGCGAGGTAGTCGCAGAAGGCCGCGAAGCGCTGCATGCCGTGGCCCGCCTTCACACGGTGCCAGTGGTGGTGGGCCTGCCCGGACAGGCCGAAGAACTCGACACCGTGCCTGGCGCGCTCGAGCAGCGGCAGCACGTCGGCCAGCTCGGGAATCTGCTCGGCCGCGTGCGCCACCGGCTCGTGGCGGAACTGGATCACCAGGTCGCGCTCGGCCACGCCGCCATCGGGCAGGTCGTACGACACCCAGTTGTGCGGCAGGCGCGGCCCGCACAGCACCAGGTGGCCGGGCTGAAACGGGCCGATCCAGTCGCCGACGAAGGCCTTGCCCGAGGTGCAGGTGATGAGGTGCAGCTCGTACTCGTCGTGAAAATGCCAGCGCGCCAGCGGTGTCGGGAAGCCGTGCGCCAGACAGCGCACCAGGCCGGCCTCATCCGGCGCCTCGTAGCCGAGCGACGGCGAGCGCGAGTAGTCGTGCTCCAGCTCGGGCTGGCGCTGGCGCGGCACGGTGCGGACGTGATGGCTCGGCATGGCTGCTGCGATTGTGAACCCGCTACGACATCACGTTGCCACCGTCGACGTTGAGGGTTTGCGCCGTGATGTAGCGCGCCTCGTCGCTGGCCAGGAACACCGCGGCGCCGGCCACGTCGTCGGGCACGCCCATGCGCCCGAGCGGCACCGCCTTGCCGACGGCCGCCTTCTTGTCGCCGGCCTGCAGGCCTTCGTAGCGCGCGAACAGCGCGTCGACGCGCGCCCACATCGGCGTGTCGATCACGCCGGGCGCGATGGCGTTGACGCGGATGCCGTGCGGCGCCATCGCCAGCGCGGCGCTCTGCGTGTAGCTGATCACCGCGGCCTTGCTGGCGCAGTAGTGCGACACCAGCGCCTCGCCGCGCCGCCCGGCCTGCGACGCCAGGTTGATCACCGCGCCCTTGCCCGCACACTCGGCGCCGGCGGCCACCATCTGCGCCAGCACGGCCTGCATCACGAAGAACAGGCCCTTGACGTTGACCGCGAACAGCCGCTCGTACATCGCCTCGTCGCTGCGCAGCAGCGGAGCGAGGTCGAACACCGCGGCGTTGTTGAACAGGATGTCGATGGTGCCGAAGCGCGAGCGCGCGCTGCCCACCCAGTCGGCGATGCGTGCGGTGTCGGCCACGTTGCCGCTGCAGTAGTGCACGCGGCCGGGCACCGACGACGCCAGCGCCTGCACGCCGTCGGACGCCTCCAGCGGCAGGTCCACCAGCGTGCAGCGCGCACCCTCGCGTAGGTAGGCCGCGGCCACCGCCAGGCCGATGCCGCCGCCGGCACCGGTGAGCAGCGCGTGCCGGTCGGCCAAGCGGCCGCTCGTTGCGCTCACGGTGTGCCTCCCGCCACGAAGCGTTGCACGCGCGCGTCGGCGCTGCGCAGCGCCGCGAGCAGCCGCGCATCGCCGGCGAGCGCGCCCCACAGCGTGGCGTCGGCGGCGAACGCGGCGGTCGGATCGGCGGCGGCACAGATGGCGTGTGCCTCGTCGGCGTCCATCGCCTGGTCCTGGTAGGTGTAGGGCAGCTGGCCGCGGTGCCAGCGCTGCAGATAGGCCAGGAACAGCGCCGGCAGCATCGCCACGCTGGCGATCGATTCGTTCCTCGCCAGCCGCTCGCGGAACGTCGGCGCGATGAAGCCGGGGATCTTGCTGAAGCCGTCCATCGCCACGCGCTGGTTGGTGTCCTGGATCGCGGGGTTGCCGAAGCGCTCGAGCACCACGTCGCGGTACGCCGCGAGGTCGATCGGGCTCGGGCTCAGGCACGGGATCACGTCGTCGCTGACGTAATCGTGCGCCAGCTGGCGAATGGTGGCGTCGCGCGTGCCCTGGTGGATGTAGAGCATGCCGCGCAGCGTGCCGGCCCAGGCGATGCAGCTGTGGCTGGCGTTGAGGATGCGGATCTTGGCCTCCTCGTACGGTGCCACCGACGGCACCATCTGCACGCCCACCGTCTCCCACGCCGGCCGGTCGTTGCAGAAGTCGTCCTCGATCACCCACTGGATGAAGCGCTCGCCCATCACCGGCGCCTGGTCGTCCCAGCCGGTCGCGGCCTTCACGCGCTGCGCGACTTCGGGCAGCGGGCGCGGCGTGATGCGGTCGACCATTGCGTTCGGGCTGGAGGTGTTCGCCTGCACCCAGGCCAGCAGGGCGGCGTCGCCGACGAGTTCGATGAACTGCAGCAGGCCGCCGCGCGAGCGCTCG
>DATJYZ010000218.1:0-8362 GCA_035499355.1 Burkholderiaceae bacterium | reverse complement strand
CCGCGGAGGCCGGTGCCTGTGCCAGCGACGGTGGCGAGCCGCCGCTGTCGCGCAGCAGCCACCAGGCGCCCGCCGCGCTCGCGAGCAAAGCAGCGACCGCGGCGGTGATTGCGGTGGCGGGCACGCGCGGCGCCGGTGCGTTCGGCACCGCGGTCGCGGCGGTCGGCGGCGCGGGCGCTGGCCGCGGCGTGGGCGCAAACGCTGGCCGCGGCGCGGGCGCCGCTGCGGGCGCGCGCGGAGCCGGCACGCCCGGGCGGATGGGCGGGACCGCCCCCCTGGTGAATGGCGCCGGCATGATCACCGTCGAATCGTCGTGCGCCGGCATCTCGTCGAGCGCCTGCGCGATCGCGCGCGAAAACTCGGCGGCGCTCTGATAGCGGGCGCCGGGCTGTTTGGCCAAGGCCCGTTCGATCACCGCGTCCCAGCGCGGGATCAGCGAGGTGTCGAGGGTCGACGGCGGCGCCGCGGGCTCATGCAGCAGCTTGTGCATCACAGTGGTCACCGAGCCGGTGAACGGCTTCTCGCCGGTCAGCAGCTGGTACAGCACCACGCCGCAGGAAAACAGGTCGGAGCGGCCGTCGACCGGCTGGCCGAGCAGCTGTTCGGGCGACATGTAGCTCGGCGTGCCGATCATCGCGCCGGTCTGCGTGAGGTCCGACGACTCGATGCGGGCGACGCCGAAGTCGGCCACCTTGATTTCGCCATCGTCCTGCAGGAACACGTTGCTCGGCTTGATGTCGCGATGCACCACGCCGCGTTCGTGCGCGTGCTGCAGCGCGGCCAGCACCGCACGCATCACGCGCACCGCCTCGGACGGCGCGAAGCGCTGCCCTTCGTCGAGCACCGTCTTCAGCTCGCGTCCACGCACCATCTCCATCGCGATGAAGGCGCCCTGGCCGCCGTCGTCCTCGCCGTACTCGTAGACGGCCACGATGCCCGGATGGGCCAGGCGGCCTGCGGCTTGCGCCTCGCGCTTGAGCCGGGCGCGCAGCTCGCCGGCCTCGGCGGCGCCGAGGTCGTCCTGACGGATCACCTTGAGCGCGACGCTGCGCTCGATCAGCGGATCGAAGCCCTCGTAGACGACACCCATCGCGCCTGCGCCGAGCTTGCGCAGGATCCGGTACTTGCCCAGGCGCTGGGGCGCTGGCATCGCACCGTCAACGCGGTGCCGCCAGCCAGGCTTCGGCCAGGCGCACCCAGACGGTGGCGCCCAGCGGGATCAGGTCGTCGTTGAAATCGTAGCTCGGGTTGTGCAGCATGCACGGGCCCATGCCGTGGCCGCCTGCGCGGTGCGCGCCATCGCCGTTGCCGATCAGGAAGTAGCAGCCGGGCTTGCCCTGCAGGAAGTAGCTGAAGTCCTCGGCGCCCATGGTCGGCTCGAACTCGTGCACGCCCCGCGCCCCCACCACGTCGGCCAGCACCTTGCGCGCGAACGCGGTCTCGGCGGCGTGGTTGATCGTCGGCGGGTAGTTGCGCGTGAACGCAAACTCGCACGCGCATTCGAACGCGGCGCAGGTGGCCTCGGCGATCGTCTTCATGCGGCGTTCGATCAGGTCGAGCACCTCGGTGGTGAAGGTGCGCACGGTGCCTTCGACCACGCACGACTCCGGGATCACGTTGGTCGCCTCGCCGGTGTGGATCATCGTCACCGAGATCACGCCGGTGTCGATCGGCCGCTTGTTGCGGCTGATGACGGTCTGGAACGCCTGCACCATCTGGCAGGCCGCGGGCACCGGGTCGATGCCGTTGTGAGGCATGGCGCCGTGCGCGCCCTTGCCCTTGATGGTGATCTTGAACTCGTTGCTCGACGCGAACACCGGGCCCTCGCGCAGCGCGAAGTGCCCCACCGCCATGCCCGGCCAGTTGTGCGCGCCGAAGATGGCCTCCATCGGGAACTTCTCGAACAGGCCGTCCTTCATCATCTCGCGCGCGCCGCCGCCACCTTCCTCGGCCGGCTGGAATACCAGGTAGACGGTGCCGTCGAAATTGCGGTGCCGGCTCAGGTGCTTGGCCGCCGCCAGCAGCATCGCGGTGTGGCCGTCGTGGCCGCAAGCGTGCATCTTGCCGGTGTGCTGGCTGGCATGCGCGAAGCGGTTCATCTCGGTCATCGGCAGCGCGTCGATGTCGGCGCGCAGGCCGACCGCGCGGCCCGAGGTGCCGTTCTTGACGATGCCGACGACGCCGGTCTTGCCGAGCCCGCGGTGCACCGGGATACCCCAGTCGGTGAGCGCCTTGGCGATCAGGTCGGCCGTACGGCGCTCCTCGAAGCACAGCTCCGGATGGGCGTGGATGTCGCGCCGCAACGTCGCGATGCTCGCGGCGTCGGCCAGGATGGATTCGATCAGGTGCATGGCGCCCCCGTGCGTGGGAGCGGCCAGTGTACGCCGGGGGCTCTCGGCGGCCCGCCCTGGGATTGGGCGGTCCGACTGCGGCGCGGATCAGACCCGCACGCGCCCGTCTTCGGTGAGCATCGACAGGTCGACGAAGCGCGACGCCACGTGGCTATGAGGGGCGTAGCCGACCACGAAGCCACCGAGGTCGAGGCTCTGCACCGACTCGAGGCCGGCGATCAGGGCGTCGCGGTTGAGCGTGCGGCCGGCGCGACGCATGCCCTCGGCGAACAGTTTGGCGGCGAGGTAGCCTTCCATGCTCGAATAGTTCGGCTTGTTGTCGCCGCCGGCGCGCTGCACCGCGGCCAGGTACTCGCGCGAGATTGGCGTGGTCATGCTGAACGGGAACGGCACCACCTGGCTGACCACCACGCCCATCGCGCTGCGCCCCAGCTCGTCGGCCAGCGCCTGCGTGCCGACGAACGACACGTTGTAGAAGGTGCCGCCGTAGCCGGCCTTGCGCGCCTCGCGGATGAACGCAGCGCAGCTCTTGTACGCGCTGATCTGCACCACCGCGTCGGGCTGCGTGGGCACGATGGTCGACACGGCGGCGGCGACGTCGACGGTGTTGCGCTCGACCAGGCCCACCGCCACCGGCGCCAGGTTCTGTGCCTTCAACGCGCGCACCACGCCGTCGTAGCCGGCCTGGCCGTAACTGTCGTTCTGGCGGAAGACGGCGATCTTCTTGAGGCCGAGCGCAGTCAGCTGCTTGACGATCAGCGCGGTCTCGTCGTAGTAGCTGGCGCGTAGGTGGAAGACGTAGCGGCTGAGCGGCTCGCGCAGCGCCTCGGCGCCGGTGAAGGGGCCGAAGAACGGGATCTTGGCCTGGTTGACCAGCGGCAGCGCCGCCAGCGACGTCGGCGTGCCGACGTAGCCGAACAGCGCGAACACGTCGTCCTTGATCAGCTGCTCGGTGTTGGCCTTGCACTTGTCGGGCTCGTATTGATCGTCCAGCGTGCGCAGCTCGACCTGGATGCCGTTGATGCCGCCGTTGGCGTTGGCCGCGTCGAAGTAGAGCCTGGCGCCGCGGTTCATCTGGATGCCCAGCTGCGCGGCAGCGCCGCTGAACGCGGCCGACTGGCCGAGCACCACTCGGCGGTCGGTCTGGCCGAGCGCCGGCAGCGCGATCGACGCCGTGGCGGCAGCAAGGTGGGTGATGGCGTGGCGACGGGTCGGGTGTGTCATGGCGGTTCCAGGTGTCGAGACAGCCAACGTGATCGAACCCTTTGAGGGTAGCGGCAGCCGGCAGTGTTCCCGCCCGCGGATGACCTCGAAATGTCGGTACGCGTGAAAAAGTCGGGTGACTGTTGTCGCGCGCGCCACGGGTGGGCAGGGTCGAGCGCGCGTCCGGCGAGTGGCCGTTGGGCGCGCCGCAACGCGTGTGAGATAGTCTGCCCATGGACAGCCCAACCCTGCGCGTGGTACGTGGCGCCTGCCCGCACGATTGCCCCGACACCTGCGCGCTGCGCGTCACCGTGCAGGGTGGCCGTGTGGTGCGGGTGCAGGGCGATCCGGAGCATCCGCCCACGCACGGAGCGCTGTGCAACAAGGTATCGCGCTACCCCGAGCGCACGCACAGCCCCGACCGCGTGCTGCACCCGATGATGCGGGTGGGGCCCAAGGGCAGCGGCCGCTTCGCGCGCATCGGCTGGAACGAGGCGCTCGACACGGTGGCTGCCAGGTTGCGTGACATTGCCGGGCGCAATCCGCAGGCCGTGCTGCCGTACAGCTATGCCGGCACGATGGGTCTGGTGCAGGGCGAGGCGATGGCGATGCGCTTCTTCCACAAACTGGGTGCGAGCTTCCTCGACCGCACCATCTGCTCGAGCGCCGGTGGCGAGGCGCTGGCGCTGACCTACGGCGGCAAGGTCGGCATGCACGTCGAGCACTATGCTGAAAGCAAGCTGATCGTCGTCTGGGGCAGCAACTCGATCACGTCGAACCTGCACTTCTGGACCTTTGCCCAGCAGGCCAAGCGCGCTGGGGCCAAGCTGTGGTGCATCGACCCGCGGCGCAGCGAGACGGCCGAGAAGTGCCACCGCCACCTGGCGCTGCTGCCGGGCACCGACGGCGCGTTGGCACTGGCGCTGATGCACGAGCTGATCAGCCACGGCTGGCTCGACGAGGACTACATCGCGCGTCACGTCGAGGGCTTCGCCGCGTTGCGCGAGCGCGCGCTGGCCTGGCCGCCGGAGCGCGCCGCCGCCGAATGCGGCGTGGCGGCCGATGACATCCGCGAGCTGGCGCGGGACTACGGCACCACGCGGCCGGCGGCGATCCGCCTGAACTACGGCATGCAGCGCGTCGCCGGTGGTGGCAACGCGGCGCGGCTGGTCGCGCTGCTGCCGTGCCTCACCGGGGCCTGGCGCCATCGCGCCGGGGGCCTGCTGCTGTCGTCGTCGGGCTGGTTCAAGAGCGTGCGCAACGACGCCGCGCTGTACCGGCCCGAGCTGCTGGCGGGCCGCCGGCCGCGCACGATCAACATGAGCACGATCGGCGACGACCTGCTGCGCGAGGCATCGCCCGCGTTCGGCCCCAGGATCGAAGCGCTCGTCGTCTACAACAGCAACCCGGTGGCGGTGGCGCCGGATTCGGCGCGGGTGGTCCGGGGTTTCGCGCGCGAAGACCTGTTCACGGTGGTGCTCGAGCACTTCATGACCGACACCGCCGACCACGCCGACATCGTGCTGCCGGCCACGACGCAGCTCGAACACCAGGACGTGCACATCTCGTACGGCCACACCTACGCGATGTGGAACGAAGCGGCGATCGATCCGCTCGGCGAGGCCAAGCCGAACACGCAGATCTTCCGCGAACTCGCGCAGCGCATGGGCTATGACGAGGCCTGCTTTGCCGACGACGACGATGCGCTGGCGCGCGCCGCGCTGCCCGGGGTCGACTTCGACGCCCTGCGGCGCGACGGCTGGGTCAAGCTGCCGCTGCCCGAAGCCCCGTTTGCCGACGGCGGGTTCCTGACCCCGACAGGCAAGGTGCAGATCGACGCGCCGGGCGTCGGCGTGCCCGACTACGTGCCACCGTACGAAGGCGCCCGTTCGCCGCTGGCGGCGAACTTCCCGCTGGCGATGATCTCGCCGCCGGCACGCAACTTCCTCAACTCCAGCTTCGTCAACGTGGCCAGCCTGCGCGAGACCGAGCGCGAGCCGGTGCTCGAAATGCATCCGGACGACGCCGCGGCGCGCGGCATCGCCGACGGCGCGCTGGTCGAGGTGTTCAACGACCGCGGGCGTTACCACTGCCGCGCGCGCATCGGCGCGCGCGCGCGGCCCGGCGTGGTCAACGGCCTGGGCGTCTGGTGGCGCAAGTTCGGCGTGCGTGGCACCAACGTCAACGAGCTGACCAGCCAGCGCCTCACCGACATCGGCCGCGCGCCGACGTTCTACGACTGCCGCGTCGAAGTCCGGCCGGCCTGACTTGTCCGCGACGAATGCGGTGCGACGACGCGCGACGCTGCTGATGGCCGGGGTCGGCGGCCTCGCGGCTCTGGTTGTCGGCGCTGCGGCGCTGGTATGCGGCGTGAGCGGCTGTTCGTCGTTCGGCTACATCGGCCAATCGGTCGGCGGCCACCTCGACGTGATGCAGCGCGCGCGGCCGGTCGACCAGTGGCTGGCCGATCCGGCGACACCCGACGACCTGAAGCGCAAGCTCGCGCTGGCGCAGCGCATGCGGACGTTCGCGGTGCGTGAGCTGCACCTGCCGGACAACGCCAGCTACACCCGCTATGCCGACCTCGGCCGCAGCGCGGTGGTGTGGAACGTGGTGGCCACACCCGAGCTGTCGCTGACGCTCAAGACCTGGTGCTTTCCGATCATGGGTTGCGTCGGCTACCGCGGCTACTTCGACAAGGCCGGTGCCGAGGTGCTGGCGGCCGAGCTGCGCGCGCAGGGCCTCGAGGTCGACGTCTACGGCGTGCCCGCGTACTCGACCCTCGGCTGGACCAACTGGTTGGGCGGTGACCCGCTGCTGTCGACGTTCATCGGCTGGCCCGACGCCGAGGTGGCGCGGCTGGTGTTCCACGAGCTCGCACACCAGGTGGCCTACGCGGCCGACGACACCGCGTTCAACGAGTCGTTCGCGGTGGCGGTCGAGCGCATCGGCGGCGCGCGTTGGCTGGCCGCCGAGGGCCGCGACCCCGCCGCACTGCGCGAGTTCGACAACGTGCAGACGCGCCGCGAGGAGTTCCGCGCGCTGACGCTAAAGACCCGCAGCGCGTTGGCCGGTGTCTATGCGTCCACGCTGTCCGAGGCCGACAAACGCGCCCGCAAGGCCGAGCTGTTCGAGGCGCTGCGCGCCGACTATGCGCGCCTGAAGACCGAGCGCTGGGGCGGTTACGCCGGCTACGACCCGTTCATCGCGCGTGTCAACAACGCGGCGCTCGCGGTGCAGGGCGCCTACAACGACCTGGTGCCCGACTTCGAGCGGCTGTTCGCCCGTTTGGGCGGCAACTTCGACGCCTTCTACGCCGAGGTGCAGCGTTTGGCCGCATTGCCCAAGGCCGAGCGCCACGCCACACTGCGCGCCACCGCTGCAGGAGCGCCGTAGATGCCCGACATCCGAATCCACCGCGACCACAGCCTCGGGCTGGCCAAGGCGCGCAAGGTCGCCTGGGCCTGGGCCGAAGAGGTGGAGCGGAAGTTCGACATGGAGTGCACGGTGCTCGAGGGCGAGACCAGCGACACGGTGGAGTTCACCCGCGCCGGCGTCAACGGCCGGCTGATCGTCGCGCCGGACCACTTCGACCTCGAAGCCAGGCTCGGCTTCCTGCTCGGCGCCTTCGCCGGCACGATCGAGCGCGAGATCGAGAAGAACCTCGACACGCTGCTGGGCAAGGCGGCAGGCGCCAAGAAGGCGCCAGCCGTGAAGAAGAAGTAGCCAAGCGCCAGCGCCCCTGGAGGGGGAGGCGGCTGCCAGGCCGCTCCGGGGTGGACTATTTCAACGACTCGATGAGGTCGATGTATTCCTGCATCGCGGCCGCGTTGTCCTTGCCCTTGACGCCGTTCCAGGCGTCCCACTTGGCGCGGCCCACCATGTCGGAGAAGCCCGGCCGCTTGCCGTCGACGTCGCCGGCGGTGGCCTGCTTGTACAGCGCGTAGATCTGCAGCAGCGTGGCGTTGTCGGGCTTCTCGGGCAGGCTCTTGCTCTCGGCAACGGCCTTCTCGAAGGCGGCTTTCAGATCGGCCATGGCGGTTTCCCTTCGGGCTTGTGACGGTTGACGCCCGGCATCTTAGCCAGCATCGTTGCAACGCCGCCAGCCGCGCGGGCACGCAACAGAACCGAGGAGACCCCAGATGCCATCGCCCGCCAGCGAACGCATGTCGCGCGTCGACACCGCCTGGCTGCGCATGGACAACGACGTCAACCTGATGATGATCGTCGGCGTCTGGCTGCTGCGGCCGGCAGTCGGCTACGACGAGCTGTGCGAGCGCGTCGGCGCCACGCTGCTGCGCTACGACCGGTTCCGGCAGAAGGTGGTGCAGGACCCGGTCGGCGCGCTGTGGGTCGAGGACACCGGGTTCGACATCCACCGCCACGTGGTGCGCGAGAAGCTCGCTCGCCGCAAAGGGCAGGGCGAGCGCCAGGCGCTGCAGGCGCTGTGCGGCAAGCTGGCGACGCAGCCGCTCGACCCCGAACGGCCGCTGTGGCAGTTTCACCTGGTCGAGCGCTACGAGGGCGGCTCGGCGTTGATCCAGCGCATCCACCACTGCATCGGCGACGGCATCGCGCTGATCTCGGTGGCGCTGTCGATCACCGACGGCGGCGGCCAGCCGCCGCCGCGCAAGTCGCGCCGCAAGAGCGACGGCGACGACGAAGGCGACTGGCTGTCCGATGCCGTGATCCAGCCACTGACCGACATCGCCGTCAAGGCCCTGCACATGACCGGCAAAGGCGTCGCGCGCTCGGTCGAGCTGCTGTCGCACCCGCAGCAGATGCTCCAGTCGGTCGAAGTGGCGCGC
>DATJYZ010000217.1:0-3099 GCA_035499355.1 Burkholderiaceae bacterium | reverse complement strand
ACGGCGAGATCGACGCGCAGCAACTGCGCCTGGTGCTCGACGCTCTGGCACGGCACGCATGATCGGCCTGCCTGCGAACACGCGGGTGTGGATTGCCGCTGGCCACACCGACATGAGGAAGGGCTTCGACGGCCTGGCCGCGCTGGTGCAGACCGCCCTTGCCGACAATCCCTTCGCCGGTCATGTCTTCGTCTTCCGCGGCCGGCGCGGCGACATCTGCAAGGTGCTGTGGTTCGACGGCCAGGGTCTGATGCTGCTGTCCAAGCGGCTCGAGCGCGGCCGCTTCGTGTGGCCCCAAGCGACGGCCGGTCGCGTTGCGCTGACGAGCGCGCAGCTGTCGATGCTCTTGGAAGGCATCGACTGGCGCATGCCGATGCGAACGCACGTGCCCGATCTGGCCGCCTGACCGTCGAGTTGCGCACTGGATGAACACGCCTCCGGTACGACACCGATAGTCGCTCATCTATGCAGCGGGCACAGTGGAGTTCGTGGCAGCCGCGTCCAACGACTCCAACGACAAGCCGCAGAGCATCGAAGCGCTGCTGGGAGTCATCGAGGCACGCGATGCCGAGGTGACGTTGCTGAAGTTGATGATCCGCAAGCTCAAGCTGCAGCTCGCGCAGCGCAACCGTGAGCAGTACGGCCCCTCCAGCGAGCGCTTCAGCGACGCTCAAAGCAGCCTGATCGAACCTGCACCACTGGATGGAATCCCCCCGGCGAAGGTGCCCGGCACGACCGTGCAGCCTGCGGCCAACACCGAGATCGACCGCAGCCTGCCGGCGTGCCTGCCGCGTGAGGAGCAGGTGCATCGTCCCGCGACCACGCCCGCGCATCACGACAGCGCTGGCCAGGCCTGTGGCTGCACCGCCTGTGGTGGCCGGCTGCGCAGGATCGGCGCGGACGTCTCCGAACAACTCGAGTACGTGCCCTCGCACTTCAAGGTCCTGCGCCATGTGCGGCCCAAGCTGGCGTGCGTGAAGTGCCAGGGCATCTTCCAGGCCGACGCGCCGAGCCGGCCGATCGTGCGCGGCCTGCCCGGGGCGGGGCTCATGGCACACGTGATGGTCTCGAAGTACTGCGACCATATTCCTCTGTACCGCCAGAGCCGGATCTATGCGCGCGCGGGGATCGAGATCGACCGCTCAACGATGGCTGGCTGGGTGGCGCGCGGCGATGAGTTGATCGATCCGCTGCTGGCGGCGCTCAGCTGCTACGTGCTGGCTGCCGACAAGGTGCACGCCGACGACACACCGGTGAAGGTGCTCGACCCCGGCGCGGGCAAGACCAAGACCGGCCGGCTATGGGTATACGTGCGTGACGATCGGCCTGCGGGCAACCCGGCGCCGGCGGCGGCCTGGTACCGCTACTCGCCCGATCGCAAGGGCGAGCATCCCCAGGATCACCTGAAGAGGTTCCGCGGCATCCTGCAGGCCGATGCCTACGGCGGCTGGACCAAGCTGTACGACGAGGGCAAGGTCGTCGAGGCGGCTTGCTGGGCTCACGCCAGACGCCCGTGGTGGGAGCTGTACCAGAGCAGCGCTGGCGCCCCGGACTCGCTGGCCGCACAGGCGCTGCAGCGGATCAAGGAGCTGTACGAGATCGAGGCCGAGATCCGAGGCCGCAGCCCGGACATCCGCCGTGAACAACGACAAGCCCGAGCCGGGCCGCTGCTCAAGGACATGCGCCAGTGGCTGAGCGGGCTGCTCCCACGGGTGTCAGCCAAGTCCGAGATTGCGCAGGCCATCGGCTACAGCCTCGTGCGTTGGACGGCGCTGACCCGCTACGTCGATGATGGCCGCATCGAGATCGACAACAACGCGGCCGAACGCGCATTGCGCGGCGTAGCACTTGGCAGGAACAACTTCCTGTTCATGGGCTCGGACGCTGGGGGCGAGCGCGCGGCGGCGATGTACAGCCTGGTGGAGACGGCCAAGCTCAACGGCATCGACCCCGAAGCCTACCTGCGCGAGGTGTTCACCCGCATCGCGGATCATCCGATCAACCGCATCGAGGAGCTGCTGCCGTGGAACATCGGCCGCAGCCCCGAGCCACACAAGCTGGCGGCCTGAGGGATGCAAGGTGCCGACCCCAAGCTGATCGACGCGCTGAACCGGGCCAGCAGCCTGGAGCTGTTCCAGCTCAGCACGATCATCGAGCGCATGCTGGCCGATCCGCGGCGGATCATCGCGGTGCGCGCGAACATGCACCTGGGACAGACAGTACGGTTCCTGGACTACCGCGACGGGCAGATGCGCACTGGCAAGGTCGTGGCCTTGAAGGACACACAGGTGACGCTGCACGAAGCGGGGAGCCGGCGCGAGTGGAAGCTGCCCTATGCGGCCATCGAACCACCGGCGCCCACTACAACGACACACACGCCATCGCAGCCGGCGACACCGGCCCCGCCAAGGCCATCGCGCAACGACTTCCGCTGCGGCGAGAAGGTCACCTTCGAGGACCGCTACCTGCAGACCGTGGTCGGCACCATCGTACGCATCAACCAGCGCACCGCGACCATTGATACGGGTGACGGCACCAGCTGGCGCGTCGGCTTCGCGCTGCTGCGCCACGTCCTCGACATCTGAGCGAAGATCCTCGTCAAGAGGGTGTCGAGCCCACGCTTACCACCTTGTTCATGGGAGTGTCTCCTCTGTCGCAGGTCAGGTGCAGCGACGGGCTTGGCCTAGCTTTCGGTTCCACGCACTGGCGTCGGGGTATAGCGATAAACACTGGTATCTCTGATCGAGAAGCCGACCTTCTCGTAAAGGCGGTGTGCGGCTGCTCGACTCCTACGAGACGTAAGGTCAATGGTCTTGGCGCCGGCCCGCTGGCCAATGGCAACAGCTTCCCGCGTGAGCGTCTCGCCAACGCCTCTGCCTTGAACCGCACTGTCTACAACGACGTCTTCAATCCACGCACGAAGCCCCGTGGGAATGCGAAACATGACCAATGTGAGACTACCCACGATGGTTCCTCGGGCACGGTCTCTCGCAATCAGCAGACATTCGGAACGCACGATCTCCTCAAGCTGCTCGCGAGAAAGACCCGTAGCGGTAGAGGAGAGCATGGGCAGCAACCGAGAGAACGCGTCGACGACTT
>DATJYZ010000216.1:0-3459 GCA_035499355.1 Burkholderiaceae bacterium | reverse complement strand
CTCGGCGATCGTCGGCTACCACGACCGCAGCGCACCGATGCCCGAACAATTGGGGCAAGAGCTGGAACTTCTCGCACCAGAGCGCGGGCTGCAGCCAGGAGGCGCTGGTACGCACCGGTGGGGCCGGGCGCTTCTACTGCTTCGCCAGCGGACAGTGAGCTGGGCGCAGCGCGCGCCGACGCTCAGTCGGACCCGCGTGCGCCCTGGCGTGCGCTGCCCCAGGCGTGGGCCCAGTCCCACAGCGGCTGCATCGCCTTGAGCAGCGCACGCCCCTGCGCGGTCAGGCGGTAGCCGCCTTCGTGGTCGACGAGGCCGGCCTCGCGCAGCTCTTTCAGCCGCGTGTTCAGCAGGGCCGGGTTGGTGTCGGCGGCGTCCTGCAGCGCGCGAAACGTGAGCGCCTCCTTGCCACGCAACTCCCACAGCACGCGCATCGCGCCACGGCGGCCGAGCAGGTCGAGCACCACCATGATCGGGCGGCCGCTGCGCGAGCCGCGCACCGATTGGCCGACGCGCGGCGTGGTCATGGGTGCCTCCTCGCCGCCCGTGGGCCCCTCCTGCCGGGCGCGACCCGCGCCCTGCAGGCGACCGAGCGTCGGTTCATGGTCATCAGGCTGCTTTACTTTTCATAGCAGATCGCGTAGCCTCGGCGGCATTGCTATGAAAATAGTAGCACCCCAGGAGCCCCCCATGCCGCTGCCCGCCCGCGTCGCCCCCGCCCAGCCGCCGTTCGTGCCCGAGGTGCAGGCCTGGCTCGATCGCACCATGCCCTCGGGCCAACCGCCGCTGGTGCTGTTCACCACGCTGGCGCGCGACACCCGGCTGTTCGTCAAGTTCTTCTCCGCCGGCCTGCTCGACCGCGGCCACCTCACGCTGCGCCAGCGCGAGGTGGTGATCCACCGCACCGCCGCGCGCTGCGGCTCCGAGTACGAGTGGGGCGTGCACGCGGCGCGCTTCGCACAGCACGTGAAGCTCACCCCGGAGCAGCTGCGGGCCACCGTGCACGGCGACGCCGAGGCGACCTGCTGGAGCGACGAGGACCGCCTGCTGATCCGCCTGTGCGATGCCCTGCATGCCGGCTCGTCGGTCGACGACGCGCTGTGGCAGCAGTTGCGCGAGCGCTTCAGCGAGGAGGCGATGCTCGAGCTCTTGATGCTGGCGGGCTTCTACCGCACGGTGGGCTACCTCACCAACGCGCTGCGGCTGCCGCTGGAGCCCGACGCGGCGCGGTTTCCACCGGCGCACAGCGCGCTCACCGCGGCGACATGCTGATGCGGCCGTCGGCGCGGATGGTCCAGTACGGGTTGTAGGCCACCTCCCACTTGTGCCCGTCGGGGTCGGCGAAGTAGCCCGAGTAGCCGCCCCACTCGGCCTGCTGCGGCGGCTTGACGATCGTCGTGCCGTGGCGCCCGAGGTGCGCGAACAGTTCGTCGACCGCCTGCACGCTGTGCAGGTTGTGCGCCAGCGCGAAACCCTCGTAGCCCCCCGTCGCGCCGGGCTCGCCGAGCTGCATGTCGTGCGCGAGGTCGCGGTGCGGGAACAACGCCAGCACGAGGCCGCCCAGATCGAGGAATGCGACGCCCGGCGGATGGTGGGCCACCTTCCAGCCGAGCACCCCCGCGTAGAACGCCACCGCGCGCTCGAGGTCGGCCACGCCGAGCGTGACCAGGCTGATTCGCGGTTCCATGTCCGACCTCGCCGTCGGGTGAACGTCGGCCGCGGTCAGACCACGTCGGCGCCGCGTTCGCTCAGCAGCGCGCGCAGCACCGAACGGTGGCAGTGCGACTCGTCTTCGCAGTAGCAGCCGACCGAGAAGTGGGTCTGCCGCGACAGCGCGGCCAGCACGTCGAGCGTGCGCGACGGCTCGGGTGCGCCCATCTCGGAGCGGAACTTCTTGATGAACGCGTTCCACTGCGCGGCGGTCTGCGCAGACTGGCCGAGCGCCATCGTCTCGACCGAGGGCGCCAGCAGCGGATACCACACGTCGTACCAGTTCTGCGCCGCGAACTGCTGCTTCGGCACGCCGCGCGGCGGGCGCCGCACGGTGCCGATGCGCAGCCCCTCGTCGGGGTGTCGCGCGGTGCCGAGCCTGACGATGCGGACAGTCACGCGGGCCTCCTGCTAAGCGATGCGTCGCCGCGTCATCACAGCGACTTGATCTCGACCTTGCGGAAGCGGATCGTGCCGCTGCCCCACTGCAGGCCGATCGGGCCGCTGGCCAGCTTGCCGTCCTCGACGTCGACCGTCTTCACGCCGTTGAGCACCAGCACCAGGCGCTTGCCCTGCGCGGTGATCTCGTAGGTGTTCCACTTGCCGCCGGCCTTGGGCATCGGGTTGGGAGCCTTGGCCACTTTGACGACGGCACCGGTGCCGTAGGTGGGATCGGGCCGCTGATCGAAGATGTTGGCCTCGTAGCAGTTCTCGTCGGTGAGCTGTGCAGGGTTCTGGCAGCGCAGGAAGACGCCGCTGTTGGCGTCGTCGCTGGCCCAGAACTCGACGCGGATCGTGAAGTCCTTGTAGGTGCTCTTGGTCACCAGGTACGACGGCGTGTTGCCGCCCTTGGTGGCCTGCACCGCACCGTCGACCGCGGCCCAGTCGGCCTGTCCGACGACGTTGAAGTTCTCCATCCCCTTGGCGCCGTCGATCAGCGTGGTCCAGCCGCCGATGCCGAGCTGGGCGCAACCGCCCAGCGCCAGCGTGGCAGCGGCGAGCAACGGTGTCGTGATCCGGTTCATGGCCTGTCTCCTCGTGTTGGGATTGTGGAAAGCGCGAGCGCGAGTGTGCCGCAGTTGCGGTGTCGGCGCGCAAGGTCATGGCTTGCGGGCGGTGGCACGGATCGGCACCATCGAACCCTTGCCCGCCAGCCACCCGGAGTCCGTCGATGATCAAGGTCAGCGTGATGTACCCCCACACCCCCGGCAGCCGCTTCGACCACGCCTACTACCGCGACAAGCACATGCCGCTGGTGGCCGCGCGCATGGGCGCGGCGTGCAAGCGCTACACGGTCGACAAGGGCATGGCCGGCGGCGCGCCCGGCAGCGCGCCGACCTACGTGGCGATGTGCCACATCTTCTGCGACTCGGTCGAGTCGTTCCAGGCCAGCTTCGGGCCGCACACCAAGGAGATCATGGCCGACATCGCCAACTACACCGACTTGAGGCCGGTGATCCAGATCAGTGACGTGGTGGTCGGCTGATCACGCGCTGTCACGGTTGCGCGGGCTCGCGCGGCTGCCGGGTGGCGAGCTGGCGCTTCTGCCGCTCGTAGCTCGGCAGCTGGCGCACCGCGACGATCTCGCGGCCGCGGTAGCGCGCGTAGTCGGTGGCGAACGCCGCCGCGTCGGCGTACGGCCCTGCCAGATGGCCGGGCCGCTTGGAGTCGGCGAACACGTAGAGCGCGCCCTCGCGCTCGAAGCTGGCCACCCAGTGGCGACGCAGCGTCTGCCCGGACAGCGTGGCCGGG